>QHRX01000174.1 GCA_003221455.1 Candidatus Rokuibacteriota bacterium
GAGGATGCGGACACCAGCCGGCACCGTGAGCTGGGAGACCGTGAGCACGTCGCCAATCATGAGGGCGGAGACGTCGGCGTCGATCCGCTCCGGGATCAGGCTCGGCAGACAGGACACGGTGAGCTCGTGCATCACGAGGTTGAGGATGCCCTGCTGGTCCCGGACACCCGCCGGCTCGCCGACCGGGTGCACGGCCACACTGACGGTGATCGGCCGGTCCATCGCGACTTCCTGGAGGTCGACGTGTACCAGCGCCTCCGAGACGGGATCGAACTGCATGTCCCGGATGATCGCCATACGGCTCTCGGTGCTCCCGTCGAACGTGAGCGTCAGGAGCTGCGTGCTCCCCTCGTGGCCGTGGATCAGGCGCAGCACATCGCGCGGGTCCGTGGTGATCGGCACCGCCGCGGGCCCGCCGTAGAGAATGCCGGGCACCCTGCCGCTGCGGCGCAGGCGTTTCGCGACCGACTTGCCCGTGCCCTCGCGACGCTGGATGGTGAGTCCTCGCTGTTCCATGCGGTGATCCGCTCCTAAACGAACAGGGTAGAGACCGACTCTTCGTCGTGAATGCGGCGGATGGCTTCGCCGAGCAGCGGCGCGACCGTCAGCACGGTCACGCGCGCGGCCCGCTTGGCCTCGGACACCGGGATCGAGTTGGTGACGATCACCTCCTCGAGGACAGACGCCCTGATCCGCTCCACCGCCGGCCCCGAGAGCACGGAGTGGACTCCGCAGGCGAGGACGCGGCGTGCGCCCTCGCGCTGGAGAGCCTCCACCGCCTGGATGAGCGTGCCCGCGGTATCGATCAGGTCATCGATGATGACGACGTCCTTGCCCAGCACGTCGCCGATCAGGTGCATAAACACGGCGACATTCGGACCATCGCGCCGCTTGTCGATGATCGCGAGGTTGGCCTTGAGCCGCTTGGCGATCGCGCGTGCCCGCTCGACGCCGCCCGCGTCGGGCGACACGATGACCGGGTCCCGGAGGTCCTTCTTGCCGAGGTAGTCGATGATGACGGGCGCCGCGAAGAGGTGATCCACGGGGATGTTGAAGAAGCCCTGGATCTGGCCGGCGTGCAGGTCGAGCGCCATCACGCGGTCGACGCCGGCCGCCGTGAGCAGGTCTGCCACGAGCTTGGCGGTGATCGGCACCCGCGGCTGGACCTTGCGGTCCTGGCGGCCGTAGCCGTAATAGGGAAGCACCGCCGTGATACGCCGGGCCGACGCCCGCTTCAGCGCGTCGATCAACACGAGGAGCTCCATCAGGTTGTCGTTGACCGGCGGGCACGTGGGCTGGATCAGGAAGACGTCCGCGCCCCGGACGTTTTCGTTGATCTGAACGAAGATCTCGCCGTCGGAGAACCGGTCGACGTCGGCGTCGGCGAGGGGGACCCGCAGGTACTGGCTGATCTCGTCCGCCAGCGGTCGGTTCGCGTTGCCGGAGAACAGCTTCAGCTCGTAGGCCATCGCGCCCTCGCTCCGGTCTCAGCCCGCGGGCGGCCCCGCCGCCCGTCGGTCGGGCCCCGCCGCGGCGCGCGGGCGCCCCGACGGGGATGGATATGGTTGGGGCGGGAGGATTCGAACCCCCGAATACGGGATCCAAAGTCCCGCGCCTTGCCGCTTGGCCACGCCCCAACGAGCTTCATTGTCGTTCAACGACGGCTGGTGCTCAACCCCGGAGACGGATCGCCGGACCCGCCACCGTCCGGACCGACCAGCACGACCACGAGGCGCGCGCCACACGCCGCCGGATCTGCCGGGCGTGGTCGAGCGAGCGCGCGACCCCGAACACGGTGGGCCCGCTCCCCGACATCACCGCACCCAGCGCCCCCGCGCCGACGAGCGCCGCCTTCATCCGACCGATCACCGGGTACGCCGGCTCCACGACTCGCTCCAGCCCATTGTAGAGGCTTGCGGCGACCAGCGCCGCATTCCGTCGCGCCAGCGCCTGGATCATCGCCCGCGTCCGGGCGCCGTCGGAGAACACCCGCTCCGTCACGAGCCCGTACACCTCCCGGGTGCTGAGCGGGAGGTTGGGGTTCACCAAGACGAGCGCGTATCCGCCGCCCTCCCCGAGCCGCCGTACGCGCTCCCCCCGTCCGGTCGCCAGGGCTCGGCCGCCCCGCAGGAAGAACGGCACGTCCATCCCGAGCGCCCCCGCGACCTCGGCGAGCCGCGCAAGACTCCAGCGGAGCCCCCAGAGCCGATTCAGCCCGAGGAGGGTCGCCGCCGCGTCGGTCGAGCCCCCCCCCAGGCCGGCCGCCACCGGGATGCGTTTCTCGAGCCGCAGACGCGCGCCGCGATCGATCCCCGCGGCTTGCCTCAAGAGCGCCGCCGCGCGCGCCACGAGGTTGTCCGCGTCCGACGGTACGCCGGGAGAGTCGGTGGCGAACACCAGGGAGTGCGGGGCATCCTCGAGCACCATTCGGTCGGACAGGTCCACGGTCTGGAGCACCGTAGCGATCTCGTGGTAGCCGTCCCCGCGCTTGCCGAGCACCTCGAGCACCAGGTTCACCTTGGCCGACGCGCTCAGCGCAAGGCGGCGGACGCTCCCGGGCCCCTTCGACAAGGCGCGTTACCGTAACACGCGGTGCCTGCTCGGTCAACGGATCCGTTGAACATTCGCCCCGTTCGGCACCCGGAGCTCGAAGCGCTCGGCGTCCAGACCCGTCGCGATCTCCGGCTCCCGGTACTCGACCGTCGCCTCGAAGTCCTGGCCGGCCGCGGCGTGGATCTCGGACGGCACCGGGCTGCCGGGGGGGCGCGTGTACGTGACGACGAGGGTCGTTCGACCGCCGCCGATCGCGACCTTGTGAACCTCGCCCGCCTCGACGTCGAGCCACAGGCGGGCGCGCTGGCGTTCCCCCGTGAGCTCGAGCGACGGGCCCTCGCCATCCGACGGCAGGATCTCTACCCTCCGGAGGCCACGGCTTGGGATCACGCGGCCAAGGAGCAGGCCGACCAGGTCCTCGGCGTCGAGCGGTACGCCGAGCCAGCGGCTCGTCGTCTGCTCGTTCACCTGATAGGAGAAGGCCAGGTTCTCGACGACGTTATAGGCCGAGAGCGTGCCCCCCGACACGGTGAGGAGCAGCACCGGCTGACCGAGCGGGGAGAGCGCCTCGAAGCGGAGCGAGGCGGGCGGCTTGACGAGGAGCACGCCGCTGAACCGCTGGATCCGCCCGCCGCGGCGCACGGTGACCTCGGCCAGGGTCCTGAGGTCCGCAAGCTCGTCCCGGCGGAGCTGGAGGAGAGCCAGGAGGCGCCGGGCTTCGTCCGAGGGGGGCACGATCCCGCGGGCCGCCGCCGTGCAGGCGGCGAGGCACAGGGCGAGGCCGGTGCTACTGACTAGCCTTCGAGCTCTCACCCTTCGCCCGGCGCGGTCGGTTGCGCTCCGCCTCGATCTTCTTCCGCACCGCCTCCGCGGTCGGATCGAGCGAGAGCGACTTCTGCCAGGCCGTGATCGCGTCCTCGGCGAGGCCGTTCTTCATGAGCGCGTCGCCGAGATGATCGAAGATCACCGGGTCTTCCTTGGCCTTCTCGACGGCGCGTTTGAGCTCGCGCAGCGCCTCCGGGTAGCGGCCCTGCTGGTAGAGCGCCCAGCCGAGACTGTCGATGAAATACCCGTTGTCGGGCTCGAGGTCGAGCGCCTTCGTGATCAGCGTCACCGCCTCGTCGAGGTTGACGCCCTTCTCCGCGAACATGTAGCCCACGTAGTTGTAGGCCTCGGCGTGGGCGGGATCGATCCGGATCACCTCGCGGAAGGTGCGGATCGCGTCGTCAAACTTCGACTGCTTCTCCAGGACCACGCCGAGCTGGAAGAGCAGATCCTTGTTCTTGGGTTCGAGCGAGAGCCCTTCCTGAATCGTCGACTGCGCGCGGTCGTACTGCTGCGCGCGGTAGTAGGCGGTGCCGAGGTAGAGGAAGAGCTCGGGCCGGCGGGGTTCGAGATTAACGGCCTCCTTGAGGAGCGCGATCGCCTCGTCGAGGCGCTTGAGGCGGCTATAGAGGAAGCCGAGCTGCACGCGAGCGTCGACCGACTGCGGATCCGCGTGCAGGATCTTCTGGAGCTCCTCCTGCGCCTGAGCCTCCTTCCCCGCGTCCATGTAGGTCGTGGCGAGGAAGTACCGCGCCCGCAGGTTCGAGGGTTCGAGGGCGAGCACGCGGCCGAAGGCCTCGGCGGCCTTGTCCCACTGCTTCTCCTCGTAGTAGACGGCGCCAAGCTTCATGAACACCCGCGGGTCGCGGGGGGCCTCCGTCGCCAGGCGCTCGATCTCCGTCTCCGCTTCCTTGTACCGGCCGAGCCGGATGAGGAGGTCGCCGAGCCGCTCGACGAAGGCGGCGTCTTCGGGATTGGTCTTGATGGCCTCGCGGTATACCTCGATGGCTTTCTCCGGCTCGCGCCGCGCCTCGTAGGCGTACCCGAGCGCGGTCCAGGCGCCGTCGTGCTCGGGGTCGAGCTCGATGGCGCGCCTGAGCCGCGCGATGGCCTCGTCCCACTGCTCTTGCTCGACGGCGAGCCGCCCCAGCAGGAAGTGCGCCTGGGCGAGGGTGGGCTGCACGTCGATCAGCCGCAGCAGCACGCCGCGCGCGCGGTCGTAGGCCTTCCGCTCGACGAGGAACCGGGCGAGCGTCAGATAGGGGTCGGGCGCCTTGGGATTCAGCGCGATGACCCGCTCGAACTCCGCCTCCGCCTCCGGGAACCGCTTCTGGGCGCGCAGGAGTTCGGCGAGCGTGAGGCGGGGCGCCGGGTGGTCGGGCGCGAACTCCACGGCCTTTCGCGCGGCGGCCAGCGCCTCCTCGCCCTGGTCCAGACGGGCCAACCACTGGGCGAGTTGCCCCCACAGGACCGCCGACCTCGGATCGCGCCGGATCGCCTCGCGGAGCTCCGCCACCGCCTGCTCGAAGCGGGCCGCCTGCGCGTGCATCTGCGCGACCGCGTAGTGGTAGTACGCCTCGGCCGTCGGGTCGGCCGCGACGCGCGTGACCTGCAGCGGGAGCGGGGTGTCGGCGTTGCTCGCGGCGGGCGCCGCGCTCGCGCATCCGGCCACAAGAATCGACAGGACCGCTGCCGGCAGGAGCATTCGTCTCATGCAGTACCTCGTCTCAAGAGAATCGTCCGGACTTGACGAGCAACCGCCGCAGCGAATCCGCGAGCGCCGGGTCGGTGATCGGGGCGACGACGTCGTCGATCGCCCGTCGCTCGCTCTCGGCGACCGCTCGGGCGGCTGCCGCCGCCGGCCGGCCGGGCGGGGGCGCGGCGGGCTCGAGCCGACCCAACGTGACTTTGATCGACCGCACCGTGTCGGGCCCGTACTCTCGCGCGAGCACGGCGACGATCTCGGGGGCGCGGAGCGTCAGCTCGTGCAGCCAGGGTGAATTGTCCACCACGACCTGCAGACAGTGGCCCGCGAGCGCTCCCGGTTGAGCGCGCCGGGCGACCTCGGGTCCGACCAGAGACAGCCACCCCCGCCGGACCGCCTGCTCGACGAGCCGGTCTCGGACCTGCGGGACGGCGGTCGAGAGGATGTCACCGACGGCGCGCGGCGCCGATGACCTCATCGCGACCCATCATAGCGCGCTCTCGAGCCGGCGACCACAAGATCCGCTCCGGCCAAATTGACTTCGATGTGACGCGACTTTATAGTGTGACTCCCATGAGCCGGCCCGGGCGCGGAGACACTGTCTCTCTGGGCATCGACGACCTCGCGTTCGGCGGCGAAGGCGTCGGTCGCGTCGACGGCTATGTGGTCTTCGTGCGGGGCGGGGTTCCGGGCGACCGACTCCGGGTCCGGCTCGTCGAAGCCCGCCCGCGATTCGCCCGTGGTGTCATCGAGGCGATCGAGATGCCGTCGCCGGACCGAGTCGAAGCGCCGTGTCCCTACTTCGGCCGGTGCGGAGGCTGCCGGCTGCAGCACATCGCCTACCCCGCCCAGCTCGCGTACAAGACCAAGCAGGTCGCGGACTGCCTCGAGCGCCTCGGCGGGCTCGGCGCGTTCGAGCTTCGTCCGATCATCCCCGCCCCGGCGCTCTATGGCTACCGGAACAAGATGGAGTTCACCGTGGCCGGGACGGCCGACGCCACGTCGATCGGGCTCCACGAGGCCGATCGATACGACTCGGTGCTCGACGTCGAGCGCTGCCTGCTCCAGCCGGACGCGCTCAACGCGCTCCTCGAGGAGACGCGCCGCGACGTGCGGGCTCGCCACCTCCGCGCGTGGGATGCCGAGACGGGTGCCGGGCTCCTGCGCTTCGTGATGCTCCGGGCGGGACTCCGGACGGGCGAGGCGATGGTCAACATCGTCGCCGGCGCGCCCGAGATCGAGACGCTGGCGCCGCTGGCCGAGCGCCTGCGCGCCCGCCTGCCGGGGACCGTGAGCGTCGTCCTGAACGTCAACTCACGGAAGGCGAGCGTCGCCATCGGCACCGAGGAGCACCTCTTGGCCGGCCGCGACCACATCAACGAATCGCTCGGCGGCCTCACGTTCCAGGTCTCGGCGAACTCGTTCTTCCAGACGAACACCGAGCAGGCGGAACAGTTGTTCGCGCTCGTCGAGGCCGCGTGTGAGCTCGGGGGCGGCGAGACGGTCGTCGACCTCTACTCAGGCACGGGCACGATCAGCCTGCTCCTCGCCCGGCACTGCCGCCGGGTGTACGGGATCGAGGTCGCCACGACGGCGGTCGAGGACGCCGTCCGCAACGCCCGAGCCAATGGGATCGACAACTGCACCTTCCTCTCCGGCGAGGTGCGCCACCACCTGCCCGAACTCATCCGGAAAGGGGTCAGGGCCGAGGTGGTCGTCGCGGACCCGCCGCGGGCCGGCTTCCACCCTAAGGCGCTCCGCGCCCTGGTGGCGCTCGCGCCGGCGCGGATCGTCTACGTCTCCTGCAATCCCGCCACGCTGGCGCGCGACGTCGTCGGGCTGACCGGCGGGGGCTACCGCCTGGAGTGGGTCCAGCCCGTGGACATGTTCCCCCACACGCCGCACATCGAGGCTGTCGCCCGCCTGACCCGCGCCGCGTGACGGGCGGCGCCGCCCGGCGCGGCGATCCCGACGGGGAGCTCATGGAAGACCGGCTGGTCCTGGCGGGCGCGACGCTGATTGACGGGACCGGCGCGCCTCCGGAGGAGGGCCGCGCGGTCGTCGTGGCAAGCGGGCAGGTGACCGACGTCGTCGCTGCGTCCCGGGCCCCCTCGGGCACCGTGCTCCGCCTCGACGGTCTGAGCCTCCTGCCCGGGCTCATCAACTGCCACGTCCACCTCTGCCTCGGGGCCGAGGCCGATCCCGTGCGCCCCCTCCTTGACGACCCGCCCGCACTCACGGCGCTGAAGGCCGCGCTCCGCGCGCGGCAGACGGTCGAGGCGGGCGTGACGACCGTTCGCGACCTGGGCGGGAAGGACTACCTGGAATTCTCCGTCCGGCGCGCGATCGCCGAACGGCTGCTGCCGGGGCCTCGGGTGCTGGCGGCCGGCCGGGGGATCTGCATGACCGGCGGTCACGGCTGGTGGTTCGGGCGCGAGGCCGACGGGCCCGACGACGTGCGCAAGGCGGTGCGCGAGCAGCTCAAGATGGGCGCCGACGTCATCAAGATCTTCGCGACAGGCGGCGTCATGACACCCGGCGTCGAACCGGGGTCTCCGCAGCTGACGGAGGCGGAGATCCGCGCCGCGATCGAGGAGGCCCGCAAGGCGGGGCGCCGGGTGGCGGCCCACGCCCAGGCGGCGTCGGGGATCCGCGCCTGCGTGGACGCGGGCATCACCTCGATCGAGCACGGCGTCTTCCTGGATCAGGACCTCGTCGCGCGCATGAAGCAGACCGGCGCCTACCTCGTGCCGACGCTGATCGCTCCCCACGCGATCGCGGGCGGGGGTGAGGCGGCCGGAATCCCCGCGTTCATGGTGCGGAAGGCGCGCGCCGTCCTGGAGGCGCACGGCCGGAGCTTCGAGCTCGCCGTTCGCGGCGGGGTGCCGATCGCGGCCGGCACCGATGCGGGCACGCCGCTCAACCCCCACGGCAGCATGGTCCCGGAGCTGAAGTTCATGATCCGGTACGGTCTGTCTCCGATGGACGCGTTGCGCGCGGCGACCTCGTCCGCGGCGGCGGCGCTCGGCCTCGAGCGCGAGGTCGGCCGCGTGGCTCCGGGCTTCGCCGCGGACCTGGTGGCCGTGGAGGGCGACCCCCTCGCCGACATCGACGCGCTCGGCCGCGTCCGGCTCGTGCTCGCCAACGGCGAACCGATCGTCAACCGGCTCGGCGCCGCCGGGCGCGGATAGCCCGCCCGATCCGCGCGGCGACCAGCGCGAGCGCCGCGCCGACCGAGTCGATCGCGACGTCGCGGAGGCTCGCCGTTCGCGACATGGTGAAGAGCTGGCGCCCTTCGTCCACGCCGGCCCAGCCGACCGTAATGACGAGCGCCCACTGCGCGGCGGCGCCGGCGCCGGTGTCGCGGCGCCGCGCGAACGCGCGGTACCAGAGGAGCGCCAGGGCGGCGTACTCGCCGAGGTGCGCGAGCTTTCGGATGCCGACGTGGAGCGTCGTGAGCTGACCGACGGATACCCACGGCAGGAGCCACCGGAGCAGCGGGATCAGCAGCGTGCCCGTGTGGGACGCGCTCCAGGCGTCCGACGAGAACCACAGGATGACGCCCATCCAGAGGACGGGCGGTCCCCAATCGGTGGGTCCCAGCGACGCTCCGCGGCCCACGAAGGGGGGCGGGTCAGCCGGTCGCGGCGGCGAGGCGCTCGACGATGAGCGTGTCGACACGGGAGAAGTCGGACCCCACGTATCGCCGGCCGTCGACGGTGAACGCGGGGTACCGGCCGAACCGCCGGACGAGGGATTTGACGAACCCTTCGGCGGACAGCACGTCGATCAGGCGGAGGGACACCCGCGCGCCGAACCTCTCCGGAAGCGTCCCGGCCCACGCCGACAGTGCGTGGAACTCCGCGTCCAGGTCGTCGGGGAGCCCCGACTCGATCTGCTCCTGGTGCACCTTCCGGCCGAGCCCCATGACCTGCCAGGTCACCTCGCGGTGCCTTCAGTGAAAGTACAGGGTCGGGACGTAGGCGATGACCTCGACGCGAACCGACCGGTGGGGTAACTCGCCGCTCATGCGCGCCTCCCGCGACTCCTCCAATGGCTGGGCGCCCGGCGCGCCCGCCCCAACAGTATAGTCTCTCGGCCCCGGCGTGATAGAGTGGCGCGGATGCTCGGCGAGATTCTCGATGAGCTCCTGACCTCTCGGACTACCGGGCCTTGCATCACCGCCACGCGGCGCTTTCCGGCCCGTCCGGCCGTGCCCGCGCCGTTTCCCGCGTCGCTCGATGGGCGACTCGCCGACGCGCTCCGGGCGCGCAGCATCGAGCAGCTCTACTCGCACCAGGCGCGGTGCTGGGAGCTCGTCGACAAGGGCCAGCACGTGGTCGTGGTCACCCCGACCGCCTCGGGGAAGACCCTCTGCTACAACCTCCCGGTGCTCCAGGCGCTCCTCGGATCGCCCGACGCCCGCGTGCTCTACCTCTTTCCCACCAAGGCGCTCGCCCAGGACCAGCTCGCGGAGCTGGAAGCCCTCGCCCGGAGCCTGCCGGAACTCCGGATGTTCACCTACGACGGAGACACGCCGCAGGACGCGCGCCGCGCGGTGCGGGCGCGGGCGAACCTGGTCCTCACCAACCCCGACATGCTGCACGCCGGGATCCTCCCGCACCACACGAAGTGGCTCAACCTCTTCCAGAACCTCCGCTACGTCGTGATCGACGAGCTGCACGCCTACCGCGGTGTCTTCGGCAGCCACCTCGCCAACGTCGTGCGGCGGTTGAAGCGGATCTGCGCGCACTACGGTTCGGCGCCCCAGTTCATCATGGCCTCCGCGACGATCGCGAACCCACGGGAGCTGGCCGAGCGCCTGATCGGCGAGGCCGTGGAGGAAGTGGCCGAGAGCGGGGCGCCCGCCGGCGAGCGGATCTTTCTCTGCTACAACCCGCCCGTCGTCAACCCGGAGCTCGGCATCCGGGCGCCCTATCTCGGCGAGGCGGCGGGGCTCGTCGCGCGCTTCCTCAGGCGGAAGATTGCCACGATCGCCTTCGCCCAGAGTCGCCTGGCCACGGAAGTCCTCCTGTCGACGATCAAGGCGTCCGTCGCCGACAAGACGGGCGATGCCGGGATCGTGCGCGGGTACCGCGGCGGATACCTGCCCACGCGGCGGCGGGCGGTGGAGCAAGGGCTTCGGGCGGGCGACGTGCTCGGCGTCGTGTCCACCAGCGCCCTCGAGCTCGGCGTGGACATCGGCCACCTGGACGTGGCCGTGCTCGCGGGCTATCCGGGGACCATCGCGTCGCTCTGGCAGCAAGCGGGGCGCGCAGGCCGCCGCAGTGGGCCGTCGGCGGCGATCCTCGTCGCCACCAGCGCCCCGCTCGACCAGTTCATGGCCGCGCACCCGGACTACCTCTTCGGCACACCGCCCGAGCACGCGCGGGTGAACCCCGACAACCCGTTCATCCTGGTCAACCATCTCAAGTGCGCCGCCTTTGAGCTGCCGTTCGCCGAGGGCGAGATGTTCGGGGGCGCGGTCATCGGCCTGCACCTGGCCGCCCTCGAGGAGGAGGGGCTCCTGCACCAGGCAGGCGGGCGCTGGCACTGGGCGTCCGAGACCTACCCGGCCGACCACGTGTCCCTGCGGACCGTGACCACAGACAACTTCCTGGTCCTCGACACGACAGCCCGTGACGACAAGCAGGTCAAGCGACGGCAGATCATCGCCGAGGTCGACTGGTCGAGCGCGTTCGCGACGATCCATCCCAAGGCGATCTACCTCATCGAGAGCGAGCCCTACGAGGTCCAGGCGCTCCACTTCCGCGAGGACGAGGAGAAGGTCGCCTACGTCAAGCGGGTGTCCGTCGACTACTTCACCGACGCCATCAGCGCGAAGGGGGTCTGGATCCTTCGGCACCTGGGCGACCACGGCGGCCGTGGCTACCGGGCGGTCCACGGCGAAGTGCTGGTCGCGGAAAAGGTGGTGGGCTTCAAGAAGATCAAGCTCGGCACGCTCGAGAACGTCGGCTCCGGTGAGGTCGAGCTGCCACAGCAGGAGATGCAGACGACCGCCGCCTGGCTGACGATCGACCCGGCCGTCCTCGCGCGCGTGAGCCCGTCGCGCGAGGAGCTCGTGGACGGCCTGCGCGCGGTGACCTACCTGCTCCACCATCTGGCGCCGATGTTCCTCCTGTGCGACATCCGCGACCTCGGCTCGTGGCTGGGCGACGCGACGCCGGCGAGTGCCGCGTCGACGGTCGACACGCCCCCGTCGACGCGCCGGCGGCTGCTCGAAGCCGAGCAGTTCACCCCGACCGTCTACCTCTATGACAGCTACGCGGGCGGCATCGGCCTCGCCGAGCGCGTCTTCGAGGTGGTCCCCGAGCTGCTGGCCCGAGGACTCGAGGTTCTCCGGGCCTGCCCGTGCCGCTGGGGCTGCCCGTCGTGCGTGGGGCCGGTGAACGAGGTCGGGCGTCGGGCCAAGCAGACCGCCGCCGCGATTCTGGACGCGCTGCGCGGCTGAGCGTCGTCGATGGACACCCTCGATGACCTCCGGCGGGTCGTCCGGCGCGTCGACCCCGGCCGCCCCGGCCGCTCCCGCCCCGAGCCAATCGAGGCGCTCGTGGGCGGCGCGCTCGAAGAGACCGAGCACGGCCCGGTCCTGACCGTTCGCCGCGAGTACGCGCTCGACCACCGGCACGGCGAGGCAGTCCTCGGGGGTGCGTTCGCCGCCGCGCCCGCGCTGCTCGGGATGCTGACGCGGCACGGGGTCCCCGCGGGCGGCGCGGGCCGGCTCCTCTTCCTCGACACCGAGACGACCGGTCTCGCCGGCGGGACCGGGACCTACACGTTCTTGGTCGGCGCCGGGCAGGCCGAGGGCGACCGGTTCGTCGTCCGGCAGTTCTTCATGCGGGACCTGAACGAGGAGCCGGCCCTGCTCGCCGCGCTGGCGCCTCTCGTCGCGCGCGCCGACGGCCTCGTGACTTACAACGGCAGCGGCTTCGACGTCCCGCTCCTCGAGACCCGCTTCGTGCTCGCCCGCCGGCGCTGGCCCGACCTCTGGCACCTCGACCTGCTGGCGCCGGCCCGCCGGGTGTGGGGCGCCCGGTTCGCGGACTGTCGACTGACGACGCTCGAGGCGGGGGTCCTCGGCCTCGAGCGGACGAACGACGTGCCGGGCGCCATGATCCCGGCTCTCTACTTCGACTTCCTCCGCCGCCGTCAGCCGGGCGCGCTGCCGCGGGTCTTCTCCCATAACCTGATCGACGTGCTGTCGCTCGTCGCCCTGACCGCGTGGCTCGCCCGCGCCCTCGGCGCTCCCGAGGAGTGCGCGCTCGCGCCAGAGGAGCACGCGGGGCTCGGCCGTCTCTGGGAGCGCGTCGACCTCGAGCGGAGCCTCGCGTGCTACCGGCGGTCGCTTGCCGACGGGCTCGCCGGGACCGAAGGCGACCGCGTGCGGCTCCGGCTCGCGTGGTGGGAGAAGCGCCGCGCGCGCTGGGACGCGGCGCGCACGCTCTGGGAGGCGGCCGCCCGCGCCCCCGCGTTCGACCCGCGGCCGTGGGAGGAGCTCGCGAAGCTCCACGAGCACCGGCGCCGCGACTTCGCCGCCGCCCGCCGGGTGGTCCTCGAGGCGATCGAGCGCGCGGAGCGCGCGGGCACGGCCGCGCGCGCGCGCCGGGAGCTCGGTCATCGCCTCGCCCGCCTCGAGCGCCGCCTCGCGGCGGCGCGCTGAACCCGGCCGCGAAATCCTGCTAGGATAGTTTTCAGGCGTGATGACGCACGCGCTCGAGTTGATCCGGCGGCTCGAGGAGACCATCGGCGGGGCCTTCGTCGGGAAGCCCGACGTCATCCGGCTCGCGGTGGTCGGGCTCCTCGCCCGCGGACACCTGCTGATCGAGGACGTGCCGGGCGTCGGGAAGACGACCCTCGCGGCGGCCCTCGCCCGCTCGATCGGGGCCGGGTTTCAGCGCATCCAGTTCACCTCGGACATGCTCCCCTCCGACGTGCTCGGCGTCTCGATCTGGGAGCCCCAGCGCGGCGAATTCGTCTTCAAGCCGGGGCCGCTCTTCACCAACTTCGTCCTGGCCGACGAGATCAACCGCACCACCCCGAAAACCCAGTCGAGTCTGCTCGAGGCCATGAACGAAGGGCAGGTCTCGCTCGACCACACGACCTATCCGCTGCCACGGCCGTTCATGGTGCTCGCGACGCAGAACCCGCGCGAGTACGCAGGCACCCACCCGCTGCCGGAGTCCCAGCTCGACCGGTTCCTGCTGCGGATCCGTATCGGCTACCCGGCCGTGCTCGACGAGAAGACCATCCTGCGCGGCGCCGCCGCGCGGGGGCCCGACGCGATCGCGCCGACGATCGCGGTCGAGGAGGTGCTGGCGCTGCAGCAGGACGTCGAGCGGGTGCGGATCGAGGAATCCGTCCTGGACTACGTGATGGCGATCGTGGCGGCGACGCGGACCTCGGCCCTCCTCGCCCTCGGTGTGAGCCCGCGCGGGTCGCTGGCCCTCTTGCGGGCGGCGCAGGCTCACGCGCTCGCCGACGGCCGCGACTACCTGGTCCCCGACGACGTCAAAGGCTTGGCGGTTCAGGCCCTCGCCCATCGGGTGATGCTGAAGACGCGGAACGAGCTGGGCAGTGCGGATGCCGAGTCGGTGATCCGCGCGATCGTCCAGGACCTTCAGGTCCCCCGGTAACCCGAGGGAGGGCCGAGCCTATCGCGAGGATGCCCCGCCGCGCACGGTCCGCGCCGGCGGCGCCGCCGGCGGCGAGGCCGGCGCCCTCGTCGTCCCGATTCGTCGATCGGCTTCGGTGGGCTCGGCTCGCTCGCCTCGTCCGCCCGCGGCGGACGATCCGGCCGACCCGCGAAGGCTGGTGGCTCCTTCTGGCGGCGTTGGGTCTCGGCTTCGCCGCCATGAATACCGGCAACAACCTGCTCTATCTGCTCGTCTCGATGCTGCTCGGGCTCATCGTCGTGTCCGGTCTCCTGTCAGAGCGGTCGATGCGCGGGCTCCGGATCACGCTCCAGACGCCCGAGGAGATCTTCGCCAACCGCCCCGCGCTCTTCGGCGCGACGATCGTCAACCGGAAGCCGTGGGCCGCGTCCTACTCGCTCACGCTCGAGGTTCTGCGCCCGGCCGGCGTCCCGCGGCTCGTGTACGTGCCGCGGCTCGCGCCCGGCCAGGACCACGTGTTCAGCTGGGAGGAGACGCTCCCGCGCCGCGGCCGGCAGCGGCTGCCGGGGATCAGGATCACGACCTTGTTTCCGTTCGGCCTCTTCCTGAAGGCCGGGCGCGTCGTGCTGCAATCGGAGGTCATCGTGTATCCGGCCGTGGAGGCGATCCCGGCCGCGCTGCTGGCGGAGATGGGCGCGGGCGCCGCCCCGGCGCGACGGCGCGGGCGGGGCAGCGATGTCTACAATCTGCGCGAGTACCGGTGGGGGGATGATCCGCGCCTCATTCACTGGCGGAGCACGGCCAAGGTGGGCGCGCTCATGGTGCGCGAGCTCGAAGCCGACGCGACGATGGACACGCGGATCGTGCTCGAGGGCGCGGGCGCGAGGCTCGAAGCCGGCCTGTCCCTGGCGGCGTCACTCGTGACGCACCTGATCGGTTCCGGAGCCGCGGTTGAACTCGCGGCTCCCGGGGTCTGGGTGCCGCTCGGCGCGGGGCGACCACACGAGCGGCGGCTCCTCACCGCCCTCGCGCTCTACGAGCCGGCGCCGTCGGGGGGCGAGGTGTCGCCGCCGCGCGCTTCGGGCCTGCCGCTCCGGGAGGTCCGGGTTGCGCTCGCATAGCGGGCGGCTCGACGGGACCGGCGCGTTCCGACCGGAGGGTCCGCCCCTCGTGACGGCGGCCGGCGCCTTCCGGGTCGCGACCTATCTGCTCGCGGTGGACGGCCTCCTCGCCCTGCTCCTCGCCGGCCTCGTCGGCGTGCCCGGCGCCGCGCTCGCCGCCGGCGCCCTCGCCGCCAGCTGGTGGCGCGACCGGCTCGAGCTCCCCGCGCTCCGCCGCCTCGGCCAGGCGATGATCGTGATCGCCGCCGGGGCCTCCGCGATCGACCTGCTCTACCTGGCGGCCTCGCTGCTCGACGGCTTCGTGCGCCTGCTGCTCTTCCTGCTGCTCTACCGCCTCTTCACGCGACGGTCGCTCCGGGACGCCCGCGACGTGGGCTTCCTCGCGTTCTTCATGCTGGTGGCCGCGTCGTCGGTGACCTTCGATCTCGCGTTCCTCGGCATCTTCTTGGCGTTCCTGGTGCTTGGTGTGTGGACGTTCATGCTCCATCACGTGCTGGGCGAGGCCGAGCGGGTCGGGGCGCCGGGACCGGCGGCGGTGACGGGCCGCGGGTGGCTCCGGCCCCCGTTCCTCGGTCTCTCGCTGGCGGCCTCCGCCGCCACCCTCGCGGTCACGGCCGTGTTCTTCATCGTCATCCCCCGCGTGGGCCAGGCGGCGCTGCCCCTTCGCGCCAAGCTCGGCGCGATGGTGTCGGCCTTCTCCGACCACGTCGACCTTGGGGCCTTCGGCGAGATCGAGAGCGACCCGAGCGTGGTGATGCGCGTGCGCTTCCCCGAGGGCCCCGCGACGCCCGAGACCCTGCCGAACCTGCGCTGGCGGGGCATCGCGTTCGATTACTTCGACGGCCGCGGCTGGAAGGCGCTCCGACCCCAGCGCTCGACGCTCACGCGGGCCCCCGGGGGCCAGTTCGAGCTCAAGCGCTATCGGGGCGCGGGCCCGTTCGTGACCCAGGAGATCTACCTGGAGCCGATCGGCACCGACGTCGTCTTCGCGGCGCCCAGACTCCTGGGGGTCAGCCTGGGGGCCCCGTCGATCGCCGCGGACGACATGGACGACGTGTCCGTGGCGATCCCCGCCGCGCGCCTCCGGTACCTCGCCTACTCGGAGCTCGAGCCGGCGGGGCGGCTGGGCCGTGACGCGGAAGCGGCGCCCCTCGACCGACGCTCCCTGGACCGCTATCTGCAGCTCCCGCCGCTCCCTGCCCGCATCGCGGAGCTCGCGCGGAAGGTCAGCGCGGGGAGCGGGGGCCCGTACGACGCTGCCCAGCGACTCACCCGATTTCTGGCCGTCACGTACCACTACACGCTCGCGCTCTCGCGGCAGACCCAGCTCGAGCCGATCGACGAGTTCCTGTTCGTCCGGCGGTCGGGCAACTGCGAGTACTTCGCGTCGGCGCTGGCGGTCATGCTTCGCGGCATCGGGATCCCCGCCCGGCTCGTCAACGGCTTCCAGCGGGGCGAGTGGAACCCCTACGGGCACTACTTCATGATCCGGCAGCGAGACGCGCACTCGTGGGTCGAGGCCTACTTCGACGGCGTCGGCTGGGTGACCCTCGATCCGTCACCCCGGGTCGCGGCCGCCGGCGGCGGGCTCAACCGAGCCGGGCTCTATCTCGACGCGCTCCGGTTGCGCTGGTACCGCTACGTCGTGAACTGGAGCCTGCGCGATCAGGTGACGGTCGCCGCCGCGCTCCAGCGCGAGGCATCGGGGTGGCGGGAGCGTCTCCGGCTGGCTCGCGCGGCGCGCGACCTGCGACGCCGCGGGCCGGCGGTGGCCGCGGGGGTCGCGGCCCTCACCGTCGGGCTCGGGCTGTGGCGGCGCCAGCGGGCCAGGCGCACGGCGCGCCCCCAGCCCCGCCTGCCCCGATTCTACGCGCGGGCCCTCAGGGTGCTCGCTCGACGCGGCTTCCGTCTCGGGCCGGGCGAGACCGCCCGAGAGTTCCTGGCCCGCGCCCGCGCGGCCGCGCCCGCCTGCGCGGCGCCGCTCTCCCAGGTGACCGCTGGCTACGAGCGGGCACGGTTCGGGTCGGCGCCGCTCTCGCCGAGCGACCTCGCCGAGCTCGAACGCTGCGTGACGCGGCTCGAGCAGCCGCCGCCCCGCCCGTAGGAGGCCTCGCCGCCACCGGCTCCGGCTAGTGGACCGGGGTCAGCGGCGGCCGACCGTCGAGGACGGCGAGGCAATTCTCGACGGCGAGCGTGGCCATCTTGTGCCGGGTGGCCTCGGATGCGCTGGCGATGTGCGGGGCGAGCACGACGTTGTCGAGCCCGAGAAGGCCCGGATGGACCGTCGGTTCCGCCTCGAAGACGTCGAGGCCCGCGCCCGCGATCCACCGCTCGGTCAGCGCCCGGACGAGGGCGGCCTCGTCGACGATCGGCCCCCGCGCCGCGTTGATGAGGTAGGCAGAGGGCTTCATCGCGCGGAGGGCCTCGGCGTCGATGAGGTGCCGCGTCTCGGGCGTGAGCACGGAGTGCAGGGACACGAAGTCCGACTCGCGGAGGAGTACGGCCTTATCGACGAACGTCGCGCGGAGCTCGGCCTCGGTCGCCAGGTCGGCGCGGACGGTGTCGCAGTAGAGAACGCGCATGTCGAATCCGAGGGCCCGCCGGGCGACCGCGCGCCCGATCCGCCCGAAGCCGATGACCCCGAGGGTCTTGGCGTGCACGTCGCCGCCGAGCAAGCGCAGGAACTCCCACCGGTGCCACTTGCCGGCGCGCACGTAGCCGTCCGCCTCCACCACCCGGCGGGCCGTGGCCATCAGGAGCGCCCAGGCGAAATCGGCGGTCGTATCGGTCAGCACGTCGGGGGTGTTGGTGACGACGATCCCGCGTCGATGCGCCGCCGCGACGTCGATGTTGTTGTAGCCGACCGCGACGTTGGCGACGACCTTCAGCCGGGCGGCGGCCCCGAGCACCTCGGCGTCGATCGTGTCCGTGATCTGGCACACCAGCCCCTCCTTGTCCTTCAGCCGGGCTATCAGCTCGGCCTTGGGCAACGGATCGTCGCCGGCGTGGAGATCGACCTCCGCCCGCGAGCGGGCGAGTTCGATCGACTCTCGAAGTAAACCCATGGAAATCAGTATCTTATGGGTCATCAGGACCTCCGATGATTACAAAAAAATGACTTGAACTGGGGTTAGCGGCGGACTATAGTAGCACTCGGCCTGGTCGAGTGCTAACGGCATCGACTGAGCCGAATGGCGAGAAACGGTAATCGATCCGGGCCCGTCGACACGTGGCGTAGCACGGAACACCACTTCCGAAAGAGGAGGACAGTCGCTCATGAAGATCCGTCCGTTGCATGACCGCATCCTTGTCAAGCGCGTCGAGGAGCAGGAAGTCCGTCGCGGCGGAATTATCATCCCCGACTCCGCGAAGGAAAAGCCCCAAGAGGGCAAGGTCGTTGCCGTCGGCAACGGCAAGGTGACCGATGACGGCAAGAAGATCGCGCTCGACGTGAAGACGGGCGACCGCATCCTGTTCGGCAAGTATTCGGGCAACGAGGTCAAGATCGAGGACGAGGAGTACGTGATCATGCGCGAGGAAGACGTCCTCGCGATCCTGGAATAGCTCCAGCCAACGCCAACGACAAAAGGGAGAGACGACCTATGCCAAAGCAGCTCAAATTCGAAGAAGACGCCCGCGCCGCCCTGCTCAAGGGCATGAACATTCTGGCCGAAGCGGTCAAGGCGACGCTGGGGCCGAAGGGGCGCAACGTCGTGATCGACAAGAAGTTTGGCAGTCCGACGATCACGAAGGACGGGGTGACGGTGGCGAAGGAGATCGAGCTGAAGGACGGCTACGAGGACATGGGGGCGCAGATGCTGAAGGAGGTGGCCTCCAAGACCTCGGACATCGCCGGGGACGGGACGACGACGGCGACGGTGCTGGCGCAGGCGATCTTCAAGGAGGGATTGAAGAACGTGACGGCGGGCGCCAACCCGATGGCGCTCAAGCGGGGGATCGAGAAGGCGGTGGACGCCGTCGTCGAGGAGCTGAAGAAGCTCTCGAAGTCCACCAAGGACAAGAAGGAGATCGCGCAGGTGGCGACGATCGCGTCGAACAACGACAAGACGATCGGCAACCTGATCGCGGAGGCGATGGAGAAGGTGGGCAAGGACGGGGTCATCACGGTGGAGGAGTCGAAGTCGGCCGACACCGTGCTGGACGTGGT
>QHRX01000175.1 GCA_003221455.1 Candidatus Rokuibacteriota bacterium
TCGGCGATCGGCGCAAGGCCATGCTGGAAGACATCGCGACCCTGACGGGGGGCAAGGCGATCACGGAGGACCTCGGGATCAAGCTGGAGAACATCAAGCTCGAGGATCTGGGGCGGGCCAAGAAGGTGGTCGTGGACAAGGACAACACGACGATCGTGGAGGGGGCGGGCAAGCCCTCGGCGATCGAGGGGCGGATCAAGCAGATCCGGGCCCAGATCGAGGAGACCACCTCCGACTACGACAAGGAGAAGCTGCAGGAGCGGCTGGCGAAGCTGGCGGGCGGGGTGGCGGTGATCAAGGTGGGGGCGGCGACGGAGACGGAGATGAAGGAGAAGAAGGCGCGCGTCGAGGATGCCCTCAACGCGACGCGGGCGGCGGTGGAGGAGGGGATCGTGCCCGGGGGCGGGGTGGCGCTGCTCCGCGCCGCCAAGGCGCTGGAGAAGCTCAAGCTCGAGGGCGACGAGAAGGTCGGCGCCAACATCGTGCGGCGGGCGCTCGAGGAGCCGATTCGGCAGATCGTGGAGAACGCCGGCCTCGAGGGGAGCGTGGTGGTGGAGAAGGTGAAGGCGGCCACCGTCCCGACCCAGGGCTTCGACGCCGACAGTCTGGAGTTCGTGGACATGCTGCAGGCGGGGATCATCGACCCCGCGAAGGTGGAGCGGGTGGCGCTGCAGAACGCGGCGTCGATCGCCTCGCTGCTGCTCACGACGGAAGCGCTCATCACGGACCTGCCGGAGGACAAGCCGGCGGCGGCGCCGGCGATGCCGCACGGCGACATGTACTGATTCGGTCAGCGCGATGCGCTGACGCGGTACGGCCCCGGCCGGCTGCCTGCCGGCCGGGGCCGTATCCTTTTAGACACGTTGACGCCGATCCGGGTGCTCTGTTGAGATATGGTCCGAGCCGTGGTACGGTAGGGCGCTTCTCGAAGGAGGTGACAGCATTCTGAGACCCTATGAGGTTCTGGTGACCATCGACTCGCGACCGACCGACGAAGAGGTCGCGGCGCTCCTGACGACGCTCGAAGGGAATCTGAAGGGCCTGGGCGCGGAAGTGACCAAGGTCGAGAACTGGGGGAAGCGCCGCCTCGCGTACGAGATCCGGAAGCAGCGCGAGGGAACGTACGCGGTTCTTGAGGCGTCCGCCGAGCCCGCGATGATCAAGGAATTCGAGCGCCAGCTCCGGCTCAACGAAAACGTCCTGCGGTTCATGTCGACGCGCGTACCGGTTCGCAAGAAGGCTCGGCCGGCAAAAACTCCGGAGGTCGTTGAGGAGGTCGGTTGATGGCGAGCCTGAACAAGGTGTTCCTGATCGGGAACCTGACCAGACCCCCCGAGCTGCGCTACACGCCGAGCGGCACCGCCGTCAGCGATCTGCGGCTCGCCGTGAACCGAGGGTACACGACGCAGGGCGGAGAGCGCCGGGAAGAAACGTGCTTCCTGACGGTGGTCGTCTGGGGCAAACAGGCGGAGAGTTGCGGTGAGTACCTCGACAAGGGGAGCCCGATTCTCGTCGAAGGACGCCTGCAGACCCGGGACTGGGAGACGAAGGACGGCCAGAAGCGGAACGTGGTGGAGGTGGTGGCCGAGCGCGTGCAGTTCATGGGGCGTGGCAAGCAGCCGGCAGGCGCGCCAGTGGCCGCGCCGGCCGAGGCCGCCCCGTTCGGCGGCAGCGACGACGCAGGACACGGGGACGACGAAGTTCCCTTCTGAGGAGGAGCCGCGATTCCACCCGCAGGAGCCAAACCAGTCAAGCGCCGCCGGTTCGGGCGGCGGAAGGTCTGCAAGTTCTGCGTCGACAAGGTCGACCTGGTCGATTACAAGGACGTGCGACGCCTCAAGAGCTTCGTGACCGAGCGCGGCAAGATCATCCCGCGGCGCATCTCGGGCAGCTGCGCCCGTCACCAGCGTCAGCTCACGCACGCGATCAAGCGGGCCCGGACGGTGGCGTTGCTGCCGTACGCCGCGGAATGAGCGGCCGGCCGTCGAGGGGACTGAGATCATGAAGGTCATTCTGCTGGACGACGTCGGCACGCTGGGCCACCGGGGCGAGGTGCGGGAGGTGTCGGACGGGTATGCGCGGAACTTTCTGATTCCTCAGAAGCGCGCGCTCACCGCGACGCCGGGAAATCTGAAGAACCTCGCGCACATCAAATCCCAGCAGGAGGCGAAGGCGTCGCGCATCAAGGCCGAGGCCGAGAGCCTCCGCGCGCGGATCGAGGCGCTGGTGTGCGAGGAGCGGCGGCAGGCGTCGGAGGACGGCAAGCTGTTCGGGTCGGTGACGACCCAGGATCTCGCCGACTTCCTGGCGAGGCAGAACATCCAGATCGAGAAGCGCCGGATCCTGGTCGAGGAGCCCATCAAGGGCCTCGGCGAGTTCGTGGTCTCGATCCGGCTGCATCCGGAAGTGACCGCGCGGCTCAAGGTGGTAGTCGTCCGGGAGTAGAGCGTGGCGACGCTCGCGGAGCTGCTGAGCTCCCGGATCCCGCCGCACAGCCTCGAAGCCGAGCGAGCGGTGCTGGGCGCCCTCCTGCTGGAGCGAGAGAGTCTACCCCGCGCGATCGAAGTCCTCCGCGCCTCGGACTTCTACAAGGAAGGCCATCGCCAGATCTTCTCGTCGATGGTGGCGCTCTTCGAGCGCAACGAGCCGGTCGACCTGCTGACCCTCGCCGAGGAGCTCCGGCGCCGCAACACGCTCGAGGACGTCGGCGGCGCCGCCGCCCTCGCGTCGCTCGTCGAGGAGGCGGCCACGGCCGCCCACGTCGTCTCCTACGCCAACATCGTCCGCGAGAAGGCTCTGCTGCGCGACCTGATCCGCTCCGCGACCGAGATCATCGGCCAGAGCTACGAGCAGCGCGACGACGTCGATGCGCTCTTGGACCAGGCCGAGGGGCTCATCTTTCAGATCTCGGAGCGGCGCCTGCAGGGGAGCGCGATCCCCGTCCGCGCGATCCTCAAGGACACCTTTGAGTACATCGAGCGGCTGTACGACCGCAAGGAACACGTCACCGGGCTCGCGACCGGGTTCCGCCGGCTCGACGAGCTCACCTCGGGTCTTCAACCCTCCGACTTCATCATCATCGCGGGCCGCCCCAGCATGGGGAAGGCACAGCCTCTCGACGCCAGGGTCAAGACGCTCATGGGCTGGAAGCGAATGGGTGATCTGCGGCTCGGCGACGAGCTCGCTTCGGTGGACGGCCGGCGCTCCCTCGTGAGCGGAATCTTTCCTCAGGGCGCCAAACCGATCTACCGGGTAGCCTTCTCGGATACCCGTTCTACCCGCTGCACGGGCGAACATCTGTGGCGCGTCTACTACCGCGGCTGGCACGAGGCCCGGACGCTCACGACCGAGCGCGTGGCGCAGATGTTGCGGGCCACGCGCTACCAGCACCGGCTGTGGATCGACGTGCCGTCAGGGGAGTACGGGCATTCCGAGACGCTTCCCGTGGACCCGTACGTGCTGGGCGCCGTGCTCGGAGATGGGACGCTCTCTGGAAGCAGCCTCACGTTCTCGACGTCCGAGGGCGAGATGCTGGGACGCGTCCTGGAGCGGGCCACACCGGCATTCGCGCTCCGGGCCGCCGGGGGCCACGACTGGCGCATCGTCCACGCGACTGGCGCGCCTCGCCAGGGCCTCCAGGGCGTCTCACCGAACCGACTCGTGGAGGCGCTCCGGGGGCTCGGTCTCTGGGGCATTCGGAGCGATGAGAAGTTCATCCCGGACATCTACCTGAACGCCTCGCGGGGGGCGCGTCTCGACGTCTTGCGCGGCCTCATGGATACGGAGGCGTGGGTCGAGCGCTCGGGAAGCGCGCGGTTCTGCGCGGCGAGTGAGCGGCTCGCCCGCCACGTGGCCGACCTTGTGCGCTCCCTCGGTGGGTGGTGCTCGGTTCGGAGCAGACGGACGACGTCCAGCGATGGCGGTACGAAGAAGCCCGGCCGCCCGGCCTTCGTCTGCAACGTCCACTGCCCTGAGCCGACGGCGATCTTCCAGTCGTCGGTCAAGCGCAGCCGCACGGCGCCGCGACGGCAACGGCGACCGGTGTTCGTCTCGATCGAGCCCGCCGGAGTGACGGACACCCAGTGCATCTCCGTAACCCACCCGTCGCGTCTCTACGTGACCGATGACTACGTGGTCACCCACAACACGGCGTTTGCGCTCAACATCGCGAAGAACGCGGGCGTGGTGCTGCGCCGGAAAGTGCTGACGCTCAGTCTCGAGATGTCCAAGGAGCAGCTGGTGCAACGGCTGCTCTGCTCCGAGGCCAAGGTCGACTCGCAGAAGGTCCGCACCGGTTACCTCGAGCAGCGCGACTGGCACCGACTGACGAACGCGGCGGGCCGGCTCGCCGACGCGCCGATCTTCATCGACGACACTCCCGCCCTGTCGGTCCTCGAGGCCCGGGCGAAGGCCCGCCGCATGAAGGCCGAGCACGGGCTCGACCTGGTGGTGATCGACTACCTCCAGCTGATGCGCGGCCGCAACCCCGAGAACCGACAGCAGGAGATCTCGGAGATCTCCCGCTCGCTCAAGGCGCTCGCCAAGGAGCTCGCCGTCCCCGTGGTCGCGCTCTCGCAGCTCTCCCGCGCCGTGGAGGCGCGCCAGTCCAAGGACTACCGACCGCAGCTCTCCGACCTCAGGGAGAGCGGCGCGCTCGAGCAGGACGCCGACCTCATCATCTTCCTCTACCGGCCGGAACGCTACGGCCTGCCGGTCGAGGCCGAGGGGGACGGCAACGCCGAGGCGATCATCGGCAAGCAACGGAACGGGCCCGTCGACAAGGTCCCGCTCGTGTTCCTCCCTGAGTTCGCCAGCTTCGAGGATCCCGCCCCCCGGTATCGCAGCGAGCCCCAGCCGTTCTAGTCATTCTAGACGGGCAACCAGCCGACCACCTCGGGCCGCGCCTCGCGGCGCGCCGCCCGCCGGATCTCGCGGCCGGCGGCGAGCCCTCGATGGGGTATCGACTCTGATACACTTCTCTGTTGCGTACCGCGCGCTATGACGTTCACCGTGACCGCCGACGGCCCGCTCGAG
Source organism: Candidatus Rokuibacteriota bacterium (assembly GCA_003221455.1). Classification (GTDB taxonomy): domain Bacteria; phylum Methylomirabilota; class Methylomirabilia; order Rokubacteriales; family CSP1-6; genus AR9. The sequence continues at coordinate 5,035 of QHRX01000175.1, forward strand.
CCCGGCAGGACGCTGGCCCGCTATCACCTGTGGGGCGAGGACCCGGCGACCCCGGTCGGCACGAATTCGGTCTGCCGCGTGCTGCGGGCGGCCGACCGCCTGCATGCCTACGAGGTCACCTGGCACGGCGGCCCCGACCACACGCGGCTCGAGGTCGCGGTTCCCGGCGCGGACGGCGACGACATTCTGTCGGCGGTTCGCCGCGAGGTCAGCCAGCTCTTCGGGCTCGATGCCGACCTGCCCGGGTTCTACGCGATCGCGAAAGCGGACCCGGGACTCCGCGACCTCGTCGGACCGCTCTACGGCCTGCGGCCGTCGCTGTCGCCGTCGCCCCTCGAGATGCTGGTGGGCTCGGTCTGCGCCCAGCAGGTGAACCTCACGTTCGCATTCACGACGCGCGCGCGCCTCGTCCGCCGCTACGGTCGGCCCGTCAGCCTGAACGGGCGCACGCTCTACGCCTTCCCGGATGCGGCCGCGCTCGCGCGGGCCCGCATCTCGACCCTCCGCCGCATGCAGCTGTCGGGGCGGAAGGCCGAGTACATCGTCGGGATCGCCCGGGCGATCGCGCAAGGGGGCGTCGATCTCGGGGCGCTCGCCGCCTGCGACAACGAAGAGGCGATCGCACGCCTGACGACGCTCCGCGGCCTCGGCCGGTGGTCCGCGGAGTGGTTCCTCGCCCGCGGCCTCGGCCGCGGCGACGTGTGTCCCGCCGGCGACCTGGCGGTGCGGAAGGCGTTCGCGCGCTACTACAACCGCGGCCGGCCGCTCTCCGACGCCGCGATCCGTCGGCGGGCCCGCCGCTGGGGCGCCTACCAGAACCTCGCCGTGCACTACCTCCTGGCGGGCCTGCGCCTCGAGCGGGCCACGGGAGGCGGCACCTGAGCCCGCTCGGCGCCCTGCCGATCCTCGGACAGCCGAACCCGAACGAGCCGCGGGACGTTCACCTCGTCGGCCGCTACGCGGTGGGCACGACGTGGGCCGACAATCACGGCAGCATCTATCCCTTCGAGCGGCTGCGAACGGACTGCGCCTGTGGCGCCTGCGCCCGGCTCGTCAGCCTGACGCCCGCGATGACCTGGCCGGACGAGATCAAGAAGACCCCGGAGGGGTTGCACGTCGGCTGGTCGGACGGCCACACGAGCGTGTACCCGTACGCTCGGCTCCGCGCCCTCTGTCGGTGCGCGAGCTGCACGGGTGGCCACTAGTGGAGACGCGTCCCCGCCTCGTCGTCGGCGGCGTGATGCTGTCGATCGTCCTCGCGGCCATGGAGTCGACGGTGGTGGCGACCGCGATGCCGACCGTCGTCGGCGCGCTCGGCGGCATCAAGATCTACTCGTGGGTCTTCTCGGCCTTCCTCCTGACGTCGACCGTGACGATGCCGCTCTGGGGGCGGCTGTCGGACCTCTTCGGGCGCCGGCCCGCCTACCTCCTGGGGCTCACGATCTTTCTGGTAGGCTCCGCGTTGTCCGGGCTCGCGCAGAGTATGGGCCAGCTCATCGGCTTCCGCGCCCTGCAGGGCCTCGGCGCCGGGTCGCTGATCACGCTCGGCATGACCGTCCTCGGCGATCTCTACGGGCTTGAGCGACGTGCCAAGATGCAGGGCTACTTTTCGAGCATGTGGGGCGGCGCCGCGCTCGTCGGGCCGCTCCTCGGTGGCTTTCTGTCCGACCACGTCTCGTGGCGCTGCGTCTTTTACATCAACGTCCCGTTTGGGGCGGCGGCTATGGCGCTGATCGCGGCGGGGCTTGGCGAGCCGGTGGCCCGCCACGGGCGGCCGCGGCTTGACCTCCCTGGGCTCGTCCTCTTCACCACCGGCGTCTCGACGCTGATGGTGGGCCTGATGCTCGGCGGCGACGCGCCATCCTGGTACGCGCCTGCCGTGCTCGGCCCCCTCGCCCTCGCATTTGCCCTTCTCGCGATCTTCGTCCGGGTGGAGGGACGCGTGGCGGAGCCGATCATGCGGTTCGCGCTCTTCCGGGTCCCGCTCGTCCGCGCCGCCGTGGCCACGGGGTTCCTGTCGGGCATGGCGATGTTCGGCGCGATCTCCTTCGTGCCGCTGTTCATGCAGCGGGTGGCGAACGCGACGGCCACCCAGGCCGGCTTCGTGCTCACGCCGTTCGTGCTGGGCTGGGTGACCTGCTCGATCGTGAGCGCGCGGCTCGTCCTCCGCGTGGGATATCGCGGCGTCGTGATCGCCGGGATGCTGAGCCTCACCGCTGGCTTCCTCCTCTTCGCCGAGTGGGACGCCACCCTCACCCTGCCGCGCGCCATGGGCGCGGTCCTGATCGCCGGCACCGGCATGGGCATGACGATGGTGCCGATGCTGATCGCGGTGCAGAACGCCGTGGCGCGCCGCGACCTCGGCGCCGTCACCTCGATGACGCAGTTCTTCCGGACCATCGGGGGCACGATCGGGGTGTCGGTCATGGGCGCCGTGATGACCCACCGCCTGCAGCTCGGCCGCGACATCGAATGGGCCCTCCACGGCGTGTTCGTCATCGGGCTCGTCGTCTGCGTCGGTGCGCTCCTCAGCGCGTTCCTCGTCCCCGCGGGCAGCGCGCAGGAGCTCGCGCGGCCCGACGCCCTCGCCGCCGGGCCGCCGCCCGAGGCGGGCGGGTGACGTGACGACCGGGGACGTGCCGCTCCTCGAGCGGCTGGCGCAGCTGCCCGCGGTGCCGGTGAGCGAGGTTCTGGGGCTCCTCCAGGCGCTCGCGGCGCCCGGCCAGGATCCGGTCGTCGGGCCGCTCTTCGGGACCGACGACGAGGGTGACGCGACCGTCAACCCGCTGCTGCCCGCCGTGCTCCAGCAGTTCCAGGGCCGGCAGGACCTGACCTGTTACGCGGCGCTCCTCGAGGGCCTCACCGGCATCTGGAACGCGGCGGTCCGCGCCGCGGTCGTCGCGAGGCTCCGCGCGACGGGGCTCCCTCAGGACGACCTCCTCATCAGGCTCCAAGCGCTCTCCCCGACCCTTGGATTCGCATCGGCCGAGGGACGGGAATGGGCGCGCGAGTGGCTCGCCGACCCCTTCACTCAGGACGCGCTCCTCGTTCAGCAGTGCATCGTCCGCGCGCTCCTGGCCCTGCGCGGGATGGCCGAGGCGCGGGCCGAGGCTCTGACCCGCGAGCCCGACCGTGGGAGCCCGAACCGAGAGTGACGCGATGACGAGGATTCCCGACAGGTGCGAGCGTCTCCTCGACGCGAAGCCGTTCGGGCGCCGCGCGACCGTCGGGTCCGGCGGCACGCCGCCCCGGCGCCGAGGCTCGCATCCGTTCGCTCGCCAAGAGCTCCCCCGGTCAGGACGAGTCCCCCAACCGGCGGGAGGGCCCGGTCCGCGTGATCGACGGGATCCGCCCCGAGCGCGTGCGGGGCACCGAGCCCGGTGATCCACCTCGAGGCTGTCTCGAAGACCTACGGCGGGCAGCGCCTCTTCGCGGACCTCTCCTGGCGTCTCGTCGCCAACGAGCGGGTCGGGCTGGTCGGACCAAATGGCGTCGGCAAGACGACGCTCTGCCGCCTCCTGGCCGGTCTCGAGGAGCCCGACGGCGGGGAGGTGCGCCGCGACCGCGGCGTCACGGTCGGCTACCTCCCGCAGGAAGTCGGTGGCACCGCGGCCGGCTCCGTGCTCGCGGAGGCGCTCGGGGGGTTCGACGACGTGTGGGCGATCGAGCGCGAACTCGGGCAGCTGGGCGCCACGTTGGCGACCCACCCGTCGGAGGCGCTCACGGCGCGGTACGGCGAGCTCCAGCACCGATTCGAGGCCCGCGGGGGCTACCGGCTGGAAGCTGAGGCCGGGGTCATCCTCGGCGGGCTCGGGTTCAAGCGGGAGGAGTTCCATCGCCCGCTCGGAGAGTTCTCGGGCGGCTGGCGGATGCGCGCCGCCCTCGCCCGTCTGCTGTTGCTGCGCCCCTCGCTGCTCTTGCTGGACGAGCCGACTAACCACCTCGATCTCGAGTCGCTCGGGTGGCTCGAGGTGTTCCTGTCTGGCTACGAGGGGACGGTCGTGGTCGTGTCGCACGACCGGTACTTCCTGAACCGGATGGTGACGTCGGTCGCCGAGCTCTCGCCCGCGGGGCTCGCCCTCTACCCGGGCGCCTACGACGCGTACCTGATCCAGCGGGAGGCGCGCCAGGAGCTGGTCGCGGCGCGCGCCCGAAACCAGGCCAAGCGCATCGCGGAGATCGAGCGGTTCATCGAGCGCTTCCGGTACCAGGCCACGAAGGCGCGGCAGGTGCAGAGCCGGGTCAAGATGCTGGAGCGGATCGAGCGGGTGGTCGTCGACGGCCCCGGCCGTCGGGTCCGCTTCGCCTTCCCGGCCCCGCCGCGGACGGGCCGGACGGTGGTCGCGCTGACGGACGTCGACAAGGCGTACGGCGACAACATCGTCTACCGCGGCCTCAACCTGACCGTGGAGCGTGGCGAGCGGATCGCGCTCGTCGGCGTCAACGGCGCCGGGAAATCGACGCTGCTGAAAATCCTCGCCGGGGTCCTGCCCGTCGACGGAGGCGCGCGGACGCTCGGCGCCCAGGTCTCGGTCCACTACTACGCCCAGCACCAAATCGACGCCCTCGATCCCGCGCGCACCGTGCTGGAGGAGCTGGAGGCGGCGGCGCCCGAGGCGGTGCGCACGCGCCTGCGCACGATCCTCGGCTCCTTCCTCTTTTCCGGCGACAGTGTCGAGAAGCGGGTGGCCGTCCTGTCTGGGGGCGAGAAGGCGCGCCTGGCACTGGCCCGGATGCTCGTGCGCCCGGCCGCGCTGCTGTGCCTGGATGAGCCGACCAACCACCTGGACCTGGCGTCGCGCGGGGTCCTCGAGGACGCCCTCGCCGAGTTCGCGGGGACCATCGTCTTTATCTCCCACGACCGGTACTTCATCAACCGCCTCGCGACCAAGGTCGTCGAGATCTCGGGCGGACGACTCCAGGCCTACCCCGGCTCCTATGACGACTACCTCGCCCGCGCGGTGGCGGCGGCGCCGGCGCCCCCACCGCCCGCGGCCGCGGCGCCCCGGGCGCGAAAGGCTCGCGGCACCGCGCGCCCCCTCGAGCTCCGCCAGCGCCTGCTCCGGGTGGAGGAGCAGATCGCCGAGCTCGAGCGACGGATCGCCGAGCTCAACGAAGCGCTGGGCGACCCGGCGCTCTACGCCGATGGCGGCCGCGTGCGCGCCGTCACCGCCGCCCAGCGGGACGCCCAGGCGGAGGTCGCGTGGCTCCTGCGCGAATGGGAGGCGCTGTCGGCGCAGGTGGCCGAGCATGACTGACTACTACGCGCCGATCGACCCCGACGCGCTCAAGCGCGAGCGCGAGCGCGCGCGCGCCCTCCGCGCGAGCCAGTGGTGGAAGCGGCGGGTCGCCGACGGCGTCTGCGTCTATTGCCGGCGCCGCGTCGGCGCCCGGGCGCTGACGATGGACCATATCGTGCCCCTGGGCCGGGGCGGGCGGAGTGTGCGCGCAAACGTGGTGGCGGCCTGCAAGGCCTGTAACACGCGGAAGCAGTCGCTGGTCCCGGTGGAGTGGGAGGAGTATTTGCGCTCGCTCGACGACGCCGGGGAGGCATGACGCTCCCCGGGCGCGTCGCCCTCGTCGTCGTCGCGACCTCCCTGGTTCTCCTGCCGTTCGTCGGCAAGGCCTTCCACGCCGACGACACCCAGTTCTTGTGGGTGGCGCGCCAGATCCGGTCGCATCCGGCCGACTTCTTCGGCTTCGCCGCCAACTGGTACGGCTACGAGGTCCCGATCTACCGGATCGTGACCAACCCACCGCTCTCGCCGTACTACACGGCGCTGGTCGCGTCGGTGGCCGGATGGAGTGAGATCGGGCTGCATCTCGCGTTCCTCGTGGCCGCGGTCGCCGCCGCAGTCGGGATCGTGGTGCTCGCGCGGCGCTTCTGCGCCGAATCCGCCTTGGCCGCCCTGGTCGGCGTCCTCACTCCGGCGTTCGTCGTGTCCAGTACCAACATAATGTGCGACACGCTGTTGCTCGCCTTCTGGATCTGGGCGACGGTCCTGTGGACCGAGGGGCTTGAGCGGCGGCGTCCCGGGATGCAGTGCGCGTCGGCGCTTCTGATCGCCCTCGCCGCGCTGACGAAGTACGTCGGCGTCGCGCTGCTGCCCTTGCTGCTGGTCTACGCGGTCGCCAAACGCCGTCGGCTCACGTTCGAGCTCCTCTGGCTCGGGGTCCCGATCACCCTGCTGGGCGCGTACGATCTGTACACGTTCCTGCTGTACGGGCGGGGTTTGCTGTTCGGGGCGGTCTTTCAGGCGAGCGGCACGCGGGCTCGCAGCGGGCTCACGCTGCTCTCGCGCGGGATCATCGGCCTCGCGTTCACCGGTGGCTCTCTCGCGACCGCCGCGTTCTACGCGCCGGTCGTCTGGCCGCGCCGAGCCCTCGTGGCCGCGCTCGCGTCGGCCGCCGTGCTCCTGATCCCCGCCGCCAGCACGGTGAGCGGCTACCCGGCGATCGGTGTCGTCGCCATCCCGTGGGTCATCGCGCAGCTCGATCTCCTCGCCGTCGCCGGTCTCCACGTGCTCGCGCTCGCCGGGGCCGACCTCCTGGACCGGCGGGACGCGGATTCGCTGCTTCTGTTCCTCTGGGTGACGGGCGGGTTCGTCTTCGCGAGCTTCGTCAACCCGACGATCAACGCGCGGTCGATCCTGCTGATCGCGCCGGCGATCGGCATCCTGGTCGCGCGGCGCCTCGAGCAGCGCCGGCCGCGGGCGCGGGCCGGGTGGGTCCTGGTGCCGCTCCTGGCGGGTGGCTGCCTGACGCTGCTCCTCGCCTCGGCGGACTACAAGCTGGCGGGGAGCGGTCGGACGGCGGCCGCGATCATCCGGGCCGACTACGGCCACCTGGGGCGTACCGTCTGGTTTCAGGGGCACTGGGGATTTCAGTACTACATGGAGGCCGTCGGGGCCCGGCCCTTCGACCGGGTGCGGCTCGGGATGCACCCCGGCGACCTCATGATCCTCCCGGAGAACAACACGAACGTCATCTTCCCGCTCCGGGGGATCCCGATGACCGCGCTCCGGGTGATCGAGCTGCCATCGTCGCGCGGGCTGACGACCGTGCAGCCGTGGATCGGCGCCGGATTCTACTCGGAGCTGCTGGGTCCGCTGCCGTTCGCCTTCGGCACGGTCCCGCCGGAGCGGTACTACGTCCTGATGATCGAACCTCCCCCGGGTCAAGCGCCACCCGGCTGATTCGCCCTCGCCGCCGCGGGAGACACTCTCGGTCGCGGGGAGGAGGGCCTTGAAGCCTCGGGCACCGCGGCGCGGCGCGTGGCTGTCCCGCGCAGCCTCGCCCAGTCACGACGCCTCGGGACAACCGGAGAGGATCCGGCTCCGACAAGGGCCGCCCGGCGCCTGCACCCAATCGCGGCGTCGTCCAGTGACCGTGCGAGCACTTTTTCTTTTCAGGCCCCGGGCCCGGGTGTAGGATGGGGGCAAATCGGCCGGGCGTAACAGCGCTCCTTTTGGCATCCCCGCCGGTAATCCCGCCGGCGGCTGATGTGGCCGAGCCCGGGGCCGGGAGTCGGCATCCGGTCGCGGGTAGGTGGGACCTGGGCCCGCGTGGTGGCCTTGCCGAGAATAGGAGGTGATCCAGCCGATGTGTACCCCGACGGTGATCTGTGAGGTGGTTGCCTCCTAGGCAAGATCCACGCTAGCAAGAGGTGGTACAGCCTGGGAGTCCAGGCACCACCGGCCCCGACGATCCCGCAGCTCACCAGCGGGGCGGCGCGACGGGAATTCCTAACGCGCCGCAGACTTCGTCGGGGCTTTTATTTCCGTGAGTTCCAGGAACGGCACCGCCGGAGGCGCTCCAGCGAGCCGTGAAGCGGTCGACGGCCGGGTTACACGTTCTGGACGGACGTTGGCGGCGGTTCCCTTGGGGCCCTTGGTCAGCTCGAACTCGACCTTATCACCCTCGGCGAGGCTCTTGAAGCCGTTGGCCTGGATGGCGCCGTAAAGGACGACGACGTCCTCGCCAGCCTCCGCCTGGATGAAGCCGTAGCCCTTTGCGTCGTTGAACCACTTCACCGTTCCTTGTGCCATCGATATCCGTCCTCTGTCGGGGAGGGTTGACCCGCCCCCGTGACCCCCCGGCCCCCATGGCCGAGTGTGTCCTGCGTACGACCGCCGAGCGCGACAAAAAACGCCGCGAGGACCTCGGTCCCCGCGGCGTCGTCAGACCGCTTCCTGCGGAGCGTCACCGGAGCGGCGAGCGCACCATCGGTGAGACGCGCCCACCCTGCCATACGTGGAAGAAGCCGGTCAAGATCGCAGCAGGGGGTGCCCCAGATGCCGCTCGATAGTCCGGAGCTGATCGGCCTCCTCCGGCGCGGCGAAGCTCGACGCGACGCCGGTCCGTTCCGCCCGCGCCGTCCGCCCGATCCGGTGCACGTAGTCCTCGGCGGTGTGCGGCAGGTCGAAGTTGACCACGTGCGCGATGCCGGGCACGTCGAGGCCGCGCGCGGCGAGGTCGGTGGCCACCAGCACGCGGTAGCGTCCGTTCCGAAAGCCCTCGAGCGCCTCGCGCCGTTCCGGCATGCTGCGGTCGGCGTGGATCCGGGTGACGCGATGGCCGGCCGCGCCGACCGCCCGCGCGAGCCGGTCGGCCCGGCGCTTGGTGCGGGTGAACACGAGCGTGGGGCCGCCCTCCGCGCCGAGCAGCCTCAGCAGGAGCGACGTCTTGTCCTCGCCGCGAGCCGCGTACAGGCGTTCGGTCACCCCCGCGACCGGAGTGGCCACGGCGCCGACCTCGATCCGCTCCGGACGGCTCAGGTGCCGGCGGACCAGCCGCTCAACGGCGGCGGGCATCGTCGCCGAGAAGCAGAGTGTCTGGCGGTCGATCGGCACGCGGGCCAGGATCGCCTCCACCTGCGGGGCAAACCCCATGTCGAGCATGCGGTCGGCTTCATCGAGAACGAGCACCCGGATCCCGCCGAGCGAGACCGCGCCCCGCTCGAGGTGGTCGATGAGCCGGCCCGGCGTCGCCACGACGACGTCCGGGCGGCTCCGAAGCCCGCTGGTTTGCGGGCCCATCGGTTCGCCGCCGACGACCGTTACGACGCGGAGCCGGCCGGCGCCGAGGGCGCGGAGCGCCTCGGCGATCTGGCTCGCGAGCTCGCGAGTCGGCGCGAGCACGAGCCCGCGCAGGCCGGCGCCCTGGCCGGCGAACCGCTCGATCATGGGAATGACGAACGCCGCGGTCTTGCCGGTGCCCGTCTGAGCGCAGCCGATCAGATCCCGGCCGGCCAGCCCTAGAGGGATGGCGCGGAGCTGGATCGGCGTGGGGGTGGTGTAGCCCGCGCGGCGGATCGCCTCGATCGTCGCGGGGGAGAGGTTGAGAGAGTCGAACATGAAGATCCCTTCCGTTTTCGTCGCGTGAGGTGCGAGCGGCGAGTCGTTATATGGACTGCCCGGGCCCCGGCGGGCCCGGGCGAGAGCGAACAGGGGGAAACCTACTGGGTTTTCCTGACGTTTGCCGCCTGAAGACCTTTCGGTCCGCGGGTGACCTCGAACTCGACCTTGTCACCCTCGGCGAGGCTCTTGAAGCCGTTTGCCTGGATGGCGCTGAAGTGGACGAACACGTCCTCCCCGCCGTCCTGGGTGATAAAGCCATACCCCTTCGCATCGTTGAACCACTTCACCTGACCCTGAGCCATGTTCCGAAATTGGGGGGCAAACAAAAACGCCGCGGGACTTGGGTCCGCGCGGCGTCGTTCTCTAGCAGTCTCGCTACTGGAGCTCCGTCTGAACCTAGAACCAGGTACGTAGTCTACATGTCGCCGGGATGAAGTCAAGTCACTTTTTGGGGGCCCGTCCGATCCCAAGGGTCTCGGCCACCTGCCTGGACCCCGAGCCCGGGCTCGGTCAGGTGCCCGAGGTGTCAGCCTTGTTGCCCGGATGACAACGGCCGTCAGCCCGTTGTCAGCGGGCGGGCGCCGCCCGGAGGCTGGCTGGCGGATCCTCTTGCCCGACTTCGCGAAACCATGGTAGCCGTGGAGAGACGGACGTCGCCGGCCGGGAGCGGCCAAGGCCGCATAAATTGCGGGGGGCTCACGCATTCGGGCTCCGGGGGGGCGTGGCGCCGCGGCCAGCGACCCCCTGGACCGAGGCCGAGGAGACGAAACTCTCAACCCTGAAGCATGTTTGTTCTGGATGGCACAGGTCCTGCTACACTAAAATGCCTTTGGACTACATCCAGGGCGCCCAGGAGCGGTGATGCTGTACAACATGCTGGCCGGGATGTTCTCGAACGATCTTGCGATCGATCTGGGCACCGCCAACACCCTCGTCTACGTCCGGGGCGAAGGCATCGTCCTCAACGAGCCCTCGATCGTCGCGATCCACCAGGCCGACAACTCCGTGCTCGCCGTCGGCCACGATGCCAAGGCGATGCTCGGGCGCACCCCCGGTAACATCGTCGCGATCCGCCCCCTGAAGGACGGCGTGATCGCCGACTTCGACGTCACCGAGAAGATGCTGCACTACTTCATCTCGAAGGTGCACAAGCGGCGGACCCTCGTGCGTCCGCGGATCGTGATCGGCGTTCCCTCGGGCATCACCCAGGTCGAGAAGCGCGCGGTGCGCGACTCGGCGATGCAGGCGGGCGCGCGAGAGGTCTACCTGATCGAGGAGCCGATGGCGGCGGCGATCGGCGCGGGCCTGCCCATCCAGGAGCCCGGCGGCAACATGATCGTGGACATCGGGGGCGGCACGACCGAGGTGGCGGTGATCTCGCTCTCGGGCATCGTCTACTGCAAGTCGGTCCGCATCGCGGGCGACGAGATGGACGAGTCGATCATCCAGTACGTCAAGAAGCATTACAACCTGTTGGTCGGCGAGCGCCGGGCCGAGGAGATCAAGATCAAGCTCGGGTCGGCGTATCCGATGGGGACAGAGCTCAAGACCATGGAGGTCAAGGGCCGTGACCTCATCGACGGCATCCCCAAGACGATCGTGATCACGAACGAGGAGGTGCGGGAGGCGCTCCGGGAGCCGGTCATGACCATCGTTGAAACGGTCCGGACCTGTCTCGAGCGGACGCCTCCCGAGTTGGCGGCGGACATCGTCGACAAGGGGATCGTGATCACCGGCGGGGGCGCCCTGCTGCAGGGGCTCGATCACCTCCTCCGGCAGGAGACGAACCTGCCGATCACTGTTGGAGACGACCCGCTGTCGTGCGTGGCGTTGGGTACTGGCAAGGTTCTCGATGAGCTAGATCTTCTCAAGAAGGTGGCGATTCCCGCGTAGGGGTCCGCCACCCGGGGTTGTGGGTGAGGATTCGTCAGTTCGGCCTACTCGTTGCGGCGCTCGGGGTGTGCCTCCTCCTCCTCACCCTGCAGACGCGCGGTGAGGGCACGACGGCGGGGCAGCTCGTCGGGTTCGTCACCACGCCGCTGCAAACCGTCCTCACCAAGGTGAACCGCTCGGCCGTCGGCGTCTGGGCGACCTACCTCGACTGGAAGAATGTCCGCGCCGAGAACCACCGACTCCGCGCTGAGGTCGAGGAGCGGCAGGTCGAGTCGCTCCGTGCGCGCGACGTCGAGGCCGAGAACGGCCGGCTCCGCCGGCTCCTCGCCCTCCGCGACCGCCTCCCGCTCGCGACGATCGCGGGCGAGGTCATCGGTCGGGAGTGGGGGTGGGCGCGGTCGCTGGTCGTGAACCGCGGCCGGGCCGACAGCGTGCTGCGGATGACCCCCGCCATCGCCCCCGAGGGGCTGGTCGGGCGCGTGGTGGAGGTGCGCTCCGGGGCCTCGATCGTCCAGCTCCTGACCGACCCCGCGTCGACCGTGAGCGCGACCGTCGAGCGGACCCGGACGACGGGGATCGTGGAGGGAGAGCCCCGCGGGACGACGCGCTTCAAGTACATGGCCCGGGACGGCGCGGCGATCCAGGTCGGCGACCTGATCGTCACCTCGGGGTTAGGCGGCGTCTTCCCGAAGGGGATTCCCATCGGCCGAGTGCGGTCGATCTTCGACCGGGGCTCGGCGCTGTTTCACTACGCGACGCTGACGCCCGTCGTCGACGTCGCACGGATCGAAGAGGTGCTGCTGCTGACGGGGCAGACGCCCCAGGACCTCGTCGCTCATTTCTCGACTGACCGGTAAGGCCCGTGCGCTCGGTGCTCGCGCTCCTGATCTTCGGCGGCGGCCTGGCCCAGACGACGCTCGCGCCCGCGCTCCGGATCGGTAACGTCACCCCCGACATCCCGCTCATCCTCGTCGTCCTGCTGGCGCTCCGCCGAGGCCCGGAGGTGGGGTGCCTGTCCGGCTTCGCCACCGGCTTCCTGCAAGACACCGCCGCCGGAGGGTTCATCGGGGCGCAAGCGCTGACGAAGACCCTGATCGGGTTCTTCATCGGCCAGCTCGGCGGCCGCCTGTGGGTGCGAGAGCCGCTCGTACAGATCCCCGGGCTCGTGCTGCTCTCGCTCGCCGAGGGGCTCGCGCGCTACCTGCTGCTGCAGGTCTTTCATTTCCCCGGCGCCTTCGGCGACCTGATGCTGTACATCGTGCTGCCGCAGTCGATCTACAACGGCTTCCTCGGCGCCGTCGTCGTGCTGACGCTGACCACGGCCGAGCGCCTGCGCGGAGGCATCCCGTGGCGGTGAGCCGCGGGCCCGTTCCCCCGCGGCGGGATCCGGGCAAGCAGCGCGTGCTCGGCATGACGGTCGGCGTCCTCGCCGCGTTCCTCGTCGTCATCGGCCAGCTCTGGTACCTGCAGGTGCTCGAAGGGGCACGGCTCCAGGAGCTCTCCGACAAGAACCGCATCCGCATCCGCCCGGTGGCGGCGCCGCGGGGGGTGCTGTTTGATCGCAACGGCCTCCCGCTCGTCGACAACCGTCCCGCCTTCACGCTCTCGCTGATCCCGCGCGAGATCGACGATCGCGTACGGGTCCTCCGCCGCGTCTCGGTCCTGCTCAAGATCCCGTATGCGGAGCTTGACGACGCGCTCGGGCGGGTGCCCGGCGACCCGCTCATGCCGGTCCGGGTCCGCCGCGGACTCACGCTCGAGGAGGTCGCGAAGGTGGAGGAGTGGAAGCTCGAGCTGCCCGGTGTGATCGTCGAGGTGGAGCCGCAGCGCATGTACCCGACCAGCCGGTTTGCCGCGCACCTGCTCGGTTACGTTCGCGAGGCCAACGAGGAGCAGCTCAGGCAGGGCCGCTACCGGCGCGGCGACATGGTGGGCCAGAGCGGGCTCGAACGTCTGCTCGATCAGTATCTGCGCGGGACCGACGGGGGGGAGCGGATCGAGGTCGACGCCCTCGGACGCCCGATCCGCCTGATCCAGCACACCGAGCCGGTTCCGGGCGCCCAGGTCGTGACGACGATCGACCGCCGCATCCAGGAGGCCGCCGAGCGTGCGATGGAGGGCCACGCCGGCGCCGTGGTCGTGCTCGACCCCCGCGACGGCGACGTGCTGGCGATGGTATCGACCCCGGCCTTTGCGCTCGATCAGTTCACGGGCACGATTGACCGCGACGCCTGGGTGCAGTTGATCCGCAACCCCGCCCATCCGATGCTGAACCGGACGGTGCAGAGCCAGTACGCGCCCGGCTCGGTCTTCAAGATCATCGTCGCCGCTGCGGGCCTGCAGGAGACGACGCTCACGCCGATGGACCACATTTTCTGCGACGGCCAGTTCCACCTCGGCAACCGGACGTTCGGCGACTGGAAGGAGGGCGGTCACGGCACCGTCAACCTCCACCACGCGATCGTCGAGTCCTGCAACGTCTACTTCTACCAGGCGGGCCTCCGGATCGGGATGGACACGATCGCGCGCTACGCGCGCGCCTTCGGCTTCGGGACGTCCACGGGCATCGACCTGCCGGGAGAGAAGCCGGGGTTCATCCCGGCCTCGCGGCGGGGGCGGCGCCCGTCGTTCCTCGGCGACACGGCGAACATGGCGATTGGCCAGGGCGCCGTCCTGGCGACGCCGATACAGGTTGCGCGCATGATGGCCGCCGTCGCCAACGGCGGAGTCTTCTTCAAGCCCCGCCTCGTGCAGCGGGTCCTGCGTGCCGACGGCCGCGTGCTGTACAGCGACCCCGGCCGGGTGAACGGGCACGTCGAGCTGTCGCCGATGGTGTGGGCGTTTCTCCGCCAGAGCCTGCTCGACGTCGTCAACGAGGGGACCGGCGTCGCCGCGCACATTCCCGGAATCGAGATCGCGGGCAAGACGGGGACAGCGCAGCTGGTCGCCAACTCGAGGGCCGACCGGGGCCAGGACAACGCCTGGTTCGCCGCCTTCGCGCCCGCCAACGACCCCCAGTACGTGGTCGTGGTGATGATCGAGCACGGTGGCAAGGGCGGCGAGGTGGCGGCGCCCATCGCGCGCGCGATCTACGACGCGATCTTCTTCGAGAAGGTCGCGTCGGTTGGGCTGAGCGGCTAATGTTCTACTTCGACCGCCGGCTGCTGGCGAACGTCGACTGGCTCTTGCTGGCGGCCGCGGCCGGCGTGCTCGCGCTCGGCGGGCTCACGCTCGGGAGCCTCACCATGACCCGCGCGGGCAGCGGGCTCGTGCTGCGCCAGCTCCTCTGGGACGGCATCGGCGTCGGCGCGCTGATCGCGGTCGCCAGCCTCGACTACCGCAACCTGGTCCGGGCGGCGCCCGCCTTCTACCTGGCGGGGCTGCTGGCGCTCCTCGCGGTGTTCGCGCTGGGTCGGTCGGTGTCGGGCGCGCGTCGCTGGATCCCCGTGGGGCCGTTGACCGTGCAGCCGTCCGAGCTGTTCAAGTTCGCCTTCGTTCTCATGGTCGTGTGGGTGCTCACCTGGCGATGGGCGCAGCCCGTCGGCACGGCCACCCTCGGGCTGGCGGCGGCCGTCCTCCTGCCGCCCTTCGTGCTCATCGTGAAGCAGCCCGACCTGGGAACGGCCCTGGTCTTGGTACCGGTTCTGGTCCTCCTGCTCGTGGGCGCTGGGATCCGCTTGCGGCTGCTCGGGGGTGTCGCGGCCGCCGGCCTCTCCGCCATGCCCGTGATCTGGTTCGCCCTCAAGGAGTACCAGCGAGAACGCCTTCTGGTCTACCTGGATCCGTTCCGCGACCCGCTCGGGACCGCGTACAACGTCATCCAGGCCAAGATCGCCATCGGGTCGGGTCAGTTCCTGGGCAAGGGCATCGCCGGCGCGACGCAGAGCCGGCTCGCCTTTCTCCCGGAACGCCACACGGATTTCATCTTCGCCGTATTCGCCGAGATGTGGGGGTTCGTCGGCTGCCTCGTGCTCATCTTGTGCTACGCCGTCATCGTGACCCGCGGCTTCGGGATCGCGGCCACCGCGCGCGAGCCGCTCGGACGGCTCGCCGCCGTCGGCGCGACCGCGCTGCTGGCGGCGGAGACGCTGATCAACCTCGGGATGGTCACGGGTCTCTTGCCGATCGTCGGCATCCCGCTGCCGATGATGAGCTACGGAGGTTCGTCACTGGTGGTGTCGATGATGGCGCTCGGCCTCCTCCTGTCGGTTCGAATGCGGCAGTTCGCCTGAGGCGTGAACACTTGCCTATGAGGTGCTGCCGTGGCCAAACGGATCGTCGTCAATGTCGGCGTCTTCGAAACGCGCGTCGCTGTCCAGGAGACTAACCTCCTCACCGGCCTCTACGTCGAGCGCAGCCGGCACCGATCGATCGTCGGCAACGTCTGCCGGGGCGTGGTGACCAACGTCCTGCCGGGCATGCAGGCGGCGTTCGTCAACATCGGGCTCGGCAAGGACGCCTTCCTCTACGCCGGTGACTACACGGCCAACGTCGGCGACTACGAGCGCCTCATGCTCACCGGCACGGACGAGGACGGCGGCGACCTGGACGTGGACGAGGTCCCGCCCCGCCGCGAAGCCCCGCCGCCCATCCAGGACGTCCTGCGCAAAGGGCAGGAGGTGCTGGTTCAGGTCTCCAAGGAGTCGCTGGGGACCAGGGAGCCCGTGTCACGTCGTTCATCTCCCTGCCCGGACGCTATCTCGTCTACATGCCGCAGGCGCACCACATCGGCGTCTCGCGTCGCATCCACGACGAGCACGAGCGCGAGCGCCTGCGCGGCATCGTCCGCGCCCTGAACCCGCCGCCGGGCGGATTCATCGTGCGCACGAACGCGGAGGGCGAGGGCGAGGAGGATCTGGCCTCGGACGTCCAGTTCCTCGGGCGCCTGTGGGCGCAGATCCAAGAGCGGTACGACCAGGCACCCGCGCCCTCGGTCATCCACGAGGAGATGGATCTCACGTTCCGCGTCGTCCGCGACCTCTTCTCGCCGGACGTCGAGGAGTTCGTGGTGGACACTCGCGACGCCTACGCGAAGTGCGTCGAATACGCCACCTCCTTGGTGCCCGCGCTGGCCGGCCGCGTCAAGCTCTACGAGGGCAAGGCGCCCATCTTCGAGGCAATGGGGATCGAGAAGGAGATCGAAAAGGCCCTCCGCCGGCGCGTCTGGCTCCGCTCCGGCGGCTACATCGTGATCGACCACACCGAGGCGCTCGTGTCGATCGACGTGAATACGGGCAAGTACGTCGGCAAGCGGGACTTCGAGCAGACCGTCCTCAACATCAATATGGAGGCGGTTGGCGAGATCGTGCGCCAGATCCGCCTCCGCGACCTGGGCGGCATCATCATCCTCGACTTCATCGACATGGAGCGCGAGGAGCACCGCCAGCAGGTCTACAAGGCGCTCCGGCGCGCACTCGCGGAGGACAAGGCCCGCACGAACGTGCTTGAGATCTCCGAGCTGGGCCTCGTCGAGATGACGCGCAAGCGCGTCCGCCAGGACCTCCGCTCGCTGTTCGCGACGCAGTGCCCCACCTGCAAGGGGAGCGGGACCGTGAAGTCCGACGCGGCGCTGGCCGCGGAGATCGCCCGCAAGGTCCACGGGGTCGCCGCCGAGGGCGGGGGCCGGGACCTGCTCGTGCGCGCGCACGCCGACCTCGTGCGGTACTTCGAGGCGGAGGGGCGGGAGGGGCTCGAGCAGCTGCAGAGCCTGGTCGGCCGCAAGGTCCTCATCCAGGTCGGCGGACCGGGGCAGAGCCGCGAAGAGTACGACGTGGTCGCTCGCTAGGTCGGCCCGTGGCGCGGACGGCCTCCCCGCGCGTGAACTCGGCGAACGTCCTCGCCGAGCTGCGGCGTGCCGCCCGGAAGGGGGACCGCGCCGCGCTCACGCTCGCGGTCGAGCAGATGAAGGTCCTCGCGCTCTCGCCCCGATACTGGGAGAAGTATCTCGCGCTCCTCGCCAACCCTCTCGCCCGGCTGGTCGACCTGCTCGTGATCAAGCAGGGCGATCGGATCGGCCAGCAGAAGGGCCGGAAGGTGCCGGCGACCCCGCGCGCGCCCCGGCGCGGCGGAGGGAAGCCCCCGCGCGTCGCCCGCCGGCGCCGCCCGCCGGTCCCGAGTCAGCCCTCGCTCTTTCCCGACGCCGAACCGCAGGCGCGGGACGGCTTGACACGCGCGCGGGGGCGAACCACAATACCCCCAGAGAGTATCTGAAAGATGCGGACGGCTTCGCACGGCACGGGCCGCGGAGGTGGCGCGCGGCGACGGCGGGTGCGCCCCTCGGGCGGCCCGCCGGACGAGCGCCCGCGCGCATGATCAACGCCGAGACCAAGCGGAGGGCCCTCGGGCGGCTGCGGCGGATCGAGGGACAGGTGCAGGGGCTCCAGCGGATGATCGGGGCCGACGCGTACTGCGTCGACGTGCTCCTGCAGATCTCGGCCGCGCAGGGCGCGCTCGAGCAGGTACGAAGGCTCCTCTTGGGCGGTCACGTCGAGTCGTGCGTCGCCGACGCGCTGCGCTCGGGCTCGCGCGGCGAGCGGCAGAAGAAGATCGACGAGCTGCTCGACGTGTTCGCGAGATTTGCACGGTAGGGGCGCGAGAGCTCCGTGAGGCCCGCGCGCGGCGTCGCGGGTGTTGAGATGCAGGACGAAGAGACGAGGCGCGTAACGGTAGCGGTCAGGGGCATGCACTGTGCCTCGTGCGTCGCCAAGGTCGAGGGCGCGCTCCGGGGCGTCCCCGGCGTCCGGGACGCGACCGTCAATCTCGCCACCGAGCGGGCGACCGTGCTCTTCGATGCGACGGCACCCGGGATGCCGGCGCTCCGGCGGGCGGTGGCGGCCGCCGGCTACGAGATCCCGGAGCCGCCCTCGGCCGCCACCGCCGCCGCGACGGAGCGCGCGCGCGAGGCCGAGAAGGCGGCGGAGGACCGCGCCCTCCGACGCCGGGTCGTCGTCGGCGCGCTGCTGTCGGCGCCGATCCTGGTCGGCAGCATGCGGGAGGTCTTCTGGTCAGCTCCCGCCTGGCTCGGCGACCCCTGGCTCCTGCTCGCGCTCGCGACCCCTGTACAGTTCTGGGTGGGGGCGCCGTTCCATCGCGGGTTCCTGCGCGACCTCCGGTACCGGTCGGCGAGCATGAGCACGCTCGTGTCGATCGGCACGAACGCCGCCTACTTCGGGAGTCTCGCGCTCACGGTCTGGCCGCGCGCCTCCCTCGCCGGGCTCGGCCCCGCCCCGGTGGCGACCTACTATGACACGGCGTCGATCGTCATCACGCTCGTGGTCCTCGGGCGGTGGCTCGAGGCCCGGGCCCGGGGCCGCACGGGGGAGGCGATCCGTCGGCTCGTGAGCCTCTCACCCCGGACGGCCCGCGTACTCCGCGACGGCCTCGACGCCGACGTTCCGGTGGAGGCCTTGATCGTCGGCGATCTCATCCGCGTCCGGCCCGGCGAGCGCGTGCCCGTCGACGGCGTGGTGATCGAGGGGGCCTCGACGGTCGACGAGTCGATGCTGACGGGCGAGGGCCTGCCGGTGGAGAAGCGGCCGGGGACGGCCCTCTTCAGCGGCACCGTGAACCGGACGGGAAGCTTCGTGTTCCGGGCGACCCGCGTGGGCGGCGACACGACCTTGGCGCGCATCATCCGCCTCGTGGAAGACGCGCAGGGGTCGCGGGCGCCGATCCAGCGCCTCGCCGACCGGGTGGCGGCGGCGTTCGTCCCGCTCGTGCTCGCGATCGCGGGGGCCGCGTTCCTCGCCTGGTGGCTCCTCGGACCGGCGCCGGCGCTCCTTCACGCGGTGACCAGCGCGGTGGCGGTGCTAGTGGTCGCCTGCCCCTGCGCGATGGGGCTCGCCACGCCGACCGCGATCATGGTCGGCACCGGCAGGGGCGCGGAGCACGGCGTGCTGATCCGGAGCGCGGAGGCCCTGGAGAGGCTGCACCGCGTGGGTACGATCGTCGTCGACAAGACCGGGACATTGACGGTCGGCCGTCCGGGAGTGACGGACGTGGCGCCCGCCGCCGGCGTGAGGCCGGAGGAGCTGCTCGCCCTCGCCGCCGCCGCCGAGCAGGGCTCGGAGCACCCAGTCGGCGAGGCGCTCGTGACGCGCGCCAAGGAGCTCGGCCTCGGGCTCCCAGCGGTCGGTGACTTCCGCGCGATCTCGGGCCAGGGCGTGGAGGCGCGGGCCGGCGAGGGCCAGGTCCTGCTCGGCAGCCCGCGCCTGATGGCCGCTCACGGCGTCGACACGGCGGCCCTCGCGCCCGCCCTCGCCCGCCTGGCGCGCGAGGGGAAGACCGCCGTCTGCGTCGCGCTCGCGGGCCGGGCCCAGGGCGTGATCGCGGTGGCCGACCTGCTGAAGCCCGAAGCGGCCGCCACGGTCGCGGCGCTCGGGCGCCTCGGGCTCACCGTCATCATGCTGACCGGCGACGCCCGGCCCACGGCGGCCGCGGTCGCGCGCCAGGCAGGGATCGATCGCGTGGAGGCCGAGGTGCTGCCCGCGGACAAGGCCGGGACCATCAAGGCGCTCCAGGCCGAGGGGCGGCTCGTGGCGATGGTCGGCGACGGGATCAACGACGCCCCGGCCCTCGCGCAGGCGGACGTCGGGATCGCGATGGGCGGCGGGTCCGACGTCGCCATCGAGGCGGCCGACGTGACCCTGATGCGTGGCGACCTGCGCGGCCTCGTCACCGCGGTCGAGCTGTCGCGGCAGACCATCCGGGTCGTCAAGCAGAATCTGTTCTGGGCCTTCGGCTACAACCTGGTGCTGGTCCCCGTCGCCGCCGGGGTGCTCTACCCGCTCTGGGGGATCCTGCTCTCGCCGATCCTCGCCGGCGCCGCGATGGCGTTGTCGTCGGTGTCGGTCGTCACCAACAGCCTCCGCCTCAAGCGCACGCGGCTCGGACCGGACGAGGACAGGTGATCGACCCCGTCCTCCTGCGCGGCCGCGACCGCTTCGAGCGGGTGGTCGAGGGCTGGGTGGACAACACCCACGCCGACGCCTTCACGCACACGGTGCGGCTCGAAGACGAGGACCTCGGCGTGGAGCTCTCCGCGGTCGCCACGCCGTCGCCCGCGTACGAGATCCGCGAGGCGCGGTACCGCGTGCGCCCGGCCGCGCCCGGCGCGCCCGCGCTCGCCCCCGTGCCCGGACTCGCCGGCGCGCGCATGGTCGGTGGCTTCACGCGGCGGGCTGGCGAGGCGGTGGGCGGGCTCCCGGGTGCCGGCCACCTGGTCGACGCCGCCATCGAGGTGGCGCGGCTGGCGCGACAGGTCACGAAGCTCCCGCCCGAGCGCGCCGCCCGCGCTGCCGCCGGCCCGTGGGAGTGCTGGCAGCTGGACATGACCGGCTGGGTCGACCTCCCGAATTCGTGCTTCGCGTACAGCGACGCCGGCCGCGCCCTGTTCGGGAGCCGCGCGGTCACGACGCCGATCCTGCCCGACCTCTACTCGCCGCCGCCCGGCGCGACCCGCGTGTTCGTCAGACGAAAGACCGCCCGGCTCGAACGCCGGGGCGCGCGCCTCGCGCTCTTCAACTCGATGCACGACAACGTGCACGGGTTCGAGATCCGCTACGAGGTCGATCTGGCGACCGGGGTCATTGTCGCCGCGGAGTCCTGCACGCCTCGGCTGCCCTACCTGGGGATCTGCACCGAGCCTCAGGCGCGGATCGTCTCGCTCGTCGGCCAGGCGGTCGACCACGATCTGCGCAAGCGGATGCAGGCGCTGATCGGGGGACCCGTCGGCTGCGCCCAGCTCTACGACCTGACGGCTGACCTGCTCCGGCTGCTTCGGCTATACTGACCTCGCATGTCGGGCCTCCCCGTCGGAAAGCTTCGTGCCGAGATGCTCCAGGCGTTCCTCGACAAGGTCCCGATCCGCGACCCCCGCGTTCTCGTCGGCCCGCGCGTCGGCGAGGACGCCGCCGTCATCGCCCTCGGCGAGCGCTGCCTCGTCGCCACCACCGACCCGATCACGTTCGCGACGGACGAGGCCGCCTGGTATGCGGTGCAGGTGAACGTCAACGACCTCGCCGTGCGGGGGGCGCGCCCGCGCTGGTTTCTCGTCACCCTGCTCCTGCC
>QHRX01000007.1:0-11599 GCA_003221455.1 Candidatus Rokuibacteriota bacterium
GGCCGGTCGAGTTGGAGGATGCAGCGCGTCACGGTCGTCTTGCCGCACCCCGACTCCCCGACCAAGCCGAGCGTCTCGCCGCGCCGCAGCGCGAAGCTCACGCCGTCGACCGCCCGCACGACGCGACGGGGGCGGCCGAGGAGGCCGCCGCCCGCCGGGAAGTGCTTGACGAGGTTCCGGACTTCGACGATGACGTCGGTCATCGTCCCGCGGGGCCGTGCCGCGGACGCGTCATTCGACGGGCGCCCGCGCCAGCTCGCTCGCCTGCCAGCAGGCGGAGTGATGGTCATCGGCGCCGACGGGTTCGAGCGCGGGCCGCTCCAGCCTGCAGCGCGCCACCCGAAAGGTGCAGCGCGGCGCGAAGGCGCAGCCGGGCGCGGCCTGCGCAAGGTCCGGCGCCCGCCCCTCGAGCGCGGCGAGCCGCGGCCGGCGCGGCTCGTCGAGCCTCGGGACCGAACGGAGCAGCCCCGCCGTGTACGGGTGGCGCGGGGTGGCGTAGAGGGCGCGTGCCGACGCCTGCTCGACGATCCGCCCCGCGTACATCACGTTCACCCGGTCGGCGTAGCGCGCCACCACGCCGAGGTTGTGGGTGATCAGGAGTAGCGCGACGCCCATCCGCCGCGTGAGCTCGCGCAGGAGCTCGAGGATCTGGGCCTGGATGGTCACGTCGAGGGCGGTCGTGGGCTCGTCGGCGAGCACGAGCGACGGCTGGCAGGCGAGCGCCATCGCGATCATGAGCCGCTGGCGCATGCCGCCGCTCCACTGGTGCGGGTAGTCGCGGAGCCGCCGGTCGGGATCGGAGATCCCGACCTGTGCGAGCAGCTCGACCGCGCGCGCCCGAGCTCCCGTCGGTTCGAGGCCGAGGTGGACCTCGGGTCCCTCTGTGAGCTGGCGCCCGATCGTGAGGGTCGGGTTCAGCGAGGTCATGGGCTCCTGGAAGATCATCGCGATCTCCCGACCGCGGACCGCGCGCATCTCCTCCTCGGGAAGGGCCAGGAGGTCGCGGTCCCGGAAGCGCACGACGCCGCCGGCGATCCGGCCCGTCGGCGCCGGCACGAGCCGCATGACTGAGAGCGCGGTCACGCTCTTGCCGCACCCGGACTCGCCCACCAGCGCGACCGTCTCCCCTGCGCCCACGGAAAAGGAGACGTCGTCCACGGCGCGCACGACCCCCGCGCGCGTCGCGAACTCGGTCCGGAGGTTCCTTACCTCGAGGAGGGGCCGCACCCGCGCGTCACGTGCAGCGCGCGGCCGGAAGGTGCCCGGAGGCCTCGGGGACGAAGTGCGCGTACTCGCGACAGATCGCCTCCGCCACGCACGGCCAGCGGTACCGGGACGCCCACCGGACGGCCTCGCGCCCCAGCCGCCAGCGCAGGTCGCCGTCGGCGAGCAGGCGCGCGATCGCGCCGGCGAAGGCGGCGGCGTCGCCGTCGGGCACGAGGAAACCCGTCACGCCATCGCGCACCGTCGTCGTCAGCCCGCCCACGTTGGAGGCGATCACCGGGCTACCGCACGCCATGGCCTCGAGGGCGACCATCCCGAACGACTCGTAGTACGACGGCATCACCGTGGCCTCCGATGCCGCATAGAAGAGGCGGAGCCGCTCCTGGGGCTGGGCCCCGAGGAAGCGCACGGAGTCGGTGAGGTCGAGCGTGGCGACGAGCCGGCGCAGGTGGGCGACGTGCCCGTTCTGCGGCTCGTCCTGGTCCCCCCCGACGATCAGCAGGAAGGGTCGCGCGGGCAGGCGCGCCATCGCCTCGAGCAGTGTCTCCAGCCCCTTGATCGGCGCGAGGCGCCCGACGTAGACGAGCAGCGGCGCCTCCGGCAGGCCGAGCCTCGCCTTCGCCGCCGCGGGGGCCGCCGGCGTGAACAGCTCCGTGTCGACGCCGCACGGGATCACCGCCACCCGCTCGCGGTCCGCGCCGTAGTACGCGGCCAGGTGCTCGCGCTCGACCGGGTTGGCCGCGATGATCCGGTCGGCGGCCGAGATGATCCGGCCCTCGGCGGCGATCCGCAATTCCGGCTCGAGCTCGTCGGCGGTCCGCGCCACGCTGTTCTTCAGCTGGCCGAGCGTGTGGAACATCTGCAGGAGCGGGCTCCCCCAGCGGGTCCGGAGCCGGAGGCCCGCCACCCCCGACAGCCAGTAGTGACCATGAATGAGGTCGTACTCGACGCCGTCGCGGAGCCGCCACAGGTCGAGGGCGTTCACAAACTGGTCGAGGTGACGATAGATATCCTCCCGCGGCATCGGCGCTTCCGGCCCTGCCGGGAGGTGGACGACGCGGACACCCGGCGCCAGCTGGACGACCCGCTCGATCTCGGGGTTCTGCGAGCGCGTGAAGACGTCCACGGCGAGCCCCATCCGGCCGAGCTCGCGCGACACCTCGCGCACGTAGACGTTCATGCCGCCCGTTTCTTTGCCGCCGAGGGCCGCCAGCGGGCAGGTGTGGACGCTCAGCATCGCGGCCCTCACCGTCCCACCTCGATGCGGTAGAGCTCTTCGGACCTGGCCCCGAAGCCGAGCTTGTAAGGCTCCTCCCCGCGGAGGAAGTCGAACCGCCCGACCCCGCGCTCGAGCGCGTCTCGGATGACGCGCACGAGGAGGACGATGCCCGGCGACAGCGCGGCCAGGCCGGTGTCGAAACCGGAGTTATAGAGCCCGACCGCGCCGGGCCACTCAAGGCAGACGACCGCCGCGAGCACTCGGGAGTCGTGCTCGAGCGTCCAGAGCCGCGCCTGGCCGCGCGCCGCCAGCGCGCCGACAGCGGTCCGGAAGAAGGCCTCCATCCGGGCGTCCATGAACCGCGCCTTGCCTGCGTGCGACCGCCGGTGGAGGGCGAAAAATGCCGGAAGCCGGGCCTCGAGTGCCGCGAGCGACCCGGAAGCGAGTGCGACCACGCCCGGGAGCTCCCGCTCGAGCCGCCGGACCTTCCGCAGGAGCTCGTGGCGCTGCTTGCCGGTGAGTCGGGCGAGATAGGAGTCCCAGGTTGCGGGCAGGTCGAGGACCGGGCAGCGCTCCTCGACCGCGGCCGCGGCCCGGAGCCCGTAGGCCGGCGCGAGCGCGGGAAGCAGCGTCGCGCTGGGCGAGGCTGCGCGGATCGCGTGGAGGTCCCAGGTCTCCGGCGCCGTCGCACGGCTCTGCAGCAGGGCCGCCCACACGTCCTCCTCGAGGCCGGCGGGGGCGATCAGGTCGAGGTAGTCGGAGACGTCCAGTCCGCCGAGGAGGCGCGACACCCCGTCGCCGTCCTCGACGAGGGGCAGGAGCCCCGCGAGCTCGCCGGCGGCGTTGCCCACACGCAGCAGGCGGAGCCGTCGGCCGCCGCCGAACGCCCCTAGCCAGGCGCTCTGCCAGGCCCAGGACATGAACGGCGACGGAAAGGCCGCCCGCGCGAGGAGGCCCTGCCAGGCCTCCTCGCCCACGGTGTCGAGTTGGTCGAGCAGGTCGACCTTCACAGCTCCGCCGCCTCCTCGCCAACGCCCGGGGACGACTCCCCGCCGTCCTCCCCTGCCGACTCGGTCATGGCCTCGTCGACCGCGGAGTCGAAGTCGTCGCCGAGTTCGTCCCCGAACTCCTTGCCCATCTTCTTCATGAGGCGGGCGACACTCCGGGGGTCGTTTTCGTCGAGGTCACCGAGGCTCGAGGGGTCGGCGAGCGACTCGAGGCGGTCCTCTTCGGATCTCACGGTGGTGAAGCGCGACATGACACGCTGGAGAGACTGGCTGCCACAGCGCGGGCAGCGCGGCGGCGGCGCCGTCGACGGGGCCAGGATCAGGAGGCTGACGCGCCGGCGACACTCGGAGCAGTCGTACTCGTAGATCGGCACGAGGTTCTCCTCCGTCCCACCTACCCCAGGCTTTCGACGGTGATTGTAGCACGCGGGGTTCGGGCGTCCGGAGCGCCACGACCCCACGCCGCCCACCGCGGCACCGTTCTTGCTCCCGGGGCAGGACGCCCGAGCCGCCGATGCGCGCCCTGGTCGCGACCACCGCACGCAAGGCCAGGGCGGGTCGCTGTCTCGGCCCGCGCGCGTCGCCGCCCCTCGGCCCCCGCCTCAGCCCTGGCGGGCCTGCGTGAACAGCTCCTCCATTCGGCGGACGGCGCGGCCCCAGTCGAACTCGCTCCGCACGAGGGCGGCCCCGGCCGCCGCCAGCCTCTCCCGCAGCCCCGGGTCGACGGCGAGGCGCTCGAGCTTCTTCGCCAAGTCCGGCACGTCCCGCCGCCGCGCGACCAGGGCGGTTTCGCCGTCGCGCGCGTAGTCCCGGCAGCCGCCGTTGTCGTAAGTGCAGAGGGCCGCCCCGCACGCCATCGCCTCCATCGAGGGCATCCCGAGCCCCTCGTCCCAGGAGGGACAAAGATAGATGGCGCACCGGCTGTAGAGCTCCTTGAGCGCCGTCTGTGGTGGGTCCCGGTGGTACTCGTCGTACGGGGGAGACCCGCGCGGCGGCTTGAGGCCGAAACCCACCAGCGTGAGCCTCGGGTGAAGCGCGCGCACGCGCGCGACGGCCTCGAGCCCGTCGGCCACCCCCTTCCACGCGTACTCGTGGTGCAACATCAGCACGCGCCCGGGATCCGGCGCGGCCGCGGGCGAAAACAGCTCCGGATCGACGGGTGTCACGAGCCGTTCGGCCGGCTCCCGGAACTTCTCGCGCATGATGTCGGCGAGCCAGGTCGAGATGACGATCTTCCGAAGCGGGAGCCGGTAGGTGGCGTCGACCTCGGCGGCGGCGCCGTGGTAGAGACTCTCGTAGTGCTGGACCAGGTAGAACTTCGCGCCGCACGCGGCCGGCGCGGCCGCGGCGACCAGGGCCGACTGCCAGGCGGTGGCGACGAGGATATCGCCCAGGGGGAGGCGGTCGGGACGCCAGCCGGCCGTCCAGACGATACGCGGCCGGAACCCCGGCATCCACTCGGCCCGCGCCCGGGTGAATGCGCGCCAGAGCGTGCGGAGGCGCCCGCGGGCCGGGACGACCACGGTGACCGAGTGACCGAGGCCGGCGAGCCGATCGGCATACGTCAGAATCGCCCGCACGCCGCCCGCGATCCGGAGATGCGGACAGAGGAAGGTGACGCGCATCAAATGGCCATCGACACCTGCCCCGGCCGCCGGTACGCGGCGGGATCGAGCAGGACGTTGATGCACCACACCTCCTCGCTCGAGAGCGCCCGTTCGAGCGCCGGCCGGAGGGCCTTGGGCTCCGTGACCAACGCGCCACGGCCGCCCAGGGCCTCGACCATGAGGTCGTAGCGGCGGGGCGGCAGGCTCGTCGCCACCGCGCGGGCCTCGCCCCAGACGGACAGTTGCGGGTTGCGGATCTGCCCCCAGCCTCCGTCGTTGCCGATGACGCACGTGAGCCCCAGTCCGAAGCGCCCCGCCGTCTCGAGCTCCATGCCGTTGAGCCCGAAGGCGCCGTCGCCCGCGATCAACAGCAGGCGGCGGTCGGGGTGGAGCAGCTTCGCCGCGATCGCGAACGACGGGCCGACGCCGAGACAGCCGAACGGGCCCGGGTCGAGCCACTGCCCCGGAGCCGTCAGCGGTACGAACTTCGCGGCACAGCCGACGACGTCGCCGCCGTCGCCCACCACGATCGTGTCCGGCGTCACGACGGCGGCGATCTCTGCCGCCCACCGGTAGTGCGAGATCGGCGCCTGGTCCGTCGCGGCCTGCGTCGTGAGCGCCTCCTGGGCTGCCCGCTCCGTCTCCCCGACGCGGAGGCGCCAAGCCTCCCCGCGCGCGGCCAGGCCCGCGGGCATCGCGGCGACGACCTGATCCAGGACGCGGCCGATGTGGCCCACCAGGCCGAGCTCGAGCGCGCGGTTCCGCCCGAGCTCCGCCGGATCGCAGTCGATCAGACAGACGCGCGCCTCCTCCGGGACCGCCGGCGGCTGGCCGTATCCGAGCCGGAAGTCGAGGGGGGTGCCGAGGACCAGCACGAAATCCGCGCGGGCCAGCGCCCAGCCGCGGGCATGGGAGAACGCACAAGGGTGGCCCACCGGGAGTGCCCCCCGCCCGGCGCCGTTCATGAAGACCGGGGCGCCGGCGGCGTGAGCGAAGGCCGCCAGCGACTTGGCGGCGTCGTCCCAGTAGACGCCGCTGCCCGCGAGCACGACCGGCCGCTCGGCGCGCGCGACGAGCGCGGCGAGCCGGGCGACGTCGGCCGCGTCGGCCAGCCCGGCCGGACGATGCACGTAGCCGGCCGGGATCGGGGCGAGCCGATCCTCGATCGTCTGGAGCAGGAGATCCACGGGAATCTCCACGAACACCGGCCCCGGGCGTCCGGAGAGGGCGGTCCGGATCGCGGTCGTCAGGACCTCGGGGATCCGGCGTGTCTCCGCCACCGACCACGCACCCTTCGTGATCGCGCGGAGCAGCGCCACCTGCTCGACGTCCTGGAGGGCGCCGCGGCCGCGGAGGGCCTGCGGCGCCGCGCCGCCGATCAGGAGCAGCGGACTGCGGGCACTCGCGGCGTTGGCGACGCCCGTCACGGCGTCGGTGACGCCGGGGCCGGCCGTGACCACCGCGACGCCGATGCCGCGCGTCAGCCGCGCGTAGGCGTCGCCGGCGTGGGCAGCCGCCTGCTCGTGGCGCATGTCGATGACGCGGATGCCCTCGGTCAGGCAGCCGTCGTAGATCGGCAGGATATGACCGCCGCAGAGCGTGAAGATGTGTCCCACGCCTGCCTGCCGGAGCACCCGCGCGACGAGCTCCCCGCCGGTCAGCTCCGCCATCGGCCCGGACTTCTCCGCCCGGCTCCGGCTCAGGCCGTCCGGTTGAGGCGCGGCAGGATGTCGGCCGCGATGGCCTCGATCTGCGGGCCGGTCTGGCCCGGGTCGCCGATCGGGTTGAGGATGAAGTAGTCGCAGCCGGCGTCGATGAACTTCTCGAGTGTCTCGCGGCACTGCGCGGGTGTCCCGATGACGCCGTACCGCTCGGCCAACGGCCCGAAGTCCTGGCTGTAGCGCTCCGAGAGCCGGCTCACCCAGGTCTGCCGCGCCGTCTCGAAGTCGCCTCCAACCGTGATGAACGCGAGGTGGGCCCGCGCGAAGCCGTCGAGCGACCGGCCCGCGCGGTCCGCCGCCGCGCGGATCTTCTCGAGGCTCTGGCGGTAGCGCTCGGCGGTGACCACGTAGGCGACCCAGCCGTCGCCGACGCGCCCGGCCCTGGCCAGCGCCGCGTCCGAGCGCCCACCGACCCAAATCGGGGGGCCCCCCGGCTGGACGGGCTTGGGGTCGATGCTGACGGCGTCGAAGCTCGTGAAGCGCCCCTTGAACGTGGCCGGTGTGTCCCGCCAGAGGGCGCGCAGCACCTCGATGCCCTCGTCGACCCGCGCGCCGCGCTCCCGGTGCGGCACCCCGCTCGCCTCGAACTCCTTGGGGTTCTCGCCGCCGACGCCCACGCCGAAGACGAACCGTCCGCCCGAGAGGACGTCAAGCGTCGCGGTGATCTTGGCGACGATCGTGGGATGGCGGAGGGCCAGCAGGTAGACGGCGCTGCCGATCCGGATCCGGGTGGTGATGCTGGCATAGGAGGCGAGAAGCGTGAGCGACTCGTAGAGCGGCAGGTGGAAGCTGACGTGGTCGCCGGTCCAGAGCGACTCGAAGCCAAGCGCCTCGGCGCGGCGCGCCAGCGCCCACTGCACGGCAGGCGGGTGCAGCGACAGGGACACGCCGACCCTAGCGCGGGAAGGCATCCTTGACCCCGCCGTCGACGGTGAGCGTGCAGCCGGTCGTCTTGCTCGCACGGTCCGACGCCAGGAACGCGATCGCCTCGGCCACGTCTTCCGGCAAGATCGGCGCGCCCAGGAGGTTGCGCTTCCGGTAATAGTCCTCGAGCTCGGCGACGCTGATCCCCTGGGCCGCCGCGCGCTCCCGCCGGAGCTCCTCCGACCAGAGCTTCGAGTCCTGAAAGACGGCGTCGGGGTTCACGATGTTGGAGCGGACGCCGACGGGACCGCCCTCGAGCGCCAGCACCTTGGCGAGCTGGGCCTCGGCCGCCTTCGAGGCCGAGTACGCGGCGAAGTCCTTGCCCGGCGACATCACGTTCTTGGTCGCGACGAAGACCAGCGCGCCGCCACGCGCTTGCGCCTTCATGAGGCGGAGCGCCGCCCGCGCGACCAGAAAGTGCCCGGTCGCGTTGACGGCGAACGCACGCTCCCAGTCCTCCCGCTCCAGGCGGTCGACCGGCGCCGCGTGGGCGACGCCGGCGTTGGAGACCAGGATGTCGAGCCCCCCGTAGGCGAGCGCCGTGGCCTCGAACACCGCGCCGACCGCGGGCTCGCTCGTCACGTCCATCCGGAGGCCGAGCGCGCGCCCCGGGCCCTGCGCCGCGACGATGTCGTCGGCCACCTTGCGCGCCCCGGCCTCGTCGAGGTCGCCGATCACGACGTGGGCTCCGTCGCGCGCCAGGCGGATCGCCGCCGCCCGACCGATCCCGGAGGCGCCGCCCGTGACGAGCGCCACCCGGCGTGCGAGCTCCTTCTCCGGCGGGGCCAGCGTGAGCTTGTAGAGCTCGAGCGGCCAGTACTCGATGTCAAAGGCCTCCTTCGGCGAGAGCGACACGTACTGACCAAAGGCGGCGGCGCTGCCGAGGACGGCGATTGTGTGGCGGTAGATGTCGTCGACGATGCCGGCCGTCCGCTTGTCCCGACCCGTCGTGAACATGCCGAGCCCCGGGACCAGCACGACCCGCGGCATCGGGTCGGCGAGGGTGAGGCCCGGCGGCGCGTGACGCTCGAAGTAGGCCGCGTAGCCGCGCGCGAATTGCTCGACCGCGCGCGTGACGACCGGCATGAGCTGGTCGGGGTCGTCCGCGCGGTCGGCCGGCACGTAGCACGGGAGCCGCTTCGTGTAGATCGTGTGATCGGGCGTGGCCGGCCCGACCTGGCTGAGCTCCGCGGCCTGCGCCGAAGGAGAGGATCGAGCGGCCGATGAGCCCGCGGAGACGGGGCGCGAGCGCGACGGCGACACGGCGCCGCTCCACCGGGGCCGGCACCGGCACCCGCGGCCCGCCGTAGGCAGGGCGCCCCCGCTTCCGCGCGGCGATGGCCTCCTCCGCCAGGTTGATCAGCCCGACCGTCGCCTCGTAGGCTTCGCGGATCGTCCGGCCCCAGGTAATCGTCCCGTGCTTCTCCAGGATGAGGGCTCTCGCCTCGGGGTGCGCGCGCACGGACTCGGCGACCTCTTTCGAGATCCGGAAGCCGGGCCGCCGGTATGCGAGGGAGACCACGCTCCGTCCGTAGACGGACGCGATCACCTCCTGCGCCCGGTCGTTGTTGGTGAGCGACACGACGGCATCGGCATGGGTGTGGATCACCGCCTCGGTAGCCAGGAAGCCGTGCAACAGCGTCTCGATTGACGGGCGCGCGCCACCCACCTCCTGGAGGGCGTGGGCGAGGTACGCCACCATCTCCTCGTCGCCCATGTCCTCTCTGTCCTGCAGCGCCTCGATGTCGTCCATGCGGACACCGGGGAAGTCCTTTTTCTGGACCGATTTGAGATCGGAGCCGCTGCCCTTCACCCGGAGCACCCGCGCCGAGCGCCCGCGATAGTCCGGCTCGGCGACCTTCAGCGATGTGTTGCCGCCCCCCCAGACGACCAGGGAGGGTTCGGCACCGATCAGGCGCGAGGCGTAGACCAGGAGGTCGACGCCCTCGAGCCGGCCTGCTTCGTCCTCCGACCAGCGGGAGCGCATCGTTCATCCCACCATAACCCAACGCCGGAATTGAGTACAATCGCCGGGCGGCCGTCGCCTCGGCCCGGCTCGGTCCGGCTCGAGTCGGCTGGTGGGACGAGCGGCGAGGAGACGCGTGCGAGGGCTATCGGGGACTCTCGGCGATCCTGACCCAGCCCTCTGAGCGGGGCCGCCGGCTCTTCGCGGCGAAGCGGCCAGCCGCCCTTCCTTCGCGGGCCGGGTGGGGCAGCTCGGGGGCGGCGTCGGGCGTCGGGCGCCGGCGGCCGGGTCGGCACGTTCATGTGAGACCGCCGCCCGCGTCTCGTGGGGACTGGCCGATCCTGAGGAAGGGGGCCCTGCTCCACACGGTGGCCGCCTGGCGCCACCCGGCCGAACTGCGAGTGAAGTCGGCTCAGTTTCTCCGGGCCGCCAGCAGCTCCTCGATCACTTCCTTGAACGCGGCGTAGGGAAAGGCGCCCCCGAGCGTCTTGACGGCCTTCACGCTCCGGCCGTCGGATCCGGCGACGCCCAGGAAAAAGCTTGGGGTGCCCCTGACTCCAGCCTTCTGGCCCTCGGCGAGGTCCCGACGGATGTCCTCTGCATACGTCCCGCCGGCCAGGCACCGCTCGAATCGCGGCAGGTCGAGCCCCACGGCCGCGGCGTGCCCGGGCAAGTCGGTGGCCGCCAGGGCATCCTGGTGGGCGAAGAGGTGATCGTGCATCTCCCAGAACTTGTCCTGCTCACCCGCGCACATCGCCGCCTCGGCGGCCTTGAACGCCTCGTGGTGGATCGCCTCGAGCGGGAAGTTACGGAACACGTACCGGACCTTCCCCGTCCGGATGTACGCGCGTTCGATCTCGGGCATCGTCTCGCGGAAGTAACGGCCGCAGAAGGGGCACTCGAAGTCCGAGAACTCGACGAGCGTCAGCGCCGCGTCCGCGGCCCCCTTCGACGGATGGCCGGCCAGGTCGATCACGACGTTGTCCGCGTCTCGCGCCGGGGAGGTCATCCGGCGCAGCACCGTCCTGAGCTCCTGGAGCTCCTTCTCGACCGCCAGCTGGCGCTGCTTGAGCGCCTCCATCTCGCTCTGGAGCGCCTTGAGGTCGTCGCCTGACTGTGCGTGGACCACCGGGACCGCGAGGACGATCAGCAGGATCGATCCGACAAGGCGTCCGAGGAGCGTCTTCACTGCAGGCTGAAGCTTAGAGGAAGATGCCGGTCCTGACAAGGGAAGGGTCGCGCCGGCCGGCGCACGTAGGGCTCCCGGCCGGGGGCGGCCGACGCCGCCCCAGACGCGCGGGCCCGCGCGTGAGCCTCTGCCCCCTGCGCGGGCAGCCCGCGGCCGGTCCCCGCCAGGTGGTGGCGCCCGCGTGCGGTGAGTGTCCCGCCCGGCCCTCGCGCGCTACTTGATGATCAGCAGGATGTCGCCGGGATTGACGGCCTGGCCGGCCGATACGCGCACGTCCGTCACCGTCCCCCCCGCCCTGGCCTTGAACTCGTTCTGCATCTTCATCGCTTCGATCACGAGGAGAGGATCGCCGGCGGCGACGATGTCGCCCGGGCGCACGGCGACATGCGTGACCTGCCCGGGCATCGGCGCCTTCACGACGTGCTCGCCGTCGCCGAACGCCGCCGCGCCCCGCGTCCGGACGGCGTGGCGCGTCGCCTCCTCAACCCGGATCCCGTACGTCTCGTCCAAGACCTCGACGACGAAGGCGCCCTCCTCGTCCCCCACCGTCGCGAGGTACGACGCCCCGTCGATCAGGAGCGACCAGCTTCCCGGCGGGGAGAGCCGGGCGTCGACGTCCCACACGTGCGCGCCGATCGTCACGCGAAAGCGCCCGTCGTCGCCGACGACCTCGATCATCTCGATGGCGTCGCCCACCGCGGCGGCGAACCTCACGGCCGGGCCCCTCTCCAGCCGGACCGCC
>QHRX01000007.1:11608-86880 GCA_003221455.1 Candidatus Rokuibacteriota bacterium
CGGTGAGCGCGGCGGCAATCAGCGCGATCGCGCGGTACCGCCCGGCCGCGGGGCGGAGCCCGGGCAGGATCCGCTCGAGGAGCCCGGTCGAGAGGCGGCCGGCGGTGAAATCCGGGTGGGCGAGCACTCGGCGGAGCACCGGGATCGTGGAGCGTACGCCGACGATCCGGTACTCATCGAGCGCCCGCGCCATGCGGCCAATGGCCGTCTCGCGATCGGCGCCCCAGCAGATGAGCTTGGCCACGAGGGTGTCGTAGAAGCGCGGGACCAGGCTGCCCTCGTCGGCGCCCGAGTCGTTCCGTACCCACGGTCCCCCGGGCACGGAGAGCCGGGTGATCGTGCCCGGCGAGGGCAGGAAGCCCGTGAACGGGTCCTCGGCGTTGATGCGGCACTCGATCGCCGCGCCGCGAAGCTGCACGTCCGCCTGGCCGAAGCCGAGGCGCTTGCCCGCCGCGATCCTGAGCTGCTCCCGGACGATGTCGATCCCCGTCACCATCTCCGTCACCGGATGCTCGACCTGCAGCCGCGTGTTCATCTCGAGGAAGTAGAAGTTCCGGTCGCGGTCCACGAGGAACTCGACGGTCCCGGCGTTGACGTAGCCGGCGGCCGCGGCCACCTGGCAGGCCGCCTCGCCCAAGCGCGTCCGCATGGCCTCGTCCACGAGCGGAGACGGCGCTTCCTCGATGAGCTTCTGGTGGCGCCGCTGGATCGAGCACTCGCGCTCGCCGAGGTGGACGACGGTGCCGTGGGCATCGGCGAGGATCTGGATCTCGATGTGGCGTGGCTCGGCCAGATAGCGCTCGATGTAGACGGCGCCGTTGCCGA
This sequence comes from Candidatus Rokuibacteriota bacterium, assembly GCA_003221455.1. Taxonomy (GTDB): domain Bacteria; phylum Methylomirabilota; class Methylomirabilia; order Rokubacteriales; family CSP1-6; genus AR9. The sequence continues at coordinate 12,434 of QHRX01000007.1, forward strand.
AGGCGGCGACGGCCTCCGCCCGGGCCAGGCGCAGCGCCGATCCGAGCTCGCGTTCCTCCCGCACGAGCCGCATCCCCTTGCCGCCCCCCCCCATCGCGGCCTTGATCATCACGGGGTAGCCCACCTCGCGAGCCAGGCGAGCGGCGTCGGCGTCGTCGTCGACCGGGTCCGCCGTGCCCGGCACGACCGGCACCTTCAGCCCGGTCGCGACGCGGCGGGCCGATGAACGTCAGGCCGGCCGCCAGGCACGCCTCGGCGAACTGCGGGTTCTCGCTGAGGAACCCGTACCCGGGATGGATGGCGTCGGCGCCGGTGGCCTTCGCGACGTGCACGAGACGGTCGATCGAGAGGTAGCTCGCCGCGGGCTCCGCCGGACCGATCGGGTGCGCCTCGTCGGCCATGCGCACGTGGAGGGCTTCGCGGTCGGCGTCGGAGAACACCGCCACCGTGGCGAGCCCAGCCTCGCGGCAGGCGCGGATCACCCGGACGGCGACCTCTCCCCGGTTGGCGATCAGAACCTTGTTGATGCGACGCTCTCCGCGCGGAGCCGGAAGCCTTGGTGGGGCCTCATGGCGGACGCGCTCAGCGCGGCAGGATCTCCAGCCCGTTGAAGAAGTACGGGATCTCGAAGGCCGCGGACTCCGCCGAGTCGGAGCCGTGCACCGCGTTCGCCTCGATCGACGACGCGAAGTCCTTGCGGATCGTCCCCGGTGCCGCCTTGGCGGGATCGGTCGCGCCCATCAGTTCGCGCAGCCGCGCGATCGCGTCGTCGGCTTCGAGCACCATCGCCAGACACGGTCCCTGTGTCATGAAGGCGCAGAGGCTCCGGAAGAACGGCCGGCTCTTGTGGACGGCGTAGAAGTCTGCGGCCTGCTCGTGGGTCATGTGGATCAGCTTGGCGGCCAGGATCCGGAAGCCGGCCTGCTCGAAGCGGGCGATGATCTGGCCGGCCACGCCCTTGGCGATCGCATCGGGCTTCACGATGGTGAGCGTGCGTTGACTCATGCCGTCCCCAGCGTCGCCGCGACCTGCTTCCCCATGTCGGCCGGGCTCGGCACGAGGCGCGCGCCGGCGGCTTCGAGCGCCCGCATCTTCTCCGCCGCCGTCCCCCGGCCGCCCGCGATGATCGCGCCCGCATGGCCCATGCGGCGGCCGGGCGGCGCCGTCTGGCCGGCGATGAAGGCGACCACCGGCTTCCGGACGTGCGCCCTGATGAAGGCCGCCGCCTCTTCCTCGGCCGAGCCGCCGATCTCCCCGATCAGCATGATCGCATGCGTCTCGGGGTCGTCGTTGAAGAGCCGGAGCACGTCGACGAAGCTCGTCCCGGTGACGGGGTCGCCGCCGATGCCGACGCAGGTCGACTGCCCGATGCCCCGCGTCGTCAGCTGGTGCACTACCTCGTAGGTCAGGGTACCGCTTCGCGACACGACGCCGACGTGCCCCTCGCGGTGGATGTGGCCGGGCATGATGCCCACCTTGGCCTGCCCGGGCGTGATCAGGCCCGGGCAGTTCGGGCCGACGAGCCGGCTTGTCGTCCGGGAGAGGAACTCCTTGGCCCGGACCATGTCGGCCACCGGAATGCCCTCGGTGATGCAGACGACGAGCGGCACACCGGCCGCGGCCGCCTCCATGATCGCGTCGGCGGCGGCCGCCGGCGGGACGAAGATCAGCGCGCAGGTGGCGCCCTCGGTCGCGACCGCTTCCGCCACGGTGTTCCAGACGGGGAAGCCCTCGTGGGTGGTCCCGCCCTTGCCGGGGGTGACCCCTCCCACGACGGTCGTGCCGTAGTCCTTGCAGCGGGCCGCGTGGAACGCGCCCTCCCGTCCCGTAATGCCCGGCACGACCACCCGGGTCCGCTTGTCGACGAGGATCACCGCGCCGCCCTCGCCAGCTCGACCACCTTCTGGGCGCCGTCGCCCATATCGGTCGCGGTCGTCAGGGCGAGCCCAGACTCGGCCAGCATCTTCCGCCCGAGCTCCACATTGGTGCCTTCCATGCGGACGACGACCGGCAGCTTCAGGCCGAGCTTCCGGACGGCGGCGATCACGCCGGCGGCCAGGCGATCACAACGCAGGATTCCGCCGAAGACGTTGATGAAGACGGCCTTGACGCTCGGATCCGAGGACAGGATTCGGAACGCGTTCTCGATCTGCTCCGGTGAGGCGCCCCCGCCGACGTCGAGGAAGTTCGCGGGCTCGCCGCCGGCGAGCTGGACGATGTCCATCGTCGCCATCGCGAGCCCGGCGCCATTGACCATGCAGCCGACGCTGCCGTCGAGCTTGATGTAGTTAAGGCCGTAGCGGCTGGCCTCCACGTCGAGCGGCAGCTCCTCGTGGACATCCCGGAGCGCCGTCACGTCCGGGTGGCGGAAGAGCGCATTGTCGTCGAAGGTGAGCTTCGCGTCGAGAGCCAGCACGCGCCCGTCGGTCGTGACGACCAGCGGGTTGAGCTCGGCGAGCGAGCAGTCCTTGGCGCGGTAGCAGGCGAAGAGGTTCTGGGCGAGGGTGCCGCCCGCCTTCTGCTGCTCCCCCGCGAGGCCGAGCCCGAACGCCAGGCGCCGGGCCTGGAAGGGCTGGAGGCCGAGGGCGGGGTGCGCCCACTCGCGCAGGATCTTCTCCGGCGACCGCGCCGCGACCTCCTCGATCTCCATCCCCCCGGCCTGGCTCGCCATGACGACCTCGGTCGATCGCGCCCGGTCGAGCGTGACCGCCAGATAGAGCTCCGCTCGGACGGGCGACGCTTCCTCGACGAGGACGCGGCGGACCTCGATGCCCTCCGGCGGCGTCTGCGGGGTCCGGAGCCGCATGCCCAGGAGTTGCTTCGCGGCCGCCTCGGCGGCCGCCGGGCTCTCCGCGAGCTGGATGCCGCCGGCCTTGCCGCGCCCCCCCGCGTGCACCTGCGCCTTCACCACGACCCGGCCGCCGAGCGCCCGTGCGATCTCGTGCGCCCGCTCCGGGCTGTCGGCGACGTCGCCCCTGGGCACCGCCACGCCGAACTCGCGGAGCAGGGCCTTGGCCTGGTATTCGTGAATCTTCACGAGGCCGGGGCTTTGGGCGTGCCCCGGAGCTTGCGCACGAGCCACACGACCGGATCGAAGAACTCGTCGACCATCCGCTCCTTGAGCGGAATGATGCCGTTGTCGGTGATGTGGATGTGCTCCGGGCAGACCTCGGTGCAGCACTTGGTGATGTTGCAGAGCCCGAGCCCCGCCTCGCGGCGGATCGCGTCGATCCGGTCGCGGGTGTCGAGGGGGTGCATCTCGAGGCTCGCGAGCTTGATAAAGAAGCGCGGCCCCGCGAACACCGGCTTCGTGTCGTGGTCGCGGATCACGTGGCAGACGTCCTGGCACAGGAAGCACTCGATGCACTTGTGGAACTCCTGGATGCGATCGATGTCCTCCTGCATCATGCGGTAGCTGCCGTCGGCCTCTGGCGGCTTGAGCCGGAGCGGCGCGATCTGCTTCGCCTTCTCGTAGTTGTAGGAGACGTCGGTGACGAGGTCACGGATGAGCGGGAACGCGCGCAGCGGCGCCAGCGTGATCGTCTCGCCATCGGCGAAGAGGTTCATGCGGGTCATGCACAAGAGCCGCGGCACGCCGTTGATCTCCGCGCTGCACGAGCCGCACTTCCCTGCCTTGCAGTTCCAGCGCACGGCGAGGTCGGTGACCTGCGTCGCTTGCAGCCGGTGGACCACGTCCAGCACGACCATGCCCGGCTCGGTCTCGACCCGATAGTCCCTGAAGCCCCCCGCGGCCGCGTCGCCGCGGAAGACCCGCAGCGTGACCGCGGGCATCAGGACGGCTCCCCCAGGAGCTTCTGGAACTCGGCGGGCAGGTCCGGCAGCGGCTCGCGGGCGAGCGCGATCCCGCCGTCCTTCCGGCGGAGGACGACGTTGACCTTCCCCCACTCCGGATCCGCCTTCGGGTAGTCCTCGCGCGTGTGGCCGCCCCGGCTCTCCCGCCGCTCGAGGGCCGCGAGCGTCGAGCACTCCGCCACCGTGAGCAGCGAGCGGAGGTCGAGCGCGGTGTGCCAGCCGGGATTGTAGGCCCCCTCCCCCTCGACGCGGACCCTTCCGGCTCGCTCCTTCAATCGCTCGATCGCCCCGATCGCCTCCCGGAGCTCGGATTCGGTCCGGATGATTCCGACGAGCCGCTGCATCGTCTCCTGGAGCTCGTGCTGGATCGCGTAGGGGTTCTCGCCGCCCGCCCGGGAGAAGGGCTCGAGCGCCTCGCGCGCCAACGACTCGACCTCGCGCGGCTCTACCCTCAGCTGGCCGCCCCGATCTTTGGCGTAGAGGGCGGCGTGGAACCCCGCCCGCCGCCCGAACACCAGCAGATCCGAGAGCGAGTTGCCACCAAGCCGGTTCGAGCCGTGCAGGCCGCCCGCGACCTCGCCGGCGGCGAAGAGGCCCGGCACCGTCGACGCGCCGCTGTCGGCGTCGACGCGCACGCCGCCCATCACATAGTGACAGGTCGGGCCCACCTCCATCGGATCTTTCGTGATATCGACGTCGGCGAGCTCCTTGAACTGGTGGTACATCGACGGCAACCGCTTCTTGATGTAGTCGGCGGGTCGGCGCGCGCAGATGTCCAGAAACACCCCGCCGTGCGGGCTCCCCCGCCCCGCCTTGACCTCCGCGTTGATCGCACGAGCCACCTCGTCGCGCGGCAGGAGGTCCGGCGTGCGGCGGTTGTTCGTCTTGTCCGTGTACCAGCGGTCGGCTTCGGCCTCGGTGTCGGCCGTCTCGGCCCTGAAGTACTCCGGGATGTACCGAAACATGAAGCGCTCGCCCAGGTTGTTCTTGAGCGTGCCCCCATCCCCCCGCACCCCCTCGGTGACGAGGATGCCGCGCACCGAGGGCGGCCAGACCATGCCGGTCGGGTGGAACTGAACGAACTCCATGTCGATCAGATCGGCCCCCGCCCACAGCGCGAGGGAGTGGCCGTCACCGGTGTACTCCCAGGAGTTCGAGGTGATCGCCCACGCCTTGCCGATCCCGCCCGTCGCCAGGACCACGGCCTTGGCCCGGAACACGACGAAGTCGCCCCGGTCACGCCGATAGGCGAACGCGCCGCACACGCGGTCGCCGTCCTTCAGGAGCCGCAGCACCGTCGTTTCCATGTGGACATCGATGCCCTGGTGGATCGCGTGATCCTGCAGGGTGCGGATCATCTCGAGGCCGGTGCGGTCGCCGACGTGCGCGAGACGGGCGTAGCGGTGGCCGCCGAAATCGCGCTGGAGGATCCGGCCGTCCTTCGTTCGGTCGAAGAGGGCTCCCCAGCGCTCCAGCTCGAGGACCCGGTCCGGCGCCTCCTGGGCGTGGAGCTGGGCCATCCGCCAGTTATTCAGCATCTTGCCGCCGCGCATCGTATCCCGGAAGTGGACCCGCCAGTTGTCCTCGGGCCAAACGTTGCCGAGGGCGGCCGCGATTCCCCCCTCGGCCATGACCGTATGGGCCTTGCCGAGGAGCGACTTGCAGATCAGGCCCACCGACACGCCCTGGGCGGCCGCCTCGATCGCGGCGCGCAGGCCCGCGCCGCCCGCGCCGACGACGATCACGTCGTGCTCCTGCGTCTCCCAATCGCGCGCCATCAGAGGATCCTCACATCGTGGATCATGCCCGCCGACACGAGTCGGATGTAGAGATCCGTGAGCGCCACCGAGAAGAGCGAGAGCCAGGCGAAGGCGGGGTGGCGCTCGTTGAGCCGGCTGACGAGATACCAGAGGCCGTAGCGAGAGGGCGCCCGGGAGAAGACGTCGACGTGGCCGCCGCAGATGTGGCGGCAGGAGTGGCAGGAGAACGTGTAGAGCCCGAGCAGGAGGACGTTGACCCACATGACCAGGGTGCCGACGCCGATCCCGAAGCCATCCGGGAATCGGAACGCGAGGAGGGCGTCCCAGGCGAGGAAGCCCAGGAAGATGAGCGCGAGGTACCACGTGTATCGATGGAAGGCCTGCAGGATCAGAGGGAACCGGGTCTCGCCCGTGTAGCCCGACGCGGCGTCGCGCACGCCGCAGGCGGGCGGCGCGAGCCAGAACGAGCGGTAGTACGCCTTCCGGTAGTAATAGCAGGTCAGCCGGAATATCCCGGGTCCCCACAGGATCAGGATGGCGGGCGATACGATCCCGATCAGCGGCACCGCCAGCTCCGGCAGCCCGCGCCCGGGGCCAAGGGTCGGGTGGAGGCACCGGGCGTAGACGCAGGGCGAGTAGAACGGTGACAGATACGGATCGACGTAGTAGTGGGCGTTCTGGAACGCCGCCCACGTCGCGTACACGATGAACGCGGTGAAGACGACGAAGACCGTCAGGGGCAGGACCCACCACGGGTCCTGCCGCAGGTGCGGCGCGGCGATCGGCGCCCGCGCCTCGCCGGCCCCGCGTCCGCTCCGGTCCCCCAGGCTCGCGCCGATCATGCGTCCTCCCGTGCGAACGCCCGCACACCGTCCTCGTAGAGGTCACCGCCATGGCAGTCGTTGACCACGATCGCGGGAAAGCCCTCGACCTCGAGGCGTCGGATTGCCTCGGTCCCAAGGTCCTCGTAGGCGACGACCTCAAGCGCCTTCACGAACTGGGAGAGGACGGCGCCGGCGCCCCCGATCGCGCCGAAGTAGACGGCCGTGTGCCGCCGGAGCGCGTCCTTCACCGCCTGGGAGCGCGCCCCCTTACCGATCGTGGCCTTCAACCCGAGCTCGAGCAGGGCCGGTGTGAACTTGTCCATGCGCCCCCCAGTGGTCGGGCCGATCGACCCCACGACCGCGCCCGGCCGCGCGGGCGAGGGCCCCGTGTAGTAGATGATCTGGCCGCGCACCTCGATCGGCAGCGGTTTGCCCTGCTCGATGAGCGGGAAGAGCCGGGCGTGGGCGGCGTCCCGCGCGGTGTAGAGGACCCCGCTGATGCGGACCCGGTCCCCCGCCTTGAGCGACGCGACGTCCGCGTCGCTGAGCGGCGGCGTCACCTCCTTGATTCCGTCCGCGGCGGCCTTGATCACGCGCCCCCCTCCGCCACCGGTCGACCCGGACCGGTCACAGCGTCACTTCCTTGTGGCGGTGGGCGTGACATTCGATCGTGACGGCGACGGGGAGGGAGGTGATGTGGCAGGGGGCGGCGAGGATGTGGACGCCGAACGCGGTCGTGTCGCCGCCGTAGCCCTGCGGCCCGATGCCGAGCCGGTTCGCGCGCTCGAGGACCTCTCGCTCGATCGCCCCGATCGCCGGATCCGGGTTCGGGGAGCCGAGCTCACGGAACAGCGCCTTCTTGGACAGGATCGCCGCCTTCTCGAACGTGCCCCCGACCCCGACGCCGACGATGAGCGGCGGGCACGCGTCCGGACCGGCCGTCCTGACGCACTCGAGGATCCAGCCCTTCACACCCTCGAGCCCGTCGGCCGGGGTCAGCATCTTGTACTTCGAGCGGTTCTCGCACCCCCCGCCCTTGGCCATGAGCGAGAACCTCAGGGTGGCGCCCGGCACGACGTCCACGTGGATCACGGCCGGGGTGTTGTCGCCGGTGTTCACGCGGTCAAACGGCGACCGGACGATCGAGGCCCGGAGGTAGCCCTCGGTGTACCCTTGCCGCACGCCCTCGTTGATCGCCTCGTCGAGGCCGCCTCCGGTCAGATGAACCTCCTGGCCAAGCTCGACGAAGCACACCACGACGCCCGTGTCCTGGCAGTAGGGCATCCGCTTCGTCTGCGCCATCCGGGCGTTGTCCTTCAGGGTCTGCAGCACCTGGCGGCCGGCGGCCGAGCGCTCCGTGGTGAGCGCCCGGTCGAAGGCGCGGAGCATGTCGGGCTCGAGGTCGTAGTTTGCCTCCATGCAGAGCTTCTTGATCGCGTCGACGATCGCGCTCGCGTCAACCTCGCGCAAGCCCGCCCCCCGCCGGCAGCGGCTCGGCGCCGAGCGCCCGCGCGTCGAAGTCGATCGCGGCCGCGGCGTCACGTGCGACCAGCGACGGCGTCACGGTGTGGCAGCCGCGGGGGACCGCCCCCGCCCCCTTCACCGGGCGCGACGTGTTCGACGCCGCGCGCCCAGGAGCTCGGGCCGCCTTCCTCATAGGTCAGTCTCCCTTACAGTTTCAGCTTCTCGACCAGCTCGCGCACCGCCGCCGCCGAGCGCTGGAACGCCGCGTTCTCCTCGGCCGTGAGCGTGATCTCGACGACCTGCTCCACGCCCGCCCGGCCGAGTTTCACCGGCACGCCGACGTAGAGCCCCCGGACACCGTACTGGCCGGTCAGGTAGGCGGCGCACGGGACGATCTTCTTTTTGTCTTTGAGGATCGCCTCGACCATCTCGACGGTGGCGGCGCCCGGTGCGTAGTACGCGCTCCCCGACTTGAGGAGGTTGACGATCTCGGCGCCGCCGCCGGCCGTCCGCCTGACCAGCGCGTCGATTTTTTCTCGGGGCAAGAGTTCGGTGACGGGGATGCCCGCCACGGTCGAGTAGCGCGGCAGCGGCACCATCGTGTCCCCATGCCCGCCGAGCACGAACGCGGTGACGTTCTCGACTGACACCCCGAGCTCTTGGGCGATGAACGCCCGAAAGCGCGCCGAGTCGAGGAGGCCGGCCATGCCGATCACGCGCTCGGGGAGGAACCCGGACTTCTTCCAGGCGAGTTGGACCATCGCGTCCAGCGGGTTCGTGACCAGGATGAGGATGGCGTGCGGCGAGCGCTGGACGGTCTGCTCGACCACGCTGCCGACGATCTCGGCATTCTTGAACAGGAGGTCGTCGCGGGTCATCCCCGGCTTCCGCGCGAACCCCGCCGTGATCACGACCACGTCAGAGTCGGCGGTGCCGTCGTAGGCGTTGGCGCCGGTGAGGCGCGCGTCGTAGCCGCGGAGCGGGCCCGCCTGGGCGAGGTCGAGGGCCTTGCCCTGCGGCACACCCTCGATGACGTCGACGAGGACAACGTCGCCAAGCTCGCGCTCGACCGCGTACTGCGCGACCGTGGCGCCCACGCTGCCGGCGCCGACCACCGTGATCTTCGGCCGGGCGGCCATCAGAGCGTCCCCATGTTCGCGACGATCGCGGTGCCGAACTCCGAGGTCTTGACCTCGCGCGCGCCCTCCATCAGCCGGGCGAGGTCGTAGGTCACGACCCTCTGGCCGATCGTCCGCTCGAGGCCCGCGACGATCCGGTCGGCGGCCTCGGTCCAGCCCATGTAGCGCAGCATCATCTCGCCGGACAGGATCACCGAACCAGGGTTCACCTTGTCCTGGCCGGCGTACTTCGGCGCGGTGCCGTGGGTGGCCTCGAAGAGGGCGTGCCCGCTCTCGTAGTTGATGTTGGCGCCGGGCGCGATCCCGATCCCCCCCACCTGGGCGGCGAGGGCGTCGGAGAGGAGATCGCCGGTCAAGTTGCAGCACGGCACGACGTCGAACTCGTCAGGGCGCGTGAGGATCTGCTGGAGAAAGGCGTCCGTGATCGCGTCCTTCACCAGGATCTTCCCGGCCGGCGGCTTGCCGCCGCACTCCTCCCACGCGACCAGCCGGTCGGAGAACTCGCGCTTGGCCAGCGCGTAGCCCCACTTCATGAACATGCCTTCCGTGTACTTCTGGATGTTGCCCTTGTGGACGAGCGTCACGTTGCGTCGGTTGGCCTCGACGGCGTAGCGGTACGCGGCGCGGATCAGCCGCTCGGATCCCTCCTTCGAGACCGGCTTGATCCCAATCGAGGACGTCTCGGGGAACCGGATATTCCGGACGCCCATCTCCTGCCGGAGGAAGCGGACGACCTTCGTCGCCTCGGGCGTACCCTGCTCCCACTCGATCCCGGCGTAGATGTCCTCCGTGTTCTCGCGGAAGATCACCATGTCGACCTTCTCGGGGTGCTTGACCGGCGACGGCACGCCGACGAAGTACCGAACGGGCCGGAGGCAGACGTACAGGTCCAGCTCCTGGCGGAGGGTCACGTTGAGCGAGCGGAACCCCTCGCCGACCGGGGTCGTCAGCGGTCCCTTGATCGCCACGAGGTACTCGCGGATCACGTCGAGCGTCTCCGGCGGCAGTAGGTTCGGCGGACACTCGGCGCCGTAGACCCGCCGGGCCTTTTCACCCGCGTAGGTCTCCACCCACGCGATCTTGCGCTTGCCGTGATAGGTCTGGGCGACCGCGGCGTCCAGCACGCGGACGGCCGCGCGCCAGATGTCGGGGCCGGTGCCATCGCCCTCGATGAACGCGACGACGGGATGGTCCGGCACGACGAGCTTGCCGTGCGTGAGCGTGACCTTGTCGCCGGCCGGGACCGTCACCTTCCCTGGCATCTGAGCCCTTCCTCTGGCCGAATCATGGGTGGTCGCGGCGCCTACTTGACCGCGTTGAGCGCCGAACCGGCCTTGAACCATCCGAGCTGCTCCTCGGTGAAGCTGTGGGCAGTCCGGATCGCCTCCGTAGCCCCGTCGGACCGCGTGATGACGACCGTGACGGGGGCCCCCGGCGCCAGGCGCCCGAGGCCGGTGACGCTCACCCGATCGGTCTCGCCGAAGCGGTCGTAGTCGGCGGGATCGGCGAACGTCAGCGGCAGGATCCCCTGCTTCTTCAGATTCGTCTCGTGGATGCGCGCGAAGCTCCGCGCGATCACCGCCCGACAGCCGAGATACCGCGGCGACATCGCCGCGTGCTCGCGGCTCGAGCCCTCGCCATAGTTCTCGTCGCCGATCACCACCCAGCCGACGCCCCGGGCCTTGTAGTCACGGGCGATCTTGGCGAACGGCACGCCCCGCTCGCCCGTCAGCAGGTTGAGCCCCTTGCCCGTCTCACCGGTGAACGCGTTGACGGCGCCGAGGAACATGTTGTCGCTGATGCGGTCGAGGTGGCCGCGGTAGAGGAGCCACCGGCCCGCGGGCGAGATGTGGTCGGTCGTCGTCTTGCCCTTGGTCTTGACCAGGATCGGCAGGCCGAGAAAGTCCTTGCCGTCCCAGGCGGGAAACGGCTGGAGGATCTGCAGGCGCTCGCTCCCGGCCGGGATCTCGACCTGCACGCGCTCGCCGTCCTCCGCCGGCGGCTCGTACCCTTCCGCGCCCCGCACGAAGCCGTCCCGCGGGAGCGCCTCCGCCTCGGGCGGCGCGAAGCGCACCGGCCGCCCGTCCGGGCCCGGAAGGGTACCGTGGACGGGGTCGAAGTCGAGGGTGCCCGCGAACGCCAGCGCCGTCACGATCTCCGGGCTCGTCAGGAACGACAGCGTCGCCGCGCTCCCGTCGTTGCGGCCCGGGAAGTTCCGGTTGAAGGACGAGACGATCGTGTTCGTCTCCTCGCGTCCCACATCCGAGCGCTTCCACTGTCCGATACACGGCCCGCAGGCGTTGGCCAGCACCGTCCCGCCCATCTTCTGGAACGTGTCGATGATGCCGTCGCGCTTGATCGTCTGGTAGATGCGCTCGGAGCCCGGCGTGATCAGGAACGGGATCTTCGCGCGGAGCCCCGCCGTCATTCCCTGCTGGGCGATGTGCGCCGCTCGGCGCATGTCCTCGTACGAGGAGTTCGTGCAGGAGCCGATGAGCGCGTTCTTGATCTGGAGCGGCCAGCCGTTTTGCCGCGCCTCCCCCGCGAGCCGCGAGATCGGCCGGTCGCGATCCGGAGAGTGCGGGCCGACCACGTGCGGCTCGAGTTGGTCGAGGTCGATCTCGACGATCTCGTCGTAGAAGCGCTTGGGATCCTCGAGGACCGCGGGATCCGCGACGAGGTGCTCGGCATGTCTATCGGCCAGCGCCGCCACGTCGGCGCGGTCGGTGGCGCGCAGGTAGGTGGCCATGGGCCCGTCGTACGGGAAGACGGAGGTGGTCGCGCCCAGCTCCGCTCCCATGTTGCAGATCGTGCCCTTGCCGGTGGCGCTGATCGATTCGGCGCCGGGGCCGAAGTACTCGACGATCTTGTTGGTCCCGCCCTTCACGGTCAAGACGCCGCAGAGGTACGTGATGACGTCCTTGGGCGACGTCCAGCCGTGCAACGTGCCGGTCAGGCGGACCCCGATCAGCTTCGGGTGCAGAACCTCCCACGGGAGCCCCGCCATCACCTCGCCCGCGTCCGCGCCGCCGACGCCGATCGCGAGCATGCCGAGGCCGCCCGCATTCGGCGTGTGCGAGTCGGTGCCAATCATGAGGCCGCCGGGGAACGCGTAGGTCTCGAGCACGACCTGGTGGATGATCCCCGAGCCCGGCCGCCAGAAGCCGATACCGTACTTGCGCGAGGCGGAGCGGAGGAAGTTATAGACCTCATTGTTCTCGGTAATGGCGCGCTTCATGTCCTCGGAGGCACCGCTCTCGGCGCGGATCAGATGGTCGCAGTGCACCGTCGACGGCACCGTGACCTTCTTCCTGCCCGATTGCATGAACTGCAGCAGCGCCATCTGCCCGGTCGCGTCCTGCATGGCCACGCGGTCCACGCGGAGCCGGAGCTGGGCTCGCCCCCGCTCCCACGCCTGGGTATCGAAGTTGAGGCTATGGACGACGAGGATCTTCTCGGCGAGGGTGAGCTCGCGCCCGAGCTTCCGCCGCGCCTGGGCGAGCCGATCCGGCATCGAGGCGTACAGGGCTTGGAGCTCGGGCGCCGCCATCCAGGCCTCCTTCACGGGTCGTCCCGACGCAGGGCAAAAATATCGCCCCCCATCTGGTGAGACAGGAGGCGAGCGAAATCAAATCACTCTACTCTCCGGCCGAGTTGCGTGTCAATTCGACGCATCGACTCAGAACTGAGGTTACCGAAGGGCGGGGCTATCGATCAGGCGCGGTTACCAACTGCACCGCGGGGGGGCCCGTGACGCGGGCCGTCGAGCATCGACATCCGTCACGCGCCGGGGACCAGCCCGCGGGAACCTGGTCCTCCTCCCGGCGGGAGGGAACCCGCGGCGGCGATAGGCCAGCGCTCGACGATCCCGAGGACCGCGTGCCGCGCGGCCCTTCCCCGAGCGATCAGGCGGGGACGAAGCGACGCCCGCAAGCGTCGCCGCCGACCCGAGCCCCGTCGCGGCCTCGGTCTCGACGCGCCGGCGGGCGCGCCGTGCCGGTCGGCGCCGGCCGTCCCCGCCCGACCGCGCGCCGGCGGGCATCAGTGCTTCTCGGCCTTTTCCTTTTCGGCCCGCGCGTCCTTGATGATCTTCTCGGCGAGGAACGCGGGCAGCTCCTCGTAGTGCGAGAACTCCATCGCGTACGCCCCGCGCCCGCCCGTCATCGAGCGGAGAGCCGGCTCGTAGTTCAGCATCTCCGCCATCGGCACCTGGGCGCGGACGGCCGCGGTCTCCCCGGCCGGCTCCATACCGACGATGCGGCCGCGGCGGCCGTTGATGTCGCCGATCACGTCCCCGGCCTGCTCGGCGGGACCGGTCACCTCCACGTTCATGATCGGCTCGAGCAGGATCGGATGCGCCTCCATGAAGCCCTTTTGGAGCGCCATCGAGCCGGCGATCTGGAAGGCCATGTCGGAGGAATCCACCTCGTGATACGAGCCGTCGTAGAGGGCGACCTTGAGGTCGACGACGGGGTACCCCGCCAGGATCCCCTTCTTCATGCAGTCGCGGACGCCCTTCTCGACGGAGGGGATGTAGTTGCGCGGCACGGAGCCGCCGAAGATCTCGTCGACGAATTCGAAGCCCGCCGAGCGCGACAGCGGCTCGACCCGAAGCCAGACGTCGCCGTACTGGCCGCGGCCGCCCGTCTGCTTCTTGTACTTCCCCTGCACCTCGGCTCGTCCCTTGACCGTCTCCTTGTAGGGCACGCGCGGCGGCAGCAGGTTGACGTCGACGTTGTACTTTCGCTTCATCCGCTCGACGGCGACCTCGACGTGCATCTGGCCCACACCGGCCACGATGAGCTGCTTCGTCTCAGGGTCGTAGCGCGAGTGCAGGGTCGGGTCTTCCTCTGACATCCGATGCAGCGCGTTGCTGATCTTGTCCTCGTCGCCGCGCGTCTTGGGCTGGATCGCGAACGACATCGACGGCTCGGGGAACTCGATCCTCGGGAGCGCGAATGGGTGCGCCTCGTCGGCGAGGGTGTCGCCGGTGAGCGTCTCCTTGAGCTTCGCCGCGACCCCGATCTCGCCGGGGCCGAGCGTCTCCACGTTCTTCTGGGTCTTGCCCTGCAGCCACGCGACGTGGCCGAGGCGCTCCCTGACGCCCCGCGTGACGTTCAAGAGTTGGGAGTCGGCGGTCAGGGTTCCCGCGCAGACGCGGAACAGCGAGAGCTTGCCGACGTGGGGATCGGACAGGGTCTTGAACACGAGCGCCGTCATGGGGGCCTTCGGGTCGGGCCCCCGCCGGGCGGTCTGCTTCGTCCGGAGGTCCGTCCCCTCCACCTCGCCTCGGTCGAGCGGCGAGGGGAAGGACTCAACGATCAGGTCGAGCAGCCCCTGGGCGCCGATGCTCTTGGTCGCCGAGGCACAGAGGACCGGCACGAGCGTGCCCGCCATGATGCCGGCACGGAGGGCACGGGTCAGCTCCGCCTCGCCGAGGGTGCCCTCCTCGAGATACTTGTTGAGCAGCTCGTCGTCAGTCTCGGCCACCGCCTCGATCAGCTTCTCCCGCGACTCCCGGGCTTGGTCGGCGACCGCCGCGGGAACGTCCTTCATGCGCACGAGGTCGACGACACCGGTGAACGCCCCCTCGGCGCCGATCGGGATCTGCACCGGGACGAGCCGTCCCTTCAGCCGTTTGCCGAGCGACTCGAGCGTCCGGAAGAAGTCCGCGCGCTCGCGGTCGAGTCGGTTGACGACGACCGCGCGCGGCAGCTCGTACTCGGTCGCGAACTTCCACACTCGCTCGGTCTGCACCTGCACCCCGGCCACGGCGTCCACGACGACCACCGCGCCCTCGACCACCCGCAGCCCGGCGCGCGCCTCCGAGATGAAGTCGCCGTAGCCGGGCGTGTCGACCAGGTTGATCCTGTGTCCCTTGTAGTCACCGTAGGCCACGCTCAGGTTGAGGGAGATCTTCCGCTTGATCTCGTCGGGATCGAAATCGCCGGTGGTGGTGCCGTCGTCGACCCGGCCGAGCCTCGTCACCGCACCGACCGAGAAGAGCAACGCTTCGACGAGGGAGGTCTTGCCGACGCCGCCGTGGCCGACGAAGCCGACGTTGCGTATCCTGGCGCAATCGATGGCCATGCCCGCCTCCTGGACCGAAGGTGCGACCCATGCTATCACACGGCCGCGGACGGGGGCTACGGGCGGCGCGCTCCTGCGCTACTGCTTCTCCTGCCGTCGCTGCTGGAGGGCCCGGAGCAGGCGCTCGGCCTGCTCGATGTTCTTCCGAGCTTCGGCGTGAGTCGGGTCGTACTCAAGCACGGCCCGCCACTTTCCGATCGCACCCTGGAGGTTCTCGTCCCGGTAGAGACGGATCCCTTCCTGGTAGAGGTCCTGGATCAGACGACCTCTGATCTGCTCCCGAAGGGCGGCCGAGTCGAGGTACTTCGGGTCGAGCTTGGCGAGATCCGAGAGGACCCGGTAGGAGCCGGCGTACCGCCCGGCGTCGAGCTGGGACTTCCCGTAGCGGTAGAGGATCGTCTTCTTGAGCTCGACGCCCTCGGCGGATCCCGGGCTGTCGCCGAGCAGCTTGTCGACGTCGGAGAGGGCGACGTCGAACTCCTGCGTCTCGAGCGCCTCGCGGGCATCGGCCAGCAGCGGGTTCACCTCCACGGCCTCGCCGCCGGGCGCGGCCTCCCCGGGCCCCCCCGCGTCCTTGGGCGCTTCCGACCCCGCCGGCGGGGCCAGCAACGGCACGCCGGGGAGCTCCGGAATCCTCAGCGCCGTCCCCGCCGCGAGCTTGGGATTCTCCGGCAGCCGGTTGGCCTCCGCGAGCATCCCGCTGCGGGCATGATCGCCGTAGTAGTGCTGGGCGATCGTCTCGAGAGTCTCTCCGGTCCGGACGGTGTGGGTGACCGATCGAAAGGCTCCCGCGTCGGTGCGGAGCGCGTCGAACGCCTCTCGGTTGGCGGGGTCGAGCGCGAGTACCGCCAGGAACTGCCGTCGGGCCTCGAACGGCGCCGCCCGCTTGAGCGCCTCCCGCCCCTGCCGCAACCGGTCGGCGACCGTCTGCTCGAGCTGCGCCGCGAGCTTCGTCCGGCCCGCCTTGGCCGCGGGATCGTCGGGCGCGATGGTGAGCGCGACCTCCCACTCCTCGAGGGCACCGCGGAGGTCGCCGCGTTGCTCGAGCACCGCCGCACGATGCCGGTGCTGGGCGACCAGCGTCGCCAGGCGGGTCGGTGAGGGCGCGGGCGCGGGTGCGAGGAACGCGCAGGCGCCGAGAATCACTGGAAGCCCCAGCAGCAGCCAGCGTCTCGCCCTCACCGGATCTCCTCCTCGTGCAAGACCGTGAGGTTGCGGGCGAACTCCTCGAGGGTCATGTCCGAGTAGATCTGGCACCGGTCGAGCATGAGCGGATCCCCGAACGACGGGTTTGCTTCCCGGTGCACGGAGAAGGCGGCGACGTACCCGGATTCCTTGACCTGCTCGACCAGCGCGGCGTCGTACCCCCCGTAGGGATAGGCCAAGATGCGCGGGGTCAGGCCGAGCTGCCGCTGGAAGGACGCGATCGGATCCCGCAGCTCTGCCTGCATGCGGCGCGCATACTGCTCGCCCGTCTCCGCGGGCGCTCGGCGCAGGTCCCCGTGACTCTTCGAGTGCGCCTCGACCTCGAAGCCCTCGCCGGCCAGGCGCCGCAGGTCATCCCATCCGAGCGCATTCCGTCCGGTGCCCACGTAGTCCGTGTAGACGAAGAGCGTCGCCGTGAACCCCAGCTCCTTCAGGACCGGATAGGCGTAGAGGAGAAACGACTTGTAGCCGTCGTCGAAGCTCAGGACCACGCTCCGGCGGGGGAGTTGCCGGCCGAGCGAGGTGAACGCGATCAGGTCGGCCAGCCTCACCACGCGATACCCCTTGGCCTTCAGGTATCGCATCTGCTCGGCGAACGCGCCGGCGGCGATCACGAGCCGCCCCCGCGCCTGCGGCGCGAGCCCGTGATAGACGAGCACCGGGACCAGCTGATAGCCGGCGGGGAAGACGCCCCTCGCGTTCCAGTCGCGCTTCGGGATCACGACTTCCTGCCCGGGGGCCAGGTCCCGAGCGTCGTTGTAGTCCTCGATCATCCACGCCTTGGCCGGGTCACCCAGGAAGGTCGCGGCCAGGCTCTCCGGCGTGTCCCCCGGCTGGGCGAGGACCACGACGAAGTCGCGTGACTCGAAGTTCCGGGGGCGAGACCCGATGCGAAACTTCGCCGGGAGCATGGAACACGCGCCCAGCACGATCAGGGCGCCGCCGGCGGCGAGGAGCCGCGCGAGAGTGCGTCGGTCCATCGACGCGGCCCCTCAGGCGGTGCTCATGCCGAGGACCTCGTACGCCTCGACGGCGTCGTCCTTGCCCTTCACCCTCACGGTTCCGAGCGACCGGACGGTGACGAGCCCGTTCGCGCTCTCGTACGTCCGCGAGCTGATCAGGATCTGCGTCGGCTTCGCCGCGGACTCGAGTCGGGCGGCGAGGTTCACGCTGTCGCCGATGACCGTGTACTCCATCCGCTCCTCGGTCCCGACCGTCCCCGCGACCGCCTCGCCGGTACTGACCCCGATCCCCGCCGCGAGCGGTTGCTTGCCGTCGCGGAGCCGCCGGGCGCTCAGCTCCTTGATGCCCGCCTGCATGGCCAGGGCCGTCCGGATGGCGCGGATCGAGTGGTCCTTCTGGTGGACCGGCGCGCCGAAGACGGCCATGACGGCGTCGCCCAGGAACTTGTCGAGCGTTCCCTCGTGGCGGAAGGTGGCCTCGATCATGAGCTCGTAGAAGTCGTTCAGCAGGTGGACGACCTCCTCCGGCTTCAGGTTTTCGGCCAGCCGCGTGAAGCCGCGGAGGTCGCAGAAGAGGACGGTCACCTCGCGCCGCTCTCCGGTCAGTACCAATCGCTCCGGATCCCGCAGGAGCTCCTCCACGACCTCACGGGCCACGTACCGGGCGAACGCGTGCTTGATCATCTCCTTCTCGCGGAGGCTCTTGGCCATCTGGTTGAAGGCGTCGGTGAGCACGCCGATCTCGTCCCCCGAGGTGACCGGCAACGAGACCTTGAAGTCCCCGGCCGCAATCGCGCGCGTCCCTTCGACGAGACGGAGAATCGGGCGAGCGAGGAGCGTCGCCAGGCCCAGGGCGCCACCGATGCCGAGCAGGACCATCGCCACGCTGATCGCGATCGTCCCGTTGCGCTCCCGCGCCATCGCCTCATCGATCGACTTCTGACTGAAGCCGAGGTAGAGGGCGCCCACCCGGACCCGGCTGAAGACCAGCGGCACCGCGAAATCGATGAGCCGCTCCAGATCGGCGTCGGTGTACGTCTGAACCATGAGCGTGTCGCCGAGGGGCGTCAGGGTGGCCGGCCGCACGAGCGCCTTCCCGCTCAGGCTCACGTCGGAGTGGGCGAGGACCTTGCCGCGGTGGTCCGCGATGATCACGTAGGCCACGCCCGGCTCCTGCATCGCGTTCTTCACGAGCAGGTTCAGGGTCAGGCCGTCGTTCGAGAGCAGCGGGTTTTTCGCGCTCGCGCCCAGCTGCTTGGCCAGCGTGAGACCCCGCTTGACGATCTCGGCGGTCACGTTCTTCTCGGCCTGCCGGAGCAGGAAGACGCTCAGCAGGATCACCGTGAGCGCCAGCAGGGAGGTGATGACCAGGCTCAGCTTGAGCTTCAGGGAGGGTCGCAGTCGGGGGTCGCTCATCGGTCTGCGTGGCTCACGTCGCGGCGGCGCGCGGGGACCCGGGCCCTGGCCGGGCAGGCACGAATCCGAGCATACATCTAATGTGTCACGAGGCAGGGATTTCCCGTAAGCAATATCGCGCCGGTCGGGCGCGGTCTGGGAGCGCCGGCGAGGGGACGTCGGGAGGAGGCGGAGGCCCGGAAGGGGCCGCCGGGGGCGCCCGCGTCAGCGGGACTGGCGGGCGACGGCCGTCCGCGGCGGGAGCAGCTTGCCGTTCTCCCGGGCGATCTGCTCGAGCTCGCCCGGCAGCCCGAAGCGGACGTCCTCCTCTACGACCCGGACCTCCCGCACGCTCACCGCGGCCGACTTGCGGAGGGCCTCCATTGCCTCGGTGACGAGCACTTCGGGCGTCGAAGCGCCGGCGGTGATCCCGATCCGCCGGACGCCGGCGAGCCACTCCGGCTTGATGTCGCGCACGTCGTTGATCAGGTAAGCGCGGGTGCCGTTGCCTTGCGAGACCTCGACGAGGCGGTTGGCGTTCGAGCTGTTGGCGGCCCCGATCACGAGGACGACATCCACGTCTCCCGCCAGCGTCTTGACCGCCGCCTGCCGGTTCTGGGTCGCGTAGCAGATGTCGTCCTTGGCGGGACCGACGATCTTCGGGAACCGCTGGCGCAACGCCTCGATGCACTCCCGCGTGTCGTCCACGGACAGCGTCGTCTGGGTGAGGTAGGCGACCTTGTTCGGATCCGGCACCTGGAGGTCGACCACCTGGTCGGGGCGCTCGATCAGGAGCATCTGGGACGGAGCCTCGCCCATGGTGCCGATCACCTCGTCGTGATCCTCGTGACCGACCAGGATGATCGTATAGCCCTCGCGGGCGTACCGGATCGCCTCGAGGTGCACCTTCGTGACCAAGGGGCAGGTCGCATCGATCACGCGGAGTCCGCGGCGCCTGGCCTCCTCACGCACCTCGGGCGAGATGCCGTGGGCGCTGAAGATGACGGTCGCGTCGTCGGGCACTTCGTCGAGCTCGTCGACGAAGATCGCCCCCTTCTGCCGAAGCTCGTCGACCACGTGCCGGTTGTGCACGATCTCCTTGCGCACGTAGACCGGCGGCGGGCAGACGGCGAGCGCGAGCTCTACGATGTCGATGGCCCGTTCCACTCCCGCGCAGAAGCCGCGGGGTCCCGCCAGCACGATCTCCGCCACCTTGGTCGTCATGAGGGGTCGACCTCCGCGAGTATAGCAGGGGTCACGGCTCGATCAGGATCTTCAGCGCCTCGCCGCGCGCCATCAGCTCGAGCGCTTCGCGCACCTCGCCGAGCCCCATGCGGTGCGTGAGGAGAGGGTCGGGGACGACCATCTCGGACTCGAGCAGCTCGACCGCGCGCCGGATGAGCTCGGGCGTGTGGTGGAAGGCGCCGACCAGCGTCAGCTCCTCGTAGTGTGCGCGGCGGGTGTCGAGCCGCACCGTCGTGCCAGGCGCGCAGCCGCCGAAGAGCACGACGGTGCCCCCCCGTCCGACGGACGCGATCGCCTGCTCCCAGGCCTCCGGCCGGCCCGTCGCATCCACCGTGACGTCGGCGCCGCGACCGCCAGTCAGCCGCCGCACCTCGTCGGCGGGGTCGGCGACGCGCGCGGTGTCGATCGCGTCGCCGAGGTCGAGCTGACGCACGCGATCGAGCCGCCACCCGCGCTTGCCCACAAGGACGACGCGCGCCTTCCGCGCCACCGCCAGCATCGCGAGCAGACAGCCGAGGGGCCCGTGACCGAAGATCGCCACCGTCTGCCCGGCCTCGAGCCGGCCGCGCTCCAGGCCGAGCAGCGCACAGGCCAGGGGCTCGGCGAAGGCCGCCCGCGCGGCGGGCGTCCCCGCCGCCAAGCGGACGACATTCCGCTCGACGAGCCGCGGAGGCAGCGCGATGTACTCGCCGTACGCCCCGTTGACGAAGAGGAGGTCCTCGCAGAGGTTCGGTCGCCCCGCCCGACACAGCGGGCACTGCCCGCAGGGGGCGGAGTTGGCGGCGACGACCCGGTCGCCCTCGCGGAAGCCCCGCGTCCCCAAGCCCACCGCGACGACCGCTCCCGCGAGCTCGTGACCGAACACGGTCGGCACGTGCGGGATCATCACGGGATGGCCGCGCCGGAGCGTCTTCACGTCCGTGCCGCACGTCAGCGCCGCCTCGATGCGGAGCACGAGGCCCCCGGGCGCGGGCGTCGGCGTCGGTATTTCCTCGCACCGCAGGTCGTCCGGCCCGTAGAAGACAACGGCTCTCATACGCTCTCGGCGGGGACCCCCGCCCCGCGGCCCCGTCCGAACGCCCGCGCCGGCGGGCCCCCCCGCGCGGCTCCGTTCGCCGCTGGCGCGCGGGCCGATGTGGGGCCTGTCATGCGCCGTCCGGAACCACGAAGACCTTCAGGGCCTCGCGGCGAAGCATCAGCTCGACCCCGCGGGCGACCTCCGAGAGCGGGAGCCGGTGCGTGATCAGCGGCTCGACCACCACCTCACCCGCCGTCACGAGCGCGTGCGCCTCGGCCAGGTCCGCCGGCGACGACGAGTAGGTGGCGGTGAGCGTCAGCTCGCGATGGTACAGGGCCTCGAGCGGCAGCGGCAGCTCCGCACCGGCGCCGCCGGCGAAGGAGTGGATCATCCCGCCGTCGCGGACGAGCGCCGCCGCCCACGGCAGCACGGTCGCGCCGCCCGCGGTCAGCACGACCAGATCGGCGCCGCGCCCGTCACTCTGCTCGTCGACCCACCGCGCGACGGCCTCCCCCGGGCCGAACGCCTCGCCCCCGAGCCGCTTGGCGAGGTCGACACGCTCGGCGAGCCCGTCGGTACCGACGACCCTGGCCCCCGCCCGGCGCAGGAGCTGCACGAACAGGCACCCGATCGAGCCCAGGCCGATCACGACCGCCGTGTCCCCGGGCTCGACACGGGCGCGCCGGAGCGCCCGCAGACAGCACCCGAGCGGCTCCACGAACGAGGCGGCCTCGTCGCTCACGTGCGCCGGCACCGTGAAGGTGGCGTAGGCCACGTTCGGGGCCGGGACCCGGATCAACTCGGCGAGCCCGCCCGGATCGAGATTCGAGCCCTTGAAGGCGCGGCACATCGAGGGGCTCCCCCGGCGGCAATAATGACAGGTGAAGCACGGCACGTGGTGGGCCACGACGACGCGGTCCCCCACGGCGAACCGCTCGACGCCGGCGCCGACCTGCGCGACCTCGCCCACGACCTCGTGGCCGAAGACGGCGGGCGCCGGGTGGTCGACGAGGATCTTGGCGATATCCGACCCGCAGAGGCCACAGCCGCGGAGCCGCAGCAGGAGCTCGCCCGCGCCGATCTCGGGAGCGGGCCACTCCCCCGCCGCCACGCTGTGGCGTCCGTGGTAGACGGCCGCCCTCACGCCGCGACCCCGATCCGCGTCTCGGCCCACGTCCGGAGCGCGATCACGAGCTTGCGCGCCGCCGGCAGCGACACACGCTGGCCGAAGACGCGGAACCGCCGTGCCTCGAGCTCGCCCAAGAGCGCGAGATAGGTCCGCCCCATGATCTGGGCGGCAACCAGCCGGCGGGCGTCCCCGGCCGGGAGCGTGCGGCGGGCCGTGTCGTAGAAGTGCCGGGCCCGGCGCGCCTGATGCTCCATGAGCTGGACAAACGCCGGAGTGTAGCGGCCGGCGCGGAGGTCGTCGACGGTCAGCCCGAATCGCCGAAGCTCCTCCTGCGGGATGTAGACCCGCCCTGCCTGAGCGTCGACCTCGACGTCCCGCATGATGTTGGTGAGCTGCAGGGCCACGCCCAGGTTCACCGCGTAGTCCCGCGCGCGCGGCTCCGAGTAGCCAAAGATCTCGATGCAGCAGAGGCCGACCGCCGACGCCACGCGGTAGCAGTAGGGGTAGAGCTCGTCGAAGGTCTCGTAGGTCGAGCGGTCTAAGTCCATCTCCACGCCGTCGACGATCGCGTCCAGGGCGGCGCGCGGGATCGGGTAGGCGCGGACCGCCTCCGCCAGTCGCCGGGCGACCGGCGCGCGGGGGCCGGCCGGATCGAAGCATCGCGCCACCTCGGCCCGCCATTCGCGGAGATCGGCGCGCTGGCGCGCGGGGTCTCCGCCCAGGTCGGCCACGTCGTCGACGATGCGGCAGAAGGCGTACACGGCGTAGAGCGCGGCTCGCTGCGGCCGCGGCAGGAACAGGAAGGCGTAGTAGAAGTTCGACCGACTCTGCCGCGTGAGCCGCGAGACGAGCTGGGCGCTGTTCACTGCCGGCCTCGGACGCTGGTCATGCGCTGGAGGCGACCGGTCGCTCCTGAATTATGGCATAGCCGCGGACCGTGAACCACTCCACCGCCTCGCGCAGGGCGGTCTCGACCGGCGTCTGGGGAAGCCCGAGCTCCCGCACGGCCTTGGCCGGGCTGAAATACATGCGCTTTCTCGCCATCCGGACGGCCGTCAACGACGCCCGGGGCGGCCGTCCGCTGAGCCGCGCCGCGGCCTCCATGCCGAGCGCGCCGCACCAGGCGAGCGCGTAGGGAAGCCTGAACCGGGGCGCCGGGCGCCCAGTCAGCCGGGCCAGCATCCCAAAGATCTCCACGAGGGAGAGGTCCTGGTTGCCGAGAATGTACTTTTCGCCCACGCGGCCCCGCTCCGCCGCCAGCAGGTGGCCCCGGGCGACGTCGCGCACGTGGACGAGGTTGAGCCCGGTGTCGAGCGTCGCGAACATCCTGCCGCACAGGAAGTCGACGACCAGCTGGCCGGTCGGTGTCGGTTTCACGTCCCACGGCCCGACGGGAGCAGACGGATTCACGATGACGGTCGGCAGGCCCCGGCTGGCCCACTCGAGGGCAACCTGCTCGGCGAGGAACTTCGAGCGCTTGTAGGGCCCGATCATGTCCGCCAGCGTGACCGGCGTCGTCTCCGTGCCGGGCCGGCCGTCCTCGGGGATGCCGAGCGCGCCGACGGTGGAGGTATAGACGACCCGCTCCGTGCCGGCCCGGGCGCAGGCGGAGAAGACGGCACGCGTGCCGTCGACGTTCGTCCGGTAGAGCTCGCGCTGCTGGCGTGCCCAGAGCCGGTAGTCGGCGGCGACGTGGTAGACGTGGCGGACGCCCTTGACCCCGCGCGCGAGCGACGCGGGGTCGAGCAGATCGCCCTCGCAGACTTCGAGGGGGAGCCCCTCGATCGCGCGCCGGTCGCTCGTCGGCCGGACGAGCACGCGCACGCTCCGACCGTCGCGCAGGAGCTCGCGGACAACGTTGGCGCCGACGAACCCGGTGGCGCCGGTGACGAGCGCGTCCGGCATCAGCCGGTCTCGCCGAGCTCCCGGACGACGACCGCCACCGCCGTGAGGGCGAGGAGGATCCCCCGCCGGAGAGCCCACGCCTGGCCGAGCAGCGCCGGCCGGCGCAGGATGAGGGCGGCCGCGCGGGCCGGTCGCGTCTGCCCCCCGGCGTCGACCAGCCGAGCCAGCCCGGGCGGAAGCGACTGGTCGGCGGTGTCGGACACACCTCGCACCACGATCGCGGCCAGCCCGCGCTCGCGCGCCACCGCGAGGATGACCGCCGACTCCATGTCGACCGCGATCGCGCCGGTGCGGTGCGCCAGAGCCGCCTTCGCGGCGGGGGTGTCGACGACCTCCTCGACCGTTGCCAGCGGCCCGGTGGCGGGGGCGAGGCCCGCCCGGGCGGCGGCGGCGAGGGCGCGGGTGTGGGCGCCCGGGTCCACGGCCAGCGGGGGCCCGGCGGGGGCAAGCACGACTTCGGGCAGCACGAGAGCCCCCGTCCGCGCGAGCGCGGGCGAGAGCGCTCCGCAGCTGCCCGCCGAGATCAGCAGGTCGGGGGGGTCGTGGTCGCCGAGCCCCCGCGCGGCAAGGCCGGCCGCGCGCAGACCGACCACCCGGACCTCGAGCCCGTCAGCGCCGAAGCGCGACCAGGGGCTCGACGTGAGACGACGAAGCCCAAGGGTGCGGGCCAGCCCGCGCGCCTCGAGCTCCGCCGCCACGAGGACGAGGAAGCCGCTCACCCTTGCCCTCTGCCCCGCTCGTCCCGTCCGGCCCCGCCTGTCTCCTTGCGCCTGCGCCAGAGCGCGTACGAGTTCCCCGCCGCCGGGTCGCGGCCGGTGAATCTGATCGTCCGGATTCGGGAGTACGGGATCGCGCGGGGCCCGGCGCCGTCCGCGTCGAACATCTGGATGAACGGCTCCCCGGCGTCGGCGTTGCGGTTGAAGACGTAGCCGCGGAGTTCGGTGCCGTCCGTCAGCACGACGGTCGTATCCCCGCGATAATCGAAGGCGAGGTCGATGATGCGCTCGAGCGGCAGATCCGGACCCGGCTCCGGGGTCCAGCCCTCGAGCGTCGTCTCCGGCTCGGTCATCAGAACCGGCCGGTGAGCGTGACCCCAACCGTCTCGACGAAGCCCCGCCAGCTGCCGAAGGTCTCGTTCACCGCGGTGGCCTCGAACCCGCAGTGCACCATGCAGTCCCGGCACTTGGCGTTGCCGCTCTTCCGGCCGTAGCGCTCCCAGCGCGTGGTCTCCATGAGATCCTGGAAGCTCTCGGCGTACCCCTCCTGGAGGAGGTAGCAGGGGCGCTGCCACCCGAACAGGTTGAAGGTCGGGTTGCCCCAGGGCGTGCACTCGTAGTCGTGCTTGCCCATCAGGAACCGCAGGAAGAGCGGCGACTGGTTGAAGCGCCAGCGCCGCTTCGGCTTCGAGAGCATCCGCGCGAAGAGGTCGTTCGTGCGGGTCTTCCGCAGGAAGTGTTCCTGGTCGGGCGCCTTAGAGTAACTGTAGCCCGGCGAGAGCATCATGCCCTCGACGCCGAGGTCCATCATCTCGTCGAAGAACTCCCGCATCCGGAGCGGCGAGGCCCCCTCGAACAGCGTGGTGTTGGTCGTGACGCGGAAGCCGCGCCGGAGCGCCTCCCGGATCCCCTCCACCGCCTGGTCATAGACCCCCTCGCGGCAGACCGACTCGTCGTGCTCCGCGCGCCGCCCGTCCAGGTGCACGCTGAAGCTCAGGTGCCGAGACGGCGTAAAGAGCCCCGCCTCGAGCTTCTCCCTGAGCTGGATCGCGTTCGTGCAGAGGTAGACGTACTTCCCGCGTCGGACCAGCTCTTCGACGAGCCGGCCGATCTCCGGGTACATCAGCGGCTCCCCGCCCGGGATGCTCACGATCGGCGCGCCGCACTCCTCTACCGCCCGCAGACACTGCTCGACGCTGAGCTGCTTTCGCAGGATCTGGGCGGGGTACTGGATCTTCCCGCAGCCCGCGCACGCGAGGTTGCACCGAAAGAGGGGCTCGAGCATCAGGACGAGCGGGTAGCGCCGGCGGCCTCGGAGCTTCTGCCGGAGCACATACGCCGCCACCGTCCACATCTGCGCGGCCGGAACGCTCATCGCGGATCGATCCCCCTGTCCGGTTTGTTCAAAAGGCGGGCCGGGCGCCCGGTCCGACAGCCGCCACCCGGCGCTCGCCCCGGCCAGCATAACAGGACCACACGGCCAAGAAGAGAGAAAGGTGCAAGCTCGGGCCCCGGGGCGGGGTGCACATTCGAGAGGTCGAGCTCCCGGGACCGCGTGACGCCCGTGTGGTGGTAGAGCCCGACGGGTAGCCCACGCGGGTGGACACAAACTCCGCCGTCCAGGCGACACCGAGGGTCGACGCGGTAAAGGCGACCGTGCGGCGCCGACCCAGGTCGTGGAGCGCCAGCACGACGAACGCGGCCATGAACGCAAACACGTACGGCCGCAGCGTGAGCGCGTCGATCAACAGGTCCATGCGAGCCGGCGCCGTCACGATACCCCGAGAGTCAAATTCTCGCAAGCTGACGGGGGTGTGCTAGCATCCGAAACCGTGACACGCCTCGACTCGGCGATTTCGCGCGCCCAGGCGTCTCTCCTCGGTCGACAGGCCCCCGACGGGCAGTGGGTCGGCGAGCTGGAAGCCGACGCCACCATCACGTCGGAGTTCTTGCTGCTCTGCCATCTCCTCGACCGGGTCAACGCCGAGCGCGAGCGCAAGGCCGTCGCCTACCTGCGCCAGCGACAACTCCCGAACGGCGGCTGGAGCCTCTTCGAGGCCGGGCCCGCCGATCTCGCCGCCACGATCAAGGCCTACTTCGCGATGAAGATGGCGGGGGTCCCACCCGACGACCCTGACCTGGTCCGCGCCCGCGCGGTGGTTCGTGCGATGGGAGGCCCCTGTCGGGCCAACGTCTTTACGAAGATCCTGCTGGCCCTCTTCGGCGAGTACGACTGGAACGGCGTGCCGGCGATGCCGGTCGAGATCATGCTCTTGCCTCGCCGCTTCTACTTCAACCTCTACGAGGTCTCGTACTGGTCGCGCACGGTCATCGTACCGCTCCTGATCCTGATGGACCGCAAGCCGGTCAAATGGCTGCCCGCCGACCGGTCTCTTGACGAGCTCTGGCCCGAGCCGCGCGAGACGGCGAGCCTGCGGCTGCCCCGCCGGCCGGTCCCCTTCAGCGTCCGCGGGCTCCTCTGGAAGAACTTCTTCATTGCCGTCGACGACGCGCTCAAGATCTGGGAGCGGTTCTCGCCTCGCCCCTTCCGCAAGCGGGCCGTCGAGGCAGCGCGGCTCTGGCTCGAGGAGCGGCTGGCCGTGCCGGGCGGGCTTGGCGGGATCTTCCCGGCCATGACGAATGCGGTGCTCGCCCTCCGGACCCTCGGCTATCCCGACGACCACCCGCTGATCCGGGGCCAGCTCAAGGAGCTCGAGGCCCTCGCCGTGGAGACCGAGGACACGGTCCACTATCAGCCCTGCCCGTCTCCGATCTGGGACACGGGTCTGGCGGTCAACGCCCTGGTCGAGAGCGACCTCGCCCCCGACCATCCCGCGCTTGCCCGCGCCGCCACGTGGCTGCTGGACCGGCAGGTCCTGGTCCCCGGCGACTGGCAGGTCAAGCGGCCGAACCTCGAGCCAGGCGGGTGGGCGTTCCAGTACCACAACGACTTCTATCCGGACCTCGACGACACCGGGATGGTGCTGATGGCGCTCGAGAAGCTCCAGGGTCTCGAACCCGAGCGCCTCCGCTTCGCGCGTGCGCGCGGCCTGGCCTGGTTTCTCGGCATGCAGGGCGCGGACGGCGGCTGGGGATCCTTCGACGCCGACAACAATCGCCTCGTCCTCAATAACATCCCTTTCGCCGACCACGGGGCCCTGCTGGATCCGTCCACGGAGGATCTCACCGGGCGGGGGCTCGAGCTCCTCGGCACCCTTGGCTACGGCCTCGAGCATCCGGCCGCGCGGCCCGCCGTCGACTTCCTCCGGCGTACGCAGAACGGCGACGGGGGATGGTACGGCCGCTGGGGGGTCAACTACATCTACGGCACGTGGTCCGTCCTGCGCGGCCTGCGCGCGATCGGCGAGGACATGAGCGCACCCTGGGTCCAGCGGGCCGTCCGCTGGCTCGTGGGCCGCCAGAACCGCGACGGGGGCTGGGGCGAGACCTGCGAGAGCTACCGCGACCCCGCGCTTGCCGGCTGCGGCCCGTCGACGCCGAGCCAGACCGCCTGGGCGCTCCTGGCGCTGTTCGCGGCCGGCGCGACGACCGGCGCCGCCGTGGAGGAGGGCGTCGACTACCTTCTCCGGACGCAGCGTCCCGACGGAAGCTGGAGCGACCCGCTCTGGAACGGCACCGGCTTCCCGCGCGTCTTCTACCTCAAATACCACCTCTACGCCGCCTACTTCCCCCTCTGGGCCCTCGGAGTCTATCGCACGAGCCGGTCATGACGACCTGGGCGGCCCGCCCGGTCGACCTCGTCGCGCTCGTCGGCCGGGCCGCGCTCTCGCTGGTCGCCTCGCTGGGCCGCTTCGGCACCTTCTTCGCGAGCGCGGTCGCGTACGCGGTCACCCCGCCGTTCAAGATGCGCCAGCTCGTGGGCCGCATCCACTTCATCGGCTACAACTCGCTAGTCATCATCGTCCTCACTGGCGCGTTCACGGGCATGGTGCTGGGCCTCCAGGTCTTCATCACGCTCTCCCGCTTCGGCTCGGAGGCCTTCCTCGGGCCCGCGGTCGCCCTCTCCCTGATCCGCGAGCTCGGGCCGGTCCTGGCCGCCCTCATGGTGACGGGACGGGCGGGCTCCGCGCTCACGGCCGAGATCGGCATCATGCGGATCACCGAGCAGATCGACGCGCTCACGGTCATGGCTCTCAACCCGTTCCGTTACCTGGTCGTGCCGTCCATCGTGGCCGGGATCATCACGTTCCCGCTCATGACGTCGATCTTCGACGTGGTCGGCATCTTCGGCGGCTACCTCGTCGGCGTGAAGCTCCTCGGCCTCTCCCAGGGCACCTACTTCGGCGAGATGAAGTCCTTCGTCGACCTCGGCGATGTGACGACCGGCGTCTGGAAGTCGCTGTCGTTCGGCGTGCTCGTCACCTGGGTCTGTACGTACAAGGGCTACCACGTCGGGCACGGCGCCGAGGGTGTGGCGCGAGCGACGACCCAGGCGGTCGTTCTCTGCTCGGTACTGATCCTCGTGTGGGACTACTTCTTGGGCTCAGTGTTGAAGTGATCCGGGTCGAGAACCTCCGCAAGTCGTTCGGCGGTCAGCCGGTTCTGAAGGGCGTCAACCTCGAGGTCAACCGGGGCGAGATCATGATCGTCATCGGTCAGAGCGGCGGGGGTAAGACGGTGCTGCTCAAGCACCTGCTCGGACTCCTCCGCGCCGACGCCGGACGAATCGTCGTCGCCGGGGTCGACATCACGGAGCTGCGCGGCGAGGCCCTCGACGCCGTCCGCCGCCGCTACGGCGTCGTCTTCCAGGGCGGCGCCCTGTTTGACTCGATGAGCGTGTTCGACAACGTCGCCTTTCCGCTTCGGGAGCGGACCGCCCTCGGCCGAGCCGAGATCGCGGAGCGCGCCAACGCCAAACTCGAGCAGGTCGGCCTCGGCGGTATGGGCGAGAAGAACCCCGCCGAGATCTCGGGCGGCATGCGCAAGCGCGTCGCGATTGCCCGCGCGCTCGTGACGGAGCCGGAGATCGTCTTCTTCGACGAGCCCACCACGGGCCTCGACCCTGTCCTCGTCAACACGATCCACGGCCTGATCGTCGATCTCCACGCGAAGTTCGCCTTCACGGCCGTGATGGTGAGCCACGAGATCCCCGAGATCTTCAAGATCGCGCAGAAGGTGGCGATGCTGTACGACGGCCGGATCGTCGAGGCGGGACCGGCGGAAGCGATCCAGAACTCACCCAATCCGGTCATCCAGCAGTTCATCCGCGGCGATCCCGAAGGTCCGATTCACCTCCGATAGGGCGCGGGCGAGCCAGGTCGGGACGGAGGATAGATGATGGGGCGGTCACGCGTCGAGGTAGCGGTCGGAGTCTTCGTGATCCTGGGCATCTTGGCATTGGGATATCTTTCGGTTAAACTCGGCCGCGTCGAGTTCTTCGGCGGTGGCGGCTACCCGGTCATCGCGAATTTCCCCTCGGTCGGCGGCCTGAAGGTCGGTTCGAGCGTGGAGATCGCGGGGGTCGAGGTCGGGCGCGTCGACAAGATCCGCCTCGTGAACGACGAGGCTCAGGTGGTGCTCGTCATCAATCGGGGCGTCAAGCTGCCAGAGGACTCCATCGCCTCGATCAAGACGAAGGGTCTGATCGGCGAGAAGTACATCCGCATCAGCCCCGGCGGTTCGGAGCGGATCGTCGGGCCGAACGGCCGGATCCGCGAGACCGAGGCGCCCGTCGATCTCGAGGAGCTGCTCGCGAAGTATATCTTCGGCAAAGTCTAGCGGGCTTGCGCATGCGATGGGGGCGGCCGGGAATCGCCGTTGCGCGTGGCGAGGGTGAGTCCGCTCGGGCTCAGCGCGGGCGACGGGGGACGGCGCTGACGAACTCCGACGCCTTCACAGAACCTGGCTGACGCCTCACGAGCGGCCGCGAGGTCGCCGGCCGGTACGGCCTCGCGTGCTCGGCGACCGGATGGGCGTGCCCGGCTCGAGAACGCCGCCGGCCGTCGTCTCGACGGGATTTGGCCTATCCTCATCAGGGAGAGGACCCAGCTATGGACACGGCGGAGGTGACCCGATGATGCGCCGACGCGGCGCGCTCGTCGGCGTGGTGGTGGTGGCCGCGCTCTTGGTCGGGCGGGCCGCCTTCGCGGGGCCGCCGACCGACCAGCTCAGGACCCACATCGACCGTGTGGTCAAGACGCTCGAGGATTCCGCCGTGAAGGGCGACGACAAGGCCCTCGAGCGGCGGCGGCAGGTGCGGGCGATCGCCAACGACATCTTCGACTGGGCGGAGACGGCCCGGCGCGCGCTGGCCCGCCACTGGCAGAAGCTGACGGACGGCCAGCGCGAGGAGTTCGTCAAGCTGTTCGGCGATCTCCTGGAACGAGCGTACATCTCGAAGATCGAGCTGTACGGCGGGGAGAAGATCCAGTACGCCGGCGAGAGCGTCGACGGCGATCTCGCCAGCGTCCGGACCAAACTCATCACCAAGCAGGGCACGGAAGTACCGATCGAGTACCGGATGATGCGCCGGGGCGACCGATGGTTGGTGTACGACGTCGTCATCGAGAGCGTGAGCCTCATCAGCAATTACCGGACCCAATTCAACCGGATCATCCAGACCTCCTCCTACCAGGAGCTCGTCAGGAAGATGAAGACCAAGCAGGAGGAGTTCCAGTACGAGGAGGCCAAACAGAAGCGCAGCACGTCGTAGCGCCCGCGGCCGCGGAGAGACCACGGGCCCCGCCGGATGCCGGGCCCGAGAATCCCTGGGGTTCCGAGCGGCCCCGGCTAGCGGTGCGCGAGGAAGCGGAAGAACTCGACCCCTTCCCGCAACCGCCGCCGCATCATCTCCGGGCTCTTCACCATCTCCGAGACGAGCGAGGCGACCTTGCCCGGTCGGAAGTAGAAGCGCTTGTAGAAAGTCTCCACGGAGTCGAAGATCTCGGTGTGCGGCAGGTGCGCGTAGCTGAGCGCACTGACCTGCACCCCGCGGGCGTTCACGAGCGCCTGGCCGTCGTTCTGCAGCCAGCCGTTCTCTACTGCCTCCCGGTGCATCGAGGTGCCGGGATAGGGCGCGGCGATCGAGACCTGGATCGTGTGCGGATTGATCTCCCGCGCGTAGCGGATCGTCTCCTCGATCGTCTCCCGCGTCTCGCCGGGAAGGCCAAGGATGAAGGTCCCGTGAATTGTGATGCCGAGCTCGCGGCAGTCCCGCGTGAACTTACGGGCGATGTCGAGCCGGAGTCCCTTCTTGATATTGTTGAGGATCTGCTGGTTGCCCGACTCGTAGCCCACGAGGAGGAGCCGCAGGCCGTTGTCCCGCATCACCCTGAGCGTCTCGTAGGGGACGTTGGCCTTCGCGTTGCACGACCAGGTGACGCCGAGCTTGCCGAGACGCCTGGCGATGACCTCGGCCCGGGGCAGGTCGTCGGTGAACGTGTCGTCGTCGAAGAAGTATTCCTTCACGTGCGGGAAGTACGTCGTGGCCAGCGCGATCTCGTCCGCCACGTGGTCAGGCGTGCGGGTCCGGTAGCGATGCCCCCCGACGGTCTGCGGCCAGAGGCAGAAGGTGCACTTCGACCGGCAGCCGCGGCCGGTGTAGAGGGAGACGTAGGGGTGCAGCAGGTAGCCGATGAAGTAGTCCTCGACCCTGAGGTCGCGCTTGTAGACGTCCACCACGAATGGCAGCCGGTCCATGTCCTCGAGCGTGGCGCGCTCGCGGTTGTGGAGGATGCGCCCATCCGTGCGATAGCTGAGCCCGTCGACGGCGGACAGCGGGCGGCCCTCCGCCACCTCCCGGATCGTGAAGTCGAACTCGTTACGGGCGACGAAGTCGATCGCCTCCGAGGCCCGGAGCGACGCCTCCGGCGCCACCGCCACGTGCGCGCCCACGAACCCGACCAGGAGCCGGGGGTTCATGTTCTTCAAGGCCTCGGCCACGCGGACGTCCGAGGCAAACGATGGCGTGCTCGTGTGCAAGACGCAGACCTCGTAATCCTTGGCGAGCGGCAGGACCCGCGCGAGCGTGATCCCCGCGGGGGGGGCGTCGATGAGCCGGCTGCCGGGAACAAGCGCGGCAGGCTGGGCGAGCCAGGTGGGATACCAAAACGAGCGGATCTCCCGCCTCGCCTGGTATCGCGAACCCGCTCCTCCGTCGAAGCCCTCGAAGGAGGGCGGGTGCAGAAACAGCGTCTTCAGCATGAGTGATGTCCCCCGTTCGCCGACATCCGACCGTCAGACGCCACGGCAAACTTCCGGCCGCCCCAGTGGACGGTACGCCCCCAGAAACTCGCGACCCACACCACGAAACAGAGGACGTCTCGGAGCGGCACGAGCCAGGCGCGGCCGGGTTCGCGCAGGCCGAGGCTCGCTCGGACCGTGTAGTGGACGCCGAGCCGCAACACCAGCGCTCCGCCCGCGACCACCGCGCCCAGGATACTCAAGGATGATACCAGTAGATACGCGCCGGACAATAGAAGGGAATGGGTGACCAGAGACATCGCGTGACCGAGCGGCTGGGCCGTCCGGATCGTCCGTGCCCACCGGAGCTCGTGGGTGAAGAGTGTTCGGAAGTCCGGCTCCCAGACCGAGTTTTCGACGACGCAGGGGGCGAGGGCCACCCGGAGGCCCCGCCGGTTCATGAAGACGCCCAGCATGTAGTCGTCGGCGAGGTAGGGGCCCAGGGCCGCAAACCCCCCGATCGCCTCGAGGGCCTCCCGCCGCACGGCCATGGTCGCGCCCAGGCAGAAGCGGTCCGGCTGGAGCGACCGCGCCACCAGGACCGAGGGCAGGAACCAGTCGTTGATGAACATCGCCCCGAGCACGGCCCACAAGCCGCCCGTGGCGCGTCCGGCGTAGAGACACGTGACCACTCCGACCGCGGGGTCCCGGAGGGGCCCGACGACGCTGCCGAGGTAGCTCTGGTCGACCCGCATGTCGCTGTCGGCGATGACCAGGAGGTCGTGTTTCGCCGCACCGTACATGTTGGCGAGGTTACTGACCTTGAGGTTGGTGCCGATCACCCGGTCGTCCACGACGAGGGCAAGGTCGCGCCCAGGCAGGTCGCGCATGACCCGCTCCGCGACCGCGATCGCGGGGTCCTGCGGGTCGCGCACCCCGAAGACGACCTGAAACTCGGGGTAGTCTTGCTCGCAGAAGGAGCGGAGGTTCTCGTAGAGCCCCGGTTCCGCGCCCCTGAGCGGCTTGAGCACGGTGACGGGCGGCCCGGCGGCGGCCCGCGGCCGCTGCCGGGCGAACGCGCGGACCCGGGCGAGGGCGAAGACCGCGTACGCGAGGGAGAAGAGGCTAGCCGCGAGCAGAAGCGGGGAAAGGACCGAAAGCCGCGCCCCGAGCACGGCCTATGCTAGCGTTACGGGGTATGCGTGTCCACGATATTCTTGCGCTCGCCGCCCCGGTTCTGCTCCTTTGGGTGGCCGGACCGGGCCCGGCCGCCGCCCACAGCTCGGCCCAGGTCGCCTCGACCCCGCCGGCGCCGGTGGCGGCGGCGGCGGCCGCGTCCGGCCTCCCCCCGGAGGCGGTGCTGGCGGCGGTGCGGCAGGCGACGGCGACGTACCTCGACATCGAGAAGGCGCGGGCCGACGGCTACGTCCAGATCAGCGGCATGGAAACCAACCATGGCGTCCACTTCTTGAACGTAAACGCGCAGATGCTCTCGGCGGCCGCCGGCCTGTTCTCGGCGGGCCGCGTGCTCGCGTCCCCCCCGATGCTGATCTACGTCCCGACGCGCGACGGACGCTGGCAGCTCGCCGCCGCCGAATACGCGCTGCCGTCGTCCAGGCTCGACACGAATCCCTTCCCGGGGGCGGCCTGGAGCGAGCACGAGGCGAGCTGCCACTACCGGGACTACCGGGAGCTCCCCGCCCCGGCGCCCGCGAGCTGCCCGAAGGTCCACCCCGTGAGCGGGGCTCCATTCGTGCTCTTCCATCCGAAGCTCGCCATCGTGCACGTGTGGGCGTGGTACCCGAACCCCCGCGGGGTCTACGCCGACCAGAATCCGTACCTGGCGCCGTACGGCGGCGTCGGCACCCCCGAGCACCATCACGGCGCCATCCGCAGCGGCCCCGAGATCGCGTACTCCGAATTCAACCACCGCTCGTCCGGCGTCTTCCTGCTGGTGATCGCCGCCGTCGCGTTCTGGCAGGCGCGCGGCCCGCGCCGCCGCGCGTGGTCCGCCGCCAGCGCGGCGCTCTGGGTCGCCTTCGGCGTGTACCTCTTCGTCCGCAGCGATCCCGAGGCGTGGCCGTGGGGACCACTCGGGCTTCGGGAGAGCCTCGGCGATACCGAGGTCCTCCAGCACAAGCTCCTGACGCTGATCCCGATCGCGATCGGCCTGGCCGAGGCGCTCTACGGCGGCGGCGTGGCCAGGCGGCGGCCGAGCCTCTGGCTCGTGTCCGCGCTGGCGCTCGTGGGCGGCGTCGGCCTGTTCCTGCACTTCCATGAAGGCCGGCTGCATCTCGACTGGATTTACGCGCAGCACGCGGCCATGGGGCTGGCCAGCTTCGCCGCGGGCGTAGCGCTCCTGCTGTCGCGCCGCGCCGGACCGGGTTCGCGGCTGCACCTGCTCTGGCCCACGGTCCTCGTCTTGATGTCGGTCGTGCTCCTCTTCTACACCGAGTAGCGGCCGGCCGGCGGGGGCGGGCCGGCCCCGTGGTACACTGGCGCATTCAAAACCACCTAAGGAGGCACCCCGTGGCATCGGCCGTTCGCGTCGCGATCATCGGAGTCGGCAACTGTGCATCCGCCCTCGTTCAGGGCGTCCAGCACTACCGGGGCGCGCCGGACTCGGCGTTCATCCCCGGGCTCATGCACCCGCGGCTCGGCGACTACCACGTCGGTGACATCGAGTTCTCGGCGGCCTTCGACATCGATGCGCGCAAGGTCGGCCGGGATCTCTCGGAGGCGATCTTCACGCCGCCGAACAACACGGTGCGCTTCGCCACGGTGCCCCCCCTCGGCGTCGCCGTCCAGCGAGGGATGACGCACGACGGGCTCGGCCACTACCTGTCCCAGCTGATCACACGCGCGCCGGGTTCGACGGCCGACATCGTGGGAATCCTCCGCGACACGGGCACGCAGGTCGTCGTCAACTTCCTTCCCGTCGGCAGCGAGATGGCGACCAAGTGGTACGTCGAGCAGATCCTCGACGCCGGTTGTGGGTTCGTCAACTGCATCCCGGTCTTCATCGCGCGGGAGGCCTACTGGCGACGGCGCTTCGAGGAGCGCGGGCTGCCCGTCGTCGGCGACGACGTGAAGTCGCAGGTCGGCGCCACCATCGTGCACCGCGTGCTCACGCGCCTGTTCATGGAGCGGGGCGTGCGGCTCGAGCGGACGAGCCAGCTCAACGTCGGCGGCAACACCGACTTCTACAACATGCTCGAGCGCGAGCGTCTGGCGTCGAAGAAGACCTCGAAGACCGACGCTGTCCGCTCCCAGCTCACGCACGACCTCGAGGCCGACAACGTCCACATCGGCCCGAGCGACTTCGTCCCCTGGCTCGAGGACCGGAAGTGGGCCCACATTCGGCTCGAGGGGCGAGGGTTCGGAGACCAGCCGCTCACTATCGAGCTGAAGCTGGAAGTGTGGGACTCCCCCAACTCGGCGGGCGTGGTGATCGACGCGATCCGCTGCTGCCGGCTCGCGCTCGACCGCGGGCTGAAGGGCGCGCTCCTCGCGCCCTCCGCCTACTTGATGAAATCCCCGCCGGAGCAGTGGCCGGACGCCCTCGCGCGGGAGCGCCTCGAGCGGTTCATCAGCGGTGAGGATTAGGTCGGGCCCCGTCGGATGAGCGTCGTCCTGCGAACCGGCCGCGCGCTCCGGCGACTGGTGCAGGTCGCCACCGCCCGGCCTGCCCTCACCGTCGTCGTCTCGCTGCTCCTCGCCGCGGCGGGCGTCGTCTATTCGCTCCAGGAGCTCACGTTCATCACGTCCGGAAAGGACCTGCTCCCCCGCGGCCGCGCCTACGTGCAGCGCTACGCCGAGGACTCCCGGGAGTTCGCCGACCCCGATCAGATCGTCGTCGCCGTCCAGGCGCCGCGCCTCGCGCTGGCCAAGGCGTACGCGAGCCAGGTGGCCCACGAGCTCCGGAAGTACCCGGACCGTTTCGAGCGCGTCGCGTACCGGACGGACCCCAAGCAGTTCGAGGGCCGGGCGCTGCTCTACGCGTCCACGGCGAAGCTCCGGGACATCCGCGACAAGATCCTCGACCACCAGAGCTTCCTGGAGTCGTTCGCCGCGCGCCCGACCCTCGATCAGCTCGTCGAGAACATCAGCACGCAGATCGGCACCGCCATTGTCACGAGCTTCTTCGATGTCGGCCTCGACCAGGGCAACAAGGACGTGGACCTCCGCGTCGTCAAGGACTTGCTCGCGCAGATCTCGGCCCGACTGGACTCCCCTTCGCCGTACCGGTCACCGTGGGGCTCGCTCTTCAGCCCGGACACGGGCGGCGAAGACGACGGCTACTTCCTCTCCGACGACAAACGACTCCTCTTCCTCCTGGCCGAGGGCGTCGGGAAACGGGGGAGCTTCACCGGGGATCGCGAGGCGATCGAGACGCTGCGCGGGACGATCGCCAGCCTCCGCGACCAGTTCCCCGACGTGACGGCCGGAGTCACGGGGGGGCCGGCGCTGTCGAACGACGAGATGCTGGCCGCCTTTCGGGACAGCCGGCGCGCCACGCTCCTGGCCTTTGCCCTCACGCTCGGGCTCCTGTTGGTGGCGTTTCTCCGCGTGGGCCTGCCGATCCTGATGCTCGCCACGCTCGCGGTGAGCCTCTGCTGGTCGATGGGCATCATCACGGCGGTCGTCGGGCACCTGTCGATCTTCTCGGTGATGTTCATCTCGATCGTCGTCGGCATCGGGACTGACTACGGGATCTACTTCCTCTTCCGCCACGACGAGGAGCTGTTCCTCGGCCGCAGTCCGCGGGAGGCGCTCGAGTTGACGGCGGCGCGGAGTGGCCCCGGGATGCTGATCGGCGCGCTGACCGCGGCGGGCACCTTCTACGTACTGATGGCGACCGAGTTCCGGGGGATCCAGGAGCTCGGCTTCATCGCCGGCACGTCGATCTTGCTCGCGTGGCTCTCGATGATGACGCTGTTTCCCGCGCTCATCATCCTGGTCGATCGTCGTCGCCCCGCGCGCGCGCCCGTCCCGATCCCGCGTGTGCTCGAGATCGAGCGGATCCGGGTGCCCTTCGTCGAGCGCATCATCCGGTACCCGAAGACGGTCGTGACGGCCGCGGCCCTCGCCACCGTCCTCTCGCTGGCGGCGCTGCCCGGCGTCTACTTCGACTACAACCTCCTGAACCTGCAGGCCGTCGGCACCGAGTCGGTCGTCTGGGAGAAGCGCATCCTGGCGGCGGGGCGCTCGGGGTTCACCGCGCTCTCGACCGCCGCGTCCCTCGCCGAGCTCCGCCGGAAGGCGGCCGCGTTCGAGCGACTCCCCTCCGTCTCCGACGTGGATTCGGCGCTCCTGCTCATCCCGGAGGACCAGCCGGCGAAGCTCGGGGTCATCGGCGAGCTCGCGCCGATCGTCGCGCCCGTCCGCGTCGGCATCCCGGAGCCGGTCGACGTTGACCGGCTCGCCTCCGCGCTGTCGACGCTCAAGCATCGGTTCGACGTCGCCGCCGGCGAGGCCCCGCCCGGCCCCGATCGCGACGACGCCGCCGCCGTCCGGGACCGGGTCGCGGCGCTCAGCGCCAAGCTCCAGCGTACGGACCGGGACGTGTCGGAGCCGGCCTTGACCCTCCTGCAGGATCAGGTCTACCGTGACTTTGCCGGCTCTCTCCACCGCCTCCAGCGGAACCTGCACCCGCGCGAGATCGGGGTGAACGACGTTCCCAGCGAGCTCCGGCGCGAGTTCGTCTCGCCGAGCGGCCGCTTCCTGTTGCAGATCCACCCCGGTGTCGACATCTGGGATCGGCACGGCGCCGAGCGCTTCGTCGCGGACCTCCGGAGCGTCGACCCCGAGGTGACGGGCACGCCCATCATCACCTTCGAGGCGATCAACTACATGGAGCGCGCCTACAAGGAGGGCACGGTCTACGCGTTCCTGGTCGTCACGCTCCTGAGCGCGCTGCTGATCCGCCGGTTCCGCGAGGCCGCCCTCGGGCTGGTCCCGCTGGTCCTCGGCACGCTCTGGACCGCGGGGCTCATGCAGCTCTTCCGGCTGCCCTTCAACTTCGGCAACGTCTTCGGGCTCCCCCTGATCATCGGCACCGGCGCCGAGTTCGGCCTCAACGTGGTGCTGCGCTACCTCGAGGGCCGTGAATACGGCGGCCCGCTCATTGCCCGGAGCACGGTGATGGCGGTCCTCGTCAACGGCCTCACCACGATCGTCGGCTTCGGCAGCCTGATGGTCGCCGACCACCGCGGGATCTTCGGCCTCGGGCTCCTCCTCACGCTCGGCATGGCCGCCACGCTGACGGCAGCCCTCGTCGTGCTTCCGGTCCTGCTGCAGTGGAGCCAGCCTCCCCGGCCGTCGTCGGTGTCGCCTGGCGAGTCGATGGACCGCGCGGTCACCAGCGAGGGAACGGGGAGCGCCGCCCGGTTCCGATCCGTCGCGCCGCTGCCGAGGAGGCCTGTGGAACGCGCCGTGCTCTTTGACTTCGGCGGGACCCTGGACGCCGACGGGGTGACCTGGAAGGAGCGGTTTGCCCGCCTCTATCGAACCGAGGGCGTCCGGCTGGAGCCCGCGCGATTCGACCCGCTCTTTTACGCGGCCGACGACGCGCTCGTCGGCGCGACCCCGCCGACACTGTCGTTTGGCGAGACCGTCTCTCGGCTGGCCGCGGCCCTCGCCCAGGGACTCGGGCTGGGCGGCGACGACGCATTGGTCCGCCGGGTCGCGAGCCGCTTCCTCGAGGGCGCCCTCGAGGCGCTACGCGGCAACACGCCGCTGCTGTCGCGGCTTGGCCGCCGATACCGGCTGGGGATCGTCTCGAACTTCTACGGGAATCTCGAGACCGTCTGCGACGACGCTGGAATCCGTGAGCACTTCAGCGTCATCCTCGATTCGTGTCGCGTCGGATGCCGGAAGCCCGACCCCCGCATCTTCGACCGGGCCGTCGAGGAGCTGGGGATCACGCCGGCCGACGCGACGTTCGTCGGCGACTCGCCGACCCGGGACATGGCGGGGGCGCGCGCCGTGGGCATGCGTCACATCTGGCTCGCGGGCGAGGAGAGCGGGTCCCGGAAACCCTGCTGCCCGGAGGACCGGGTCATCTCCTCCCTGGCCCAGCTGGAGGCGGTGCTGTGATGCCCACGCCGGCTCTGACCGGCGCGATCATTGCCGCGGGGGATGGCAGCCGCCTGCGCCGTGCCGGGTGGACCGTGCCGAAGCCGCTGGTCCCCGTGGCCGGCGTGCCGCTCATCGAGGCGGTGATTCGAAACTTTCGTGCCGCACGCGTCACCTCGCTCCGCATCATCGTGAACGAACGGGCGCGCGACTGCGTGGAGTGGGTGCGGGCGCGGTTTCCCGAGGCCGACGTCGAGTTCATCGTGAAGACGACCGCCTCGTCCTTCGAGAGCTTTCTCGAGGTGGCCCGTCACGGTACGGGCCGTATGCTGGTGTCGACCGTGGACGCGTGGTGCCGCGAGGCTGACTTCGTGCGCTTCGTCGAGGCCGCGGCCCAGCGGCCTCCCGACGCCACCGTGCTGGCCGTGACGCCGTTGGTCGCCGACGAGAGTCCGCTCTGGGTACGGCTCGACGCGATCGGCCGGGTCACCGAGCTCGGAGGGGGCTCGGGAGAGCTGGTGACAGCGGGAATCTATCTCGTGCCGGAGCGCGTCAGGAGGATGGACGCCCCGCCCGGGATCGGACGGCTGCGGGAGTTCCTGACGTGGCTCTCCAAAAGCGGAGAGCCGCTGTACGGCGAGGTAATCCAGACCGTCGTGGACGTCGATCGGGGCGACGACGTCGCGCTCGCCGAGGCGCTGGCCCTCGGCGCACGGTCGTCATGATCCGCCCGGGAGGGACCGCGTGAGCACCGCCACTTGCTGGGGTATCTTTCGGGAGCGGGCGCATTCCCCGGGCCGGGAGAACGACGACGCCGAGATCCTGCGCCTGACCGGCAAGCATCTCGAGGCCGAGGGGTTTCAGGTGGTCCTCAAGGGCCCCGAGGAGTTGAGTGGTCCCTTCGACGGCCGGCCGCGCTGTGCCTTCCTGATGTGCGAGCGGCTCGAGGCGCTCAGGCAGCTCCGGGCGTGGGAGGCGGGCGGCGCGCCCCTCGTGAATCGGCCGGAAGCGGTCCTGAACACGTATCGGGTGCGGATGGTCACCCGGCTCGCGGCGGCCGGCCTGCCGTTCGTCGAGAGCCAGATCGTGCCAACCACGGGCGGCCGGAGCCACGGTGCCCTGCCCGCGTGGGTCAAGCGCGCGGACGTCCACAACACCCAGGAGGGCGACGTGGTGTTCGCGTCGACCGGGGACGCCGTCGAAGCGGCGCTTCACGGACTCGCCGCGCGCGGCATCGCTCGTGCCGTGATCCAGCCGCACCTCGAGGGGGACCTCGTCAAGTTCTACGGGGTCGGTGTCGGGGCGACCGGCCCGGGCGAGACACCGTGGTTCCGCTGGTTCTACCCGAAGGAGCAGCGGCCGGCCCGCTACCCGATCGACGCCGCGCACCTGGCGAGTCTGGCGGCCGGCGCAGCGGCGGCCCTCGGCCTGGAAGTGTACGGCGGCGACGCCCTCGTCAGCGCGCCCGGCACGATCGTGCTGCTCGACCTCAACGCGTGGCCGAGCTTCGCGCTCTACCGGGACGAGGCCGCGGCCCGGATCGCGTCCCACCTGGCACGCCGGTTTTCGGAGAGTCTCCGGTGACGACGCCCCGCCTGGTGGGTCCGCGGTCGCGCCAGATCGTCGAGCGGGAAGCACGACACATCGCCGCCGGGCTTCAGTCGTACGCCCTCTACTCCGGGCTCGCGATGGCCCGCGGCACTGGATGCACCCTCATCGACGAGGACGGCAACGAATACGTCGACTTCATGGCGGGCATCGGCGTCGGCAGCGTCGGACACTGCCACCCGCGCTACGTCGAGGCGCTGAAGCGGCAGGTCGAGCAACTCACCTTCGGCAGCTTCGCGACGGAGACGCGCGCGCGCTTTCTCGAGCTGCTGGCCAAGACCACGCCGGCCGGGCTGGCGCGCATTCAGATGTTTTCCGGAGGCGCGGAGGCCGTCGAGGCGGCCCTGCGCTTGGCCAAGGCCGCCACCGGCAAGCGCGAGGTCATCGGATTCTGGGGAGGGTTCCACGGCAAGACCGGAGGAGTGCTCGGGCTCCTGGGAAGCGATTTCAAGCACCACCAGGGGCCCTTCACACCGGGCCACCACCTCTCTCCCTACGCCGACTGCTACCGCTGCCCGCTCCGCTTGCGCTATCCGGAGTGCGGGATCGCCTGTGCGGAGTATCTGCGCGACGTCATCCGGTACCAGACGGGTGGCGAGATCGGCGCGATCATCGTCGAGCCCATCCAGGGCACGGCGGGCAACGTGATCCCGCCACCCGGGTTCCTCAAGGCGGTGCAGGCCGTCGCCCGAGACCACGGCGCCCTCCTCATCGTGGACGAGATGCTCACGGGCTTCGGTCGGACGGGATCCATGTGGGGCTGCGACGGCGACGGCGTGGTCCCCGACGTCATGACGGTCGGCAAGGGCGTGGGCGGCGGCTTCCCCCTGAGCGCCGTCGTCTCCACCGACGAGCTCACGGCGCACAAGCCGTGGTCGAACCCCAGCGCAAGCTCGTCGAGCTACGGGGGCAACCCGCTGGCGGCGGCCGCCGGGCTGGTCGCACTCGAGATCATCCTGGAGGAGGATCTCGTGACGAACGCCGAGCGCGTGGGCAAAGTCATGCTCGAGCGGCTCGAAGCGCTGAAGGAGAAGTACCGGTGTATCGGGGAGGTGCGGGGAAGAGGCCTCATGCTCGGAATCGAGCTCGTCCGGGATCGCGCGACCAAGGAGCCGCTCCCGGCGGCGGTCACGCGAGCGCTCTATCAGGAGTGCCTGCGGCGCGGCCTGGTCGCGATGGCATACTCGCACGTGGTCCGGATCAACCCGCCCCTGGTCATTACCGAAGACATCGCGCTGACCGGTCTCGCCATCCTCGACGAGGCCCTGGACGCGGTCGTCCGCGCGCACGGGCTCCAGTAACCCCTGCGCGGGGCGGCCAGTGGACGCGCGTGCCGACCCACGGCCGGCGCGTCCGACGTCGCCTCCGCCTGGCCCTCAGAAGCGCACCGAGATGCCGGCGAGCGGGTAGCGCGTGTCGAGATCGAACCGTAGCCTCGTCGAGCCCGGCGGAGTCCGGAACGTGAATTCAGGACTGAAATGGGTGTACCGGTACTCCGCA
Source organism: Candidatus Rokuibacteriota bacterium (assembly GCA_003221455.1). Taxonomy (GTDB): domain Bacteria; phylum Methylomirabilota; class Methylomirabilia; order Rokubacteriales; family CSP1-6; genus AR9. The sequence goes on from QHRX01000007.1 coordinate 55,427, forward strand.
AAGAGCGCGACGTGGGGATAAAATTGCCACACGAGCCCGGCGGCGGCCTGCACGCCCAGCGGGAAGTCGGTCTCGTACTGGTCCGTGGGCATCAGGTTCGTCGTGTCCTTGGCCTCCGCCAGCGCGACCGCCGGTCCGACGGTCAGATACGGTTGAAGCCGGCCCCGGGGAATCGCGTCGGTCGGCAGCAACGGCCATCGGAGCATCAGATCGAACGCCATGGGCGTCGTATAGAGGTCGAGCCGCTTGAGCGACGACGGGACCGTATCCGGCCGAAAGTGCGAGACATCCAGAGACACACCGACGTACCTCGCGAAATCGAACCAATACCCGGCCCGGACGCCATAGCCCGACGACCGGTTGAACCGTATGTGCTTGAGGGTCGTCTCCCCCGTCGGAGAGTCGTCCTTGACGTCACTCTTGTCCGTGAACGCGCCTCCGAGATAGAGATCGGCGAACCACTCGGCCGACACGGGCGGCACCGCGAGGGCGAGCCAGAGCACGACTCCGCCGATGAGCGCCGTCGCCGTGATCCGGGATTGCCGAGATGGACCCATTCCCGCCCCCTCTCCTGGCGTTCACTGAGCAGGCACCTCTCCCGGTCTGCGCGTTCGCCCGTCCTCACGTCGTGACCAGAGTCGTTCCCGAGACGCGTGGCCCGCGACGGCCGAGTCTCTGCGTCAGCCACTCCAGCCGCCGCTGCGGCGGCACCCGATCCCGGGGGGGGGTGCCACGTGACTGCGGGATGAGCGAGAAGGTCCGCCGACGGCCGTCCCGGGCCCAGTGGCCCTCAGCGAGTATGCGCCCCGACGGTGACAGTATTTTCGGTTTAAAACGCGAACGCGGCAAGCCATAATTCCCCAAATTCCCGCGGACGACGCGGGGGGTGGAGCTCCTCGGCTGGTGCGGAGGGCATCATCATTGGGCGACCTGACGTCAGTCCCCTTCTGCCTCTCGGCCGACGACGCCGCGCGGGCCGGCCCCGCCAGTCGCGCCGAGGGGTTGGCCACGGTCGTTCGCGCGCGCAGGCTCCGTTAGCATGCTGCGCGGCGCGCTCCTGGGCCTCGGCAATGTCGCCCTGCACGGACACCTGCCCGGCTGGATGCGTCGCCCGGACGTCGAGATCGTCGCCGCGGCCGACGCTCGGCCCGGCCGCCGGGCCGAGTGCCACGCGCGCCTGCCGGGCGCCCGGTGGTACGACTCAACCGACGAACTGCTGACCGACGCCTCCGTCGACTTCGTCGACATCTGCACGCCACCGTCGAGCCACGCGCCGCTGATCCGGGGCGCGCTCGGGCGAGGCTTGCACGTTCTGTGCGAAAAACCCCTGGTCTGTTCGGTCGACGAGGTGCGCTCGCTCGCGCAGCTCGCGGCCGCGAGCGGTCGGGTTCTTCAGAGCGTCGACAACTGGCAACACGCGCCCATCATCCGACAGGTCCGGGAGCTCCTCGGGCGGGGCGAGATCGGCGAGGTCTCGCGGGTCGTCTGGCACACCCTGCGGACCCGCCCCGCTCCGGCCGGCGACACGCCGGGCCAGAACTGGCGCCTCGAGCCGGCGGTCGCGTGCGGCGGCGTCCTGGCCGACCACGGCTGGCACGCCTTCTACATCGTCCAGCGATGGATCGGGAAGCGGCCGACCTCGATCGCCGCCCGGCTCGAGACGCGCCGGCACACGGACTGGCCTGTCGAAGATACCGCGACCGTCGCGCTGACGTTTCCCGACGCCGCCGCCGAAGTCTTCCTCACCTGGGCGGCTGACGTGAGACGGAACTGGGCCGAGCTGACCGGCACCGCGGGCCGGATCGAGCTCGACGGCGACACCCTGACGGTGACGCGGCACGGCGGCGAGCGACGGTGGTCGGTACCACCCTCCCTGTCCGACGGCTCTTGGCATCCGGACTGGTTCGACCCGGTGGTCGACCAGTTCCTCGCCGAGGTGACGGGGTCCGCGCCGCACGGCTCGAACCTCGCGGAGGCCTCGCTCTGCGTCGCGCTGCACGCGCTCGCGCGCGAGTCGAGCGGACGAGGGGGGCAGGCGCTGGCGCCGCCCCTCGCCGCGCCGACGGCGTCGATGGAGCCTTCGGTCTGACGCCGGTGGGGGCTCCCGACACCGGGGCGGCGGCGAGCATCCTGGTGGTGCTCCCCCCGGCGACGGGCGGGGCCGACGCGGTCTCGCCCGGCACCGTCGTCGCCGGCCTTCCCCTGCTCCGCCGCGTCGTGCTGGCCGGCGGGCGCGCGGGGTTCGGGCGCGTCTGGGCGTTCGGCTCCGCGCCGAGCGGCGACGGGCGCCCAGACGCCCGGCCGGCCGCGCCGGCCGCCGACGACCCGGGGCCCGCGCGCGCGCCCGGGAGGGTGGTCGTGCTCGCGGCCAACGTCATCCCGACGCCGCAGTGGTTCCGCACGCTCCTGGAGCTGCCCCTCGCGAAGGACACCCTCTACGTCGACGACGCCAAGGTGGCGGTGATCGAGAGCGGCGAGCCGTCCGCGATCCTGGCCGCGGCGACCCGCTGCCGGACCCTCGCCGAGTTGGTCACGGCCCTCGGCGGCGCCGTCGCGGTGGTGGACCGGGCTCTCGAGCCACGGGGACGGTTCCCGCTCGCCACGCGCGCCGACCTCCCCCGCGCGGAGACGTGGCTGCTCGGGAGCCTCGTCAAGCGCGGCGAAGGGGTCACCTCGCGCTACCTCGAGCGCCGAATCTCGCTCGCCATCACGCGACGCCTGGTCGCCACGCCCGTGACGCCCAACGTCATGACCTTCGTGAGCGTCTCGATCGGCCTCGCCGGCGCCCCGTTCTTCCTCGCCTCCTCGGCCGCCTACCAGCTCCCGGGGGCCCTGCTCTTCCTGGCGCATTCGATCCTGGACGGCTGCGACGGCGAGCTCGCCCGGCTCAAGTTTCTGGAGTCGCGCCGCGGCGCGATCCTCGACTACTGGGGCGACAACCTCGTCCACGCGGCCGTCTTCTCGTGCATGGCGATCGGCTGGAGCCTCGCCGTCCACGCGCTGTGGCCGCTTGTCCTCGGCGCCGTCCTCGTCGCGAGCTCGCTCGCCGCCGCGGCCGTCCTCTTTCGGCAAACCCTCGAGGATGACGTACCCGACGCCGACGCCCCCGCGGTCGCCCGGATCACCGAGCAGTTTTCCCACCGCGACTTCATCTACCTCGTGGTCGCGCTGGCGGCGGCGGGGAAGGCCGCCTGGTTCGTGGCCGTCGCCTCCGTGGGCACGCCGATTTTTCTGCTCCTGGCACTCGCAAGCCGGCTCGCGGCCCGGACGCGTTGAGGCGCGACGCCGTGGTCGCCCGGACGGGTCCGCCGCGCCGAGCCCGCGCCGACCGACGCTCGCCTGCCGGCGTCGCGGCGCACCGGCCACGCCGGCCGAGTCCGTAGGGAGCACCGGCGCGTGCGCTACGTCCACTCCCTCCTCTTCCTCCTCGGCGCGGCGCTCCTGGTCGTCCTCGTCGCCCGCAACGACCCGACCGCGATCGCCGCCGCGATCGCCCGACTCTCGTGGCGGATTCTCGTCGTGCTCTGTTTCCCGATCACGCTGGCGACGCTGTTCGACACGCTCGGCTGGCACTTCGCGTTCCGGCGCGACCGCGTCGCCTTCCGCACGTTGGTGTCCGCCCGGCTCGCGGGCGAGGCCTTCAACGTGACGACGGCGTCCGTCGGGGGCGAGGCGGTGAAGGCGTGGTTGCTCCGCCCGTCGGTGCCGCTCGGCGAGAGCCTGCCCTCGCTGATCGTCTCGAAGACGACCATCACGATCGCCCAGGGTCTCTTCCTCCTCTTCGGCGTCGCCCTCGCGTGGCGGACCGCCCGCCCGGACTCGCCGGTCCTCTACGGGATGGAGGTCCTGCTGGTCGTCGAGGTCGTCGCGGTGGCCGGTTTCGTCGCCACCCAAGTCTTCGGGCTGATCGGGCGCGCGGGGCGGCTGCTCGGCCGGCTCGGCACGCACGTCTTCGGCGCCCGGGACACCCTGGTCCAGGTCGACGACGTGCTCGTGCGCTTCTATCGCGAAGAGCCGCGGCGCCTCGCCCTCTCGATCGCCTGCCATTTCGTCGGCTGGCTGGTCGGTTCCGTCGAGGCCTACCTGATCCTGCGCTTCCTCGGCGTGGGCGTGTCGCTGACCACCGCGACCGTGATCGAGGCCTTCGGCACCGCGGTTCGGTTCGCGACCTTCGTGATCCCGGCAAGCCTCGGCGCCGCCGAGGGCGGCTACCTCGTGACGTTCCTCGGGTTCGGCCTTGGGTCGACCGCCGCCGTCTCGTTCAGCCTGGTCAGGCGAGTCCGCGAGGGGACGTGGGCGGCGATCGGACTCATCATCTTCGCGGTGATGCGCCGCCGGACCGATTCGACGGCGGCCCTCACCGCCGCGGGCTGACGCTCCGTCACGGACGCGACGCCCGTGGCCGCGCGCGGCCGCCCCACCCCTCGACCGGCCCGGCGCCCCGTCGACCGCGCGCGGCCACGGCACGGCTCCGAGCCCGACGACGTCGCAGGGCAGGCGGCCCAACGCCGGGGGGCGGGCGGCACGGGCCAGCTATGATACGGTTAGGGTAGATGGGGTCTCGCGTTGCGGCTCGCACGGCCTCGCGCGCCGACGCGGCGCACGATGGCCGACCGGCGAGCCTCAGGCGAGGTCGGCGGGGATGAGCGTCGCATCGCGGACGGGCCGCGCACTGCGGCGGCTCGTGCAGGTCGCCTGCGCGCGGCCCGTCCTGACCGTCGGCCTCAGCGCCCTCTTCGCCCTCCTGGGTGTCGTCTACTCCTTCCGCGAGCTCACGTTCATGACCGCCAGCCGGGACCTCCTGCCTCCCGGCCAGGCCTACGTGCTGCGCTACAACGAGTACCTCAAGGACTTCGGCGACCTCGACGAGATCGCGGTCGTCGTCGCGAGCCGAGATCTGGCCGTAGCCAAAGAGTACGCGAGCCGCCTCGGCCGCGAGCTCCGGAAGTATCCGGCTCAGTTCCAGCGGGTCGCCTACCGCATCGACCCCGAGCGCTTCGAGGGCCGCGCGCTCCTGTACCTGCCGGTGGCAAAGCTCAAGGAAATCCGCGACAGGATCTTCGCCTACGAGGACTTCCTCGAGTCCTTCGCGGCACGCCCCGCCCTCGACCAGCTTGTCGACAACGTCAACACCCAGGTCGGCAACGCCATCGTCTCGAACTTCTTCGACCTCGGCTTGAACGGCGGGGGCACCGCAGGCGACCTCCGGTTCCTCGAGAGCCTGCTCGGGCAGATCTCCACGCGACTGGACCGGCCGGCGCCCTACCGGTCGCCCTGGGGCCCACTGCTCTCGCTCGACGTCCACGGCGAGGCCGACGGCTACTTCCTTTCCGACGACCAGCGCCTGCTCTTCATCCTGATCGAGTCGAAGGGCGAGAAGAGCAGCTTCACCGGCGACCGGGACGCCATCGAGACGCTCCGGGGCACCATCGCGCGTCTACGCGACGAGTTCCCCGCCGTGGACGTGGGCGTCACCGGGATGCCGGCCCTCTCGAACGACGAGATGGTCGCCGCCTTCCGAGACAGCGAGCGCGCCACGATCCTGGCCTTCGCGTTCACGCTCGGCCTCCTGCTCCTGGCGTTCCTGCGGGTGGGCCTGCCGATCCTGATGCTGGCGACGCTGGCGGTGAGCCTCTGCTGGTCGATAGGCGTCATCACTCTCGTGGTCGGGCATCTGTCGATCTTCTCGGTGATATTCATCTCGATCGTCATCGGCATCGGGATCGACTACGGGATTTACTTCCTCTTCCGGCACGACGAGGAGCTGTTCCTCGGTCGGGGCCAGCGCGAGGCGCTCGAGATCACCGCGTCGCGGAGCGGTCCCGGGATCCTCATCGGCGCGCTCACCGCGGCCGGTACCTTCTACGTGCTGATGGCTACCGACTTCCGCGGCATCCAGGAGCTTGGCTTTATCGCCGGGACCGCGATCCTCCTCGCGTGGCTATCGATGATGACCCTGTTCCCGGCCCTCATCCTCCTCGTCGACCGCTCCCGCGGCCAGCGCCCACGCGGCCCGGTGCCGCGGGCGATCGAGCTCGAGCGGATCCGCGTCCCGTTCATCGAGCGGTTGACGCGCTACCCGAAGACCGTCGTCACGGCGGCGTCCGTCGCCACCGTGCTCTCGTTGCTGGCCTTCCGCGGCGTCTACTTCGACTACAACCTCCTGAACCTGCAGGCGCCGGGCACGGAGTCCGTGATCTGGGAGAAGCGGGTGCTGGCGAGCGGGCGCTCCGGCTACAGCGCGCTCGCGAGCGCGGGATCGCTCGCCGAGCTTCGCGCGAAGGTGGCCGCCTTCGAGCGGACGCCGGCCGTCTCCCAGGTCGACTCGGCGCTCCGGCTGCTCCCGGCCGACCAGGCAGAAAAGCAGAAGGTCCTCGCGGAGATCGCGCCACTCGTCGCGCCGGTGCGGATCGGCGTGGCCGAACCCGTCGATGTCGACCGGCTCCAGGCGGCGCTCGCGCGACTCCGGCACCGCTTCGACGTCGTGGCGGGTGCCGCGCCGCCCGGCCCCGATCGCGACGCGGTCGCCGGCGTCCGCGATCAGGCCGCCGTGCTGATCCAGAAGCTCCGGGTGGCCGACCGCGAGATCGCGGAGCCGGCGCTGAACCACCTCCAGAACCAGATCTATCGGGACTTCATGAGCAGCCTCCACACCCTCCAGCGGAACCTCCACCCGCGCCCGGTCGGCGTCGGCGACGTGCCCGACGAGCTCCGGCGAAAGTTCATCGGCCGGAGCGGCCGATTCCTGATCCAGATCCATCCCAGAGGGGACGTCTGGAGCCGAGCGGGCGCCGAGGCCTTCGTGAGGGACCTCCGGAGCGTTGACCCCGGCGTGACCGGCACTCCGATCATCTCCTTCGAGGCGATCCGCCGCATGGAGACGGGCTACAAGCAGGGCACGCTCTACGCGTTCATCCTGGTCGGCCTCCTGAGCGCGCTGCTGATCCGCCATGTCCGCGAGACCGCCCTGGCGCTGCTGCCCCTGGGCCTCGGCACGCTTTGGACGGTCGGCCTCATGTACGTCTGCGCGCTGCCGTTCAACCTCGGCAACGTCTTCGGGCTCCCGCTGATCATCGGCGCCGGCGCCGAGTTCGGCCTCAACGTCGTGCTGCGCTACCTGGAGGGCCGCGAGCACGACGGCCCCCTCGTCGCCCGGAGCACCGTGATGGCGGTTCTCGTCAACGGGCTCACCACCGTCGTCGGCTTCGGCAGCCTCATGGTCGCCGATCATCGGGGGATCTTCGGGCTGGGCCTCTTGCTGACGCTCGGCATGATCGCGACCCTCACCGCTTCGCTGATCGTCCTGCCGGTCATGCTGCGGTGGGGCCGGCCCGGCCGGCCTCATCCCTCCCGGCTCGGCGAGCCCGCGCTCGAGCCCACCGGCGCCGAGGCCGACCGCTAGCGGGACCGGCGGCGGCCTTCTTCCCCGACACCCGCCGCCGTGCCGGGGAGCGGCGACGCCCCTCCGCCCGCGTGTGTAGCTTTTACAGATCCGGCCTGTACGATTTACACTGCGGGCGCGGTGATCTTCTCCGAGCCCTCGCCGGGGTTCCGCAACTTCTGCCGGCGTCGGCGTATTCGATCACGGCCTTCGACGGCGGATCTGGCAACGCGGTTGCACCACCATCGCGACCGACGCCGTGGAGGGTGGTGCCTGCGCCCGGCGGACAGTGTGCGAGGAAGCCGCCACGAGCCGCGTCGGCCCCCGAGCGGTCGGTCTGCCGGGCCCCGCTCCGACTGCGTAGTGACGGGCTCCGTCGGCCGTGCCTCGCGGCCACCCTGAGAACGTACCCGGACCCTTGAGGAAGGGACCCTGATGCTGTCGAATCTGCTACCCCGAGCCGTATCGACGGACCTCGGCATCGACCTCGGCACCGCCAACACGGTGGTGTTCATGCGGGGCGAGGGCATCGTCCTCAACGAGCCGTCGATCGTCGCGATTCGGGAGGCGGACCACTCGCTGCTCGCGGTCGGGCGCGATGCCAAGGCGATGATCGGCAGGACGCCAGGACACATCATGGTGATTCGGCCGCTGAAGGACGGGGTGATCGCCGATTTCGACATCGCGCGCGGGATGCTCGGCTACTTCATTGCCAAGACCTGCCGGGGGCCGCGCGCGCTCCTGCGCCCGCGCGTGGTGGTCGGGATCCCCTCCGGGATCACCGAAGTGGAGCGGTTGGCCGTCCGAGACTCCGTCCTCCAGGCGGGCGCGCGGGACGTGTACCTGGTCGAGGAGCCCATGGCCGCCGCGATCGGCGCCGGGCTGCCGATCGCCGCCCCCGGGGGGAATCTGATCGTCGACATCGGCGGCGGCACCACGGAGGTCGCAGTCATTTCGGTCTCGGGTGTCGTCCATTGCCGATCGGTCCGGACGGCAGGCGACGAGATGGACGAAGCCATCATCCACTACCTTCGGAAGCACTACAACCTGCTCGTCGGCGAGCGGCAGGCCGAGGCGATCAAGATCGCGCTCGGCTCCGCCGTGTCCCGGGACGGCGCGCCGCAGGCAGTGGAAGTCAAGGGACGCGACCTCATCGACGGCATTCCGAAGTCCGTCGTGGTCACGGACGCCGAGGTCCGCGAGGCCTTGCGCGAGATCGTGTCCGTGATCGTCGACACCGTCCACGCGTGTCTCGAGCGGATCCCGCCCGAGCTCGCGGCCGACATCGTCGACAAGGGAGCCGTCCTCACCGGTGGCGGGGCCCTCCTCCGTGGCCTGGACGAGCTCCTCCGCAAGGAGACCCGCCTCCCCGTGGCGATCGCCGACGAACCGATGTCGTGTGTCGCGCTGGGTCTGGGACAGGTGCTCGACGAGCTTCGCCTCTTGCAGCGGGTCGCGACGCCGGCCTGACGGACCCCCGGGCCGTCGTCCCCCCCGTCTGCTGGAAGCCTCTGTGCGAGGGGACGCATCTAAACGGTGGAGCGTAGGGGTTGACCCCCAGTGTGGAGGTGTTCAGCATGGCAAAGCGGATTCTTGTCCCTCTCGATCGAAGGACGGCCAGCGCGGCGATCCTGCCGCTCGTGGCCGACGTTGCACGCGGCGCCGGCCCGACCCTGCGGCTGCTCCACGTGGCGCCGGTGCCGGACGCCGTCGAGAGCGAGGACGGTCGCGTGATCGCGTACGCCGACCAGGAAATGGCGAGGCTCGAGAGCGAGGGGCACGAGTACCTCGACGGGCTCGCGGCCAGCCTGCCGGACGTCGCCGTGGAGTGCGTCGTGCGCTTCGGCCAGCCGGCGCGCGAGATTCTCGTCGAAGCCGAGGCCTGGGATGCCGACCTCATCGCGGTGACGGCGACGCGGACGCGGTGGTTCGACCGGATCCGCCGGCGCGGGGTGGCGGATCGGGTCTTCCGCCGGGCCTCGGTTCCCGTCCTCGTCTACCGATCGGGCGCGGTCGACTCCGCCGCGCGCTGACCGTCCTCGGGGCCGACGCGCTCGATCTCGACCAGGTTCGAGTGCAGCGCGGGCCCGCCTCCCAGGTCGCTCACCCGGTCGCTGGTGAGCACGTTGACGCCGCGGCCGCCCCGCTGGAAGCGATGCCACCAGATCCCCTCGATGACGGCCACGCCCGTCCGCGTGTCGTCAGTCACCTCGGCGGTGAACACGGCGGAGCCCCGGTCGTTGTAGACGCGGACCCGGTCACCGTCGGCGATCCCCCGCGCGCCCGCGTCGGCCGGGGCGACGAAGACGCTCGGCCGCTTCTGCCGTGCGCGCAGGAGCTCGGACTGACTGAAGGACGAGTTCAGGAAGAAGCGGTTGGGCGGCACGATGCACTGGAGCGGGTAGCGCCGGGCGAGCTCGGGGTGGTCCGGGCCCTCGGCGAGTGGTGTGTAGGTCGGCAGGGCCGGGTGGCCGAGCGCCTCCAGGGTCGGCGAGTAGAACTCCACCTTGCCTGACGGCGTGGGGGCGCCTTCCGCGAAGGGCAGATACGGCCGCGGCAGGTTGAGGCGGACCGAGCGCTCTTCCCGGAGCCGCTCGAACGTGATACCGGCGAGGCTCGCGTCGCCCGAGGCGAGGAGCTCGCGGATCAGCTGTTCCTCGGTCTTCTCGAAGTGCGGGTCGTCCAGCCCCAGGGCGCGGGCCAGCCGACGGAACACCTCCCAGTTGGGCTTGGCCTCGCCGAGCGGCGGGATCACGGGCTCGGCCAGCTGGACGTAGAGGTGCCCGAACGACTTGTAGAGATCCATGTGTTCCAGCGACGTCGTGGCGGGCAGCACGAGGTCGGCGTAGCGCGCGGTGTCGGTCATGACCTGCTCGTGCACGACCGTGAAGAGGTCGGCGCGCGCCAGCCCGCGGAGGACGAGCTCCTGGTTGGGACAGACCGCGGCCGGGTTGGAGTTGTACACGTAGAGCGACTCGATGCGCGGGCGCAGGCGCTCGTCCGTGAGCGCCCGACCCAGCTGGATCATGTTGATCACGCGCGGCGCCGGTCGCGGCATCAGGTCGGGCCGCTCGAGGACGGCGAGGTCGAAGCCGAACGCGTCCGTGGACGAGAGGAGCGCCCCGCCATTCGGGTCGGCGTAGGCGCCGGTGAGGGCGGGCAGGCACGCGATCGCCCGGCAGGTCATCCCACCGTTGTCGTGGCGCGACAGCCCGATTCCGGCCCGGATGAAGCTCTTCCGGCTCGCGCCGTATCGCCGGGCGAAGCGCACGATCGTGTCGACCGACAGCCCGACCACCGGGGCCACCGCCGCCGGCGCAGACGCGGCGAGGTGCGGCACGAGCCGGTCGAACCCGCTCGTCGCGCGATCGACGTATGCGCGGTCGACCAACCCGTCCGCGACCAGCACGTGCATCACCGCCAGCGCCAGCGCGCCGTCGGTGCCGGGCCGAACCATCAGGTGCTCGTCGGCCTGCTTCGCGGTGCGCGTCCGGTAGGGATCGATGCACACGACCCAGGCGCCCCGCTCCCGCGCGCGCCGCACGAGCGTCATCACGTTGATCGTCGTGTAGGCCGCGTTGATGCCCCAGAGGACCACGAGGTCGGCGCCGATCATCTGCTCGGAGTCGTTACCGGTCACCGTCCCCACCGTGGCCCTCCAGCCGGCGTAGGCGGTCGAGACGCAGATCGTCCGGTCCAACCGGCTTGCGCCGAGCGCGTGGAAGAAGGGGTGACCCGCGTGGTACTGAACCCGCCCCATCGTCCCCGCGTAGGAGAAGGGCAGGATCGCCTCCGCCCCGCTCCGGGCGATGACCCCACGCCACCGGTCCGCGATCTCCGCGATCGCCGCCTCCCACGAGACCCGCTCAAACTCGCCCCGTCCCTTCGGCCCGGCACGTCGGAGCGGGGTCGGGATCCGCAGCGGGGAGTGGACGCGCTCTTGGTACTCATGGACCTTGCCGCAGATCACGCCCTGCGTGAATGGATGGTCGGGGGCGCCGGTCACGTCGACCACCCGCCCGTCGGCGACCGTCACCACGAGGGCACACGCCGACGGACAATCGTGCGGGCACACCGACTTCACGGCTGGCGTCTCCTCCGTCTCCCCCGCACTCCGGCCGCCGGGGAGTCCGAGCTGCCCGCCCACGCGGGGCGTCGGTCCGGGAACGCGCGTCGGGGGGTGCGTCGTCGTATAGTAGCGCGACGGTCGCAGGAGTCCAACCGTCCCGGGGAGGCCCGTGCGTGCGAGGTCGCCGTCTGCTGGACACGGCGCTGGCGCCCTTCCGCAGCCCCGAGGCTCGCCGACTCGCCCTCATCTTCGCCGTGGTCTACTTCGCCCAGGGCATGTGGGGCCTTCCCGTCCAGGCGATCACGCTCACCCTGAAGGAGCGCTTCGGCTACACGGCGGGCAGGGTCGCGACCCTCTTCTCGATCACGAACACGCCGTGGCTGGTGAAGCCGGTCTACGGCCTCCTGTCGGACGGCGTCCCGCTGTTCGGCCGCCGCCGCCAGAGCTACTTCGTGCTCACCTCAGGGCTCGCCGCCCTGGCTGGCTTTGCGCTTGGCAGCCTCGACGCCCACACACCGCTCGTGATCACGGCGCTGTTCACGGCGATGGGGCTCGGGCTGGCGTTCACGGACGTCCTCACCGACGCGCTGATGGTCGAGAACGGCAAGCGGCTCCGCCTCACCGGCGGCTTCCAGGCCGTCCAGTGGGCGTCGATCTACGCGGCGTCGATCGCCGTGGGCGTCGCCGGCGGGATGCTCACCGAGCACCACGAGCTCCGGCTGGCCTTCTTCGGCGCGGCGGTGTTCCCGACGCTCTCGTTCCTCATGGCCTGCGTCTTCATCCGGGAGCCGCGCGTGCGGCGCGAGGCGGGCCAGTTCCGGCGGACCTGGACGGCCATCCGCGGCTCGATTCGCTCGCGCGATCTCTGGGTGGTCGCGGGCTTCATCGTGTTCTGGACCTTCAGCCCGTCGCTCGGCACCCCCCTCTTCTACTACCAGACGGACACGCTGAAGTTCTCCCAGCAGTTCATCGGCACCCTGTTCTCGCTCTCGGCGGCGGGTTCGGTCGTCGGTGCCCTCGCCTACGGCGGTCTCAGCCGCGTGCTGCCGCTCAAGTGGCTCCTGAACGCGGCGATCGGGCTCGGCGTTCTCTCGACGCTCGCCTACCTCTCCTACGCGACCCCGATCTCCGCGGTCCTGATCGATACTGGCGCCGGCTGTATCGGGATGGTCGCGACGCTGGCGTTCCTCGACCTCGCGGCGAAGGCCTCGCCGAAGCAGGCCGAGGGCACGTTCTTCGCGCTGCTGATGTCGGTCTACAATGCCGGGACGCAGGGCTCGCAGATTGTCGGTGGCTGGCTCTACGACTCCCTCGGCTACGCCACCCTGATCCTGATCAGCGCGGCCTTCACCGCCCTCTGCTGGTTCATCGTGCCCGCCGTCCGCGTCGAGCAGATCGAAGCCCGCGCCGCGCGGGAGGCCCGTGCCGCCGACTGACCCGCCGCTACGGCGCCTCGACGCGGCGCGTTGCCTCGTAGCTGCGCCGGAGCCACGGCAGCACCCGCCTCAGCTCCGCCGGCGAGCTCACGTCGCACTCGACCCAGCCACGTGCGGCGAAGCGGCGGTGCGGTCGGAAGCCGTCGAGCGCGAGCGCCCGCCGCTGCTCGGCGAGGGGCAGGTGCATCCAAAGGTCGTGCTCCTTCGGGCGCAGCGGGAAGCACGCGAACAGCCGCTCGCCGACGAAATAGCCCCAGCGGCCGAACATCGGCGCGATCCGCGCCCCCGTCCAGGCGCCGATCTCGGCGTTGAGGCGGGCGGCCGCCCCCGCGCCGCCGCGCTCGAGCACCCGGCGCGTCGTCCGGCCGCGGCCGATCCCGCGGAACCGTCGCCTCACGCCCCGCTCCGCCCCTAGGGCCACACCTGCACGTACGCCGCCCGCGCCCGCTCGCTGGCCCCGAACTTCGCGTCGTACTCGGTCTTGAGATCCTTGAGCTGCGTCGACTCGAGAAACCGCCGGAACGTCGGCTCGTCTTGGAACTCGTAGAGCGCCATGTACTGATACTTGTCCTCGCCGAGGATCGCTCGGTAGCGCCGGGCGCTCACCGCGCCCTTGTACTGCAGGAGCTGCGGGCAATGCTCCTCGTTGTACCACCGGTTGAAGGCGGCCTCCTGGTCTTTCGAGATCGTCGCCTTCACGACAAACAGCACCGTCGCCATATCAGGCCTCCTGCGAACGGGAGTCGGGGGCGCGCGGAGCGCGGTCCGCCCCCCAGTATCGCGCCGTCCGTTCCCCAGAGAAACAGTTGACAGTCGCGGCGAGCCCGTGCGAAAAGACATGAGCTCCCGCGGACGAGCAAGGAGTCACCATGGCCACGACAAGCTCCAGGGCGGAGGCGACCGCGCGGCTCTACGTCGCGCCCGTGGAAGGGGCGGCGGAGCTCTTCACGCCGGCGTTCGCCGACTATCTGATCCGCCTCCACGACGAGTTCGCGACCCGCGTGCGGGCGCTCCGGGACCGGCGCGCAGAGGTGCTGACCCGGGCGCTCACCCACGGGATCCCGCCGACCGATCCGCCGGCGAGCGAGGCCCGCACGGGCAACTGGCGGGTGGCGCCGGTGCCCGACGAGCTCCAGAGGCCCGGCATCGAGATCTCGGGGCCGTGCTCGATCACGAGCATGTTCATCAACGCGCTCAACCCGGGCCCGGAGGGCGAACGCGCCGAGGGGGACCTCGACGACGACGAGGACTCCGCGGCCCACCGGCTGGTCGACACCGTCCAGGCGGCCCGGAACCGCCTCGCCGCCGTCAACCGCGAGCTCACGTACGTCGACCGCGAGAAGGGCAAGCGGTACACGATCGCCGAGGGCGACCTCCCATTCTTCATGCACCGGGAGCGTGGGCTCCACCTCGACGAGCCCGACGTGCGGGTCGACGGCGCGGCCGTCCCGGCCGCGATCCTCGGCACGGCGCTCACCCTCTTCTACGCGGGGCGCGCCCAAGCCGGCCGCGGCCAGGGCATCTACTTCTACCTCCCGAAGCTCGAGGCCGCCGACGAGGCACGCCTGTACCGCGATCTCTTCGACCGGAGTCGCGCGCTGCTTCCGTTCCTGGGGAACGCGACCATCCGCGCCATCGTCCTCGTCGAGTCGCTCCCCTGCGTCTACCAGATGGAGGAGATGCTGTGGGCGCTCGGGCCGTACGCGGCAGGCCTCAACGCGGCCCGTTGGGACCTCAAGGCGAGCATCTTCGAGTACGTCATGGCGGACCCGAAGGCCGTCTGGCCGGATCGCTTCGGCGTCGACATCAAGACGACGCCCTTCCTGGCCAACATCTTTCGGCGGCTGGTCGCGGTCTGTCTCAAGCGCGGCGCGGTCCCGGTCGGCGGCATGGCGACCGCGCTCCCGAGCCACGACCCCGAGGTCAACCGGGTCGCCGCTGAGGCGATCCGGGCCGACAAGCAGTGGGAGGCCGCGCAGGGGTTCCTCCGCGCCTGGGTCGCGCACATCTTTCACATGAAGACCGCCGCCGATCCCTTCAGGACCCTCCGGGCCTCCGGCTGGAAGCCGACCGCGGCCATGGCCGACCCCGACACCTATCCGGTCAGGATCGAGGTGCCGGCCGGACCGATCACGCTCGAGGGCACCCGGCGGAACTGCCGCATGGTCATCGAGTACCTCGAGGGCTGGCTCAACGGACGGGGCGCCAAGGGGATCGACAGCCTCGCCGGCAAGCCCGGCATCCATCCCGCGTTGATGGAGGATCTCGCGACCGGCCGCATGTCGGTCGCGCAAATCGCCCAGCGGATCCGGCATCACGCGCGCGCCGCGGACGGCCCGGCACCCCACGACTTCCCGCTCGTCAAAGGACTCCTCGAGGAGGAGGTCGAGGACATCCTCGGGCGGCTCCGGGCGACGGCCTCGGACGACAGGGGCAAGGCCGCGTACGCCCAGGCCGAGGAACGCTACCGGAAGGCCGTCAAGATCGCACTCCGCTGGGTCCGCAACTACACCGAGCTCAACTTCCGAAGTCTCGGCTCCTACACCCGGGCCGACCTGGACGCGATCGCCGCCGCCCCCGACACGTTCTGACGCGGGTCGAGCGTCGCGGTCGATCCGGGCCCGCCGCTAGCCGACGAGGCGCGACAGAAGGCCGCGGCTGCGGGCGACGAGCCAGTAGCCGGCCTCGACCAGCCAGCGGAGCGGCGGCCGGGCGCAGACTGCCGCGAGCCGGCGCCAACCGACCTGGTCCAGCGCGTACAGGCTCGCTCGCCCCCCGCTCAGCACCTCGCCCTCGGAGGTGATGACGTGGACGGCGCGCGCACACCGCAGGGCCAGCTCGTCGGTCATCGGCGGGCGCGGCGCTTCCTGAAACGGCACGGCGTGGAGCCGGTCGTGGACGTCCTGTCGCTTGACCCAAGCGACCGCGCGGCGGCAGACGCCTCAGCCGCCGTCCCACAAGAGCCAGGCCTGCTCGGGCCGGTGCCCACCCGACGCGGCCGCGGGGCGGGGGGTCGCCCTCAGGTCCGCGGGCCGAGCGCGGTGAGGCCGCCGTCGACGATGATCGTGGCCCCGGTCACCGCGGGCGTCGTCGCCAGGGAGAAGATCGCGTCCGCGGTCTCCGTGGTCGTCGGCAGCGCGGCCGTGGGCGTGATCTTGGCGGTGGCTTGCCGCTGCGCCTCGGTCCAGCCGCCGAACCCCGTCGCCGCCAGCGCCGGCGCCCCCGCGTTGACCCGGATGGAGGGGGCGAGGGCGCGCGCCAGCGACTTCGTGAGCGCGCCCAGCGCGGCCTTCGACGCCGCGTACGCCATCGAGGACCCCTGCCCCGTGAATGCGGCCACCGAGGTCACGTTGACGATCGCGCCGCCGCCGCGCCGCTCAATCTGCGGCACCGCCGCCCGGACGCAGTAGAAGGCGCCCTTGACGTTGACGGCCCACACGGTGTCGAGGATGTCGTCGGTGAGACCCGCGAGATTCCGGTGGGGCTGGACCGGCTTCGTCCAGCCCGCATTGTTCACCAGGATGTCGAGCCCGCCCAGCTCCGTCGCGACGCGCGCGACCATCGCCGTGACCTCGAGCTCCCGGGCGACGGTGGCCCGGACCGCGATCGCCCGGCCGCCCGCCTCCCTGATCTCCTCGACCGCCTTCGCGGCGGCCGCCTCGTTCTTCGAGAAGTTCACGGCGACGGCGGCGCCCGCCCGCGCGAACGCGAGCGCCGCCCCGAGGCCGATGCCGGTCGAGCCGCCGGTCACGAGGACGACCTCGCCCCGCAGCTCGGCCCCTCCGCGCCCCGTCACTCGCTCATCCTCTGCGTCGAATCGCCGCCCCGCGGTCAGTCGTACCGGGAAATATGCAGGTGCACGCCGTGGCTCGACGCGGGGTCCACCGTCACCTCGCCCGTCCCCTTGAGGAGGCGGGCGCCCGCCCGCTCGAGCCCGGCGATGATGGCCGGGAAGTCCGTGGCGATCAGCGACAGCGCGACCATCCCCGCCGCGCCGCCGACCTCGTCGGCGGGGACCATCAGGAGCGACCCGCGGCCAACCGCCAGCATCGTCCGGGGGCCGCCGTTCATCGCGACCTCCGGCAGCCCGAACAGCTCCTGGAACAGCCGCGCCGTGCGCCGGGGATCGCTGACGCCGATCACCAGGCGCTTGAGCCGGAGCCACGCGTCCGGCGCGGGGGCGCCCGGCGAGGGCGTGGTCAGCTCCACGAGCACGCCCGCGCAGGCCCTCGGGTGCAGGAACCCGATCCGGCCCGCCAGCCCCGGACGCGGCACACGGTCGATGAGCTCCACCTGCTGCGCCGCGAAGGCCTGGAGCGCGCGCTCGACGTCTGGAACCTCGAAGCAGACGTGGTGCAGCCCCTCGCCCCGCGTGTCCAGGAACCGCTGGACGCCACCCGGCGCGATCGGCTCGAGCAGCTCGACCTCGCTCTCGCCGGCCGCGAGCAGCGCCGCGTGCACGCCCTGGTCCGGGACCATCGCCTCCCTGACCAGCGGCAGCCGGAGCGCGTCGCGGTAGAAGCCGTACGCCTCGTCGAGGCGCCGCACGACGATCCCGACGTGGTGGACGCGCCGGATCGCCTCGGCGCGCCCGCTCCGGGGCTGCTCGGTCCCCGTCGTCATCGGATGAACGGGGCGCCGCGCCGCGCGACCGCGTCGCGAATCCGCACGCGGTGGTTGGGCAGCAGCGTGGCGGGCAGGCGGCGCGGCGAGACGAACCGGAGCGCCAAGGTCTCGCTGCACGTCTGGAGCTCGCCGGCGCGCACGACGCACTCGAAGCAGAGGTTCACGTAATGCCATACGTTGCCGTCCGGGTACCGGATCACCTGGAGCTCCGGATCGCTGTAGACCCCGACGAGGCGCCGGATCGTCACCTCGAGCCCGGTCTCCTCGCGCACCTCGCGCGCCGTCGCCGCGCGCACCGACTCGCCGATCTCGACAGATCCACCGGGAAGGCCCCACTGCCCCCCGTCCGATCGCTGCTGGAGGAGAAGCCCGCGGCGCCGGTCGAGGATGATCGCGGAGACGCTGGGACGGACACCGAGGGCCCGGGCACGGTCGGGCTCGAGTCGGATCACGGCCCCCACGCTACCCGAGCGCCTCCCGGTCCGCAAGGACCAGGCAGCGCGGGTGCGTTTGCAGGATCGACGCAGGGACGGCCGGGGTCACCGCGCCCGCGCGCATCGCCGCGAGCGGTCCCCGCTTGGCGGCGCCGCTGACGAGCACGATCACCTCGCGGGCGGCCATGATCGTGCGGAGGCCGAGGGTGACCGCCGCCTCGGCGACCGCGCCCTGCCGCACCTCATCGGTCAGGATGTAGCGCACGGTCTCGGCGAGCAGCCGGACCGGTCGCGTCGCAGAGTCGAAGGGCGCCCCCGGCTCGTTCGACGCGAGGTGGCCGTTCCAGCCGAGGCCGAGCATCACGACGTCGAGCCCCCCGGCGCTGGCGATGGCCCGCTCGTACTCCGCGCACATGGCCACGAGGTCCGGCGCCTCGACTCGGAACCGGGTGCACTGCGCGGGCGGGATCCCCGCCCACGACAGGAACTCCGCCGTGAGCTGCCGCCAGAAGTAGCCGTCGAGTGGCGCCGGCGGGGAGAGCTCGTCGACGGCGAACACGCGCATCCGTGCGAAGTCGACGCCACCTCGCCGGTGAAGTTCCCGCAGGGCGGCGTACATGCCGCGGGGGGTGCGCCCGGCCGGCATCGCGATCGCGAGTGCCGGCTCTGCCCGGACCCGCTCGCCGACCGCGTCCGCGGCGCGCCGCGCCAGCTCCGCCGCGTCCGCGCAGCCGATCAGCTCCATCGGGCGTGCCCGGGCCGGGCGCCGCGGTCCGTCAGACCGCGCTGAACAGGCGCTGGAACTGCTCCCAGGGGACGGCGGGAGCGGCGATGAGCTCGAGGTTTTCGTGGACGTGCGCAACGCTCTTCATGCCGACCAGCGCGGTCCCGATGCCGGGCGTCGAGCGGACGAACTGGAGGGCGCGCTGCGCGTCCGTGCGCAGCCCGGGGAGAAAATCCCCGATGAGGGGCGGCAGGTTCCGGGCGAGCTGGCCCTGGTAGATCGAGGCCGACGCCATCACGTACACACCGAGCCGCTCGGCGGCCTGGAGCACGGGCAGCGTGTCGGCGCCGACCCGCTGGTTGGCACGCGTGAAGGCCTCCGGCATCGCCAGGTTGTAGGGGAGCTGGATCACCTTGAAGTGATGGTCGGCGCCGGCGACCTCGCGGGCCGCCCGCACCAGTTCGGCCAGCTCGAGCTGGTCGGGCGCGGCGGCCGGCTGCCGGTAGCCATTCCAGGTCGCGGTCCCGTACTGCCGGAGCTTGCCCTCCGCCACCGCCTCCTCGAGCGCGGCGAACGCCGCCCGTATCCGGGCGTCGAACTCGGCGCGATCCACCTCGCCGAGCTGCATCTCCGGATTGTGGACGTAGTAGACGTCGATCGTCTCGAGACCGAGATTCGCGCGACTGCGGTCGATCTGGTCCCGCAGGTAGCGCGGCGTCATGCAGTGGGAGCCCGCCACCACGTCCCGCGGCTCGAGGATGCCGGGCCGGACGTAGGTCTCCGTGAGGTAGCGGTGCGGGTCGGGCGGCACCCCGCCGTCGAACGGGATGAATCCGCCCTTGGTCGCGACGATCACGTCCTCGCGCCGGACCGTGCCGGCGCCCACCAGCGCCGCCAGCGCTTGCCCGATGGCGCGTTCGCTCCGCTGGAAGCGGTAGTTCACCGCGGTGTCGATGACGTTGACGCCGCCCGCGACGGCCGCCACCACGGCGTCGCGGTAGGCGGCGTCGGTCGCGGCCTCCTCGCCCCCCAGGTAGGTCCCGATCCCCAGGCTCGAGGCGCGGCGGCCGTCGAGCGCCCGGAAATGACCGGGGGCGGCGCGCGCCGCCAGGCGCCGGGCGTAGGCATCGGTCCCCTCCGGCGTGGCGAACCCTGCGAGCATGGCTGGCGGCGGCCTTCCCTCAGCGCCAGTCGTCGAGCACGAAGTCGTCGGGGTCCTCGTAGTCCTCCTGCTTCCCCCGCTTCATCCGGACCATCGTGTAGTCGATCTGGTATCCGCGCTCAACCAGTGTCTGGTAGGCGGCGAAGTACGCGCTGTAGACAGGGACGATCAGGCGTCCGAGGCCCATCTCCCGGGCGACGTGCTCGAGCGCGCTCAGGAAGTGGTCGAAGTGCTCCGCCTTCCGGAGCGCCCGGTCGATCGCCAGGTACTTGACGTAGAGCGAGCCGAGCGGCGCCTCGCTGACGCCAGGCGTGTGGACCACCGCGAAGCCCACCAGCTCTCGGCCGCTCTCGAGGAGGAACGTGTCGCCGAGCGCCAGCCCGTCGACGATCTCGATCTCCTTGCCGAGGTCGAGGCCGCGATAGATCCCGTTCGTGATCTTGCGGACCTTCAGCAGCATCGACTTCTTCTTCGACTCCTCCAGCGCGGAGAAGCGGCGCACGGCGAGCGACGACTTCGCCGCCCGGGGCGGGCCGCCGGCGGGCAGCCGGTCGACGGCGCGGATCATGATCGCCACCAGGCTCTTCGGCTTGTAGCCGAACTTGTGGTACAGGTAGAGGTGCCGGGGGCTCGACGGATACGTCACGACGCCCGTCAGCGCCGCCCGGTTCTCGTCGAAGAACTCCTGCGCCGCCCGCAGGAGCTGCTGGCCGATGTCCTGGTTCTGGTAGTTGGTCAGCACCGCCAGCGGCCCCACGAGCCCGACCGTGCCCCACATCACGGCGACGACCGCGCCGATGATCTTCCCGTCGTTCTCCTCGGCGACGAAGCAGCCCCACGGTTCCATCAGCCAGCGGTGGTGGACGTACTGGGCGCCGCCGAAGACCTGACGCGGGCGGGTGCCGAGCAGCCGCTCGAAGTAGTCCCCGAAGGCCTGCTCGGTGACGTCCCGGACCTTCGACAGGTCGCCCTTGCGGACGCGCCGGATCTTGATGTGGGGCGTGCGGCTCTCCGAATCGAGCCCGGCCCGGTCGACGGTGGCCCTCACGTCCCGCTCGCGAGGTCTTCGAGCAGCGTGATGACCGCGGAGTGGTCGAGCCCCCCCCGGCCGCGCGCCCGGAGCGCGGCGAAGAGCTCTTGCACTAGCGCCGTCGTCGGCAGCGGGACCCCCAACGCACGACCCGACTCCATGATCAGGCCGAGGTCCTTGAAGTGGAGGTCGACCCGGAAGCCGGGGTTGTAGGTGTTCGAGAGGTAGTTGGGCGTTTTCTGCTCGAGGCAGCGCGAGCCCGCGAGGCCGCCGCCGAGCGCCTTGAGCGTCAGCTCGCGGTTGAGCCCGGCCTTCCTGGCCAGGGTGAGCGCCTCGCCGAGCGCCGTGAGGTTCACGGCCACGATGATCTGGTTAGCGAGCTTCGTGAAGCCACCGGCGCCCAAGGGGCCGAGATGCGTGATCGTCTTGCCCATGGCCTGGAAGATCGGCAGGACGAGGTCGAACGTCGGCTTGTCGCCGCCGACCATGATCGACAGGGTGCCCTCGACCGCGCCCCGCTCGCCGCCGGAGACGGGGGCATCCAGCATCTTGACGCCCCGAGCCGCCAAGGCCTTATCTATTTTCTGAGAGACAATTGGTGAAATCGTTGACATATCGACATAAATGAGACCAGAGTGAGCCCCCTCGAGGATCCCCTGCGGGCCGAGCGCGACCAGCTCGACGTCGGGAGAGTTCGGCAGCATGGTGATCAGGAGGTCGACCTGCTCGGTCACCGCCTTGGGAGAGGGAGCCGAGCGGGCGCCCGCGGCGGTCAGATCGTCGACAGGCCCCTTGCTGCGACTGTGGACAACCAGGGGATAACCCCCCTTGAGCAGATTCTTGGCCATCGGCCGGCCCATGATCCCCAGTCCAATGAACCCAAGGGTTTGCGCCATGAGCCCTCCAGAGGCGGTGTGGGAAAGGCACGGACCGGGAACATGACAACGCGCACTTGTATCACACCGCGAGCAAAGCGGTCAAGAACGATGGCCCCGACGGCCGTTGACAGCCTCCCGGCCGCGGCATAGAGTGGCGCCACCCTGTTCCACGTCCACCCCGTCTCGGAGCGAGGCATGCCTTCAGATCGGGCCCCTGGAGTGCTCCCACAGGTTGTGAGCCCCGATACGCCCGGAGGTGCCCCATGAAATTCATGCTCTTCGTTCTCCCCACGGTGCCCGGCACCCTCGAGGATCGGAAGAGATTCCGGCCGATCGGTCGGAACAACGA
The DNA here is from genome assembly GCA_003221455.1 of Candidatus Rokuibacteriota bacterium. Classification (GTDB taxonomy): domain Bacteria; phylum Methylomirabilota; class Methylomirabilia; order Rokubacteriales; family CSP1-6; genus AR9. The sequence goes on from QHRX01000007.1 coordinate 77,516, forward strand.
GCGCTACCAGCAGATGCTGGACGAGTTGCGGAAGCTCGCGGTCCTCGCCGACGACGCCGGCTTCGATGTCTTCGCGACGACCGAGCACCACTTCCACTCGGAAGGATACGAGGCCTCGGTCGCCCCGTTGCTCCTGTACGCGGACCTCGCCGCCCGGACCAAGCGCATCAAGTTTGCGCCGCTCGGACTGGTCCTCCCCGCCTGGGACCCGATCCGGGCCGCCGAGGAGCTCGCCGTGTTCGACCATCTGACCCGGGGACGGCTCTACGCCGGCTTCGCCCGCGGCTACCAGGATCGGTGGGTCAACGTCCTCGGCCAGCAGTACCACGTCACGGGGGCGCCGATGGACGGCTCCGCGATCGATCAGCACAACCGGCGGGTGTACGAGGAGGCGGTCCAGGTGATCAAGAAGGCCTGGACCGAGGAGACCTTCGAGTTCAACGGTCAATACTACAAGGTCCCCTTCCCCTACGCGGAGGGCATCCGGCGCTGGCCGGTCGCCGAGTGGACCCGACAGTACGGTGCGCCGGGCGAGATCGACGACCAGGGGGTACTCCGCAAGATCTGCGTCATCCCCCGGCCCTATCAGGAACCCCACCCACCGATGTTCCAGCCCTTCTCCGTGAGCGAGACGACGATCCGCTACACGGCCCAGTCCGGAATCGTCCCCTGGATCCTCGTCGCCTACCCGCCCGAGTTCCGTCGCCTCTGCCGGGTCTACCAGGAAGTGGGGGAAGCGGCCGGGCGACGGCTCCGCCCGGGCGAGAGCGTCGGGGCCTTCCGCGCGGTCCACTTCGGGCGGACCGAGGCCGAGGCGGTCGCTCTCCTCCGTGACACGAATTACGCCGGCTTCAACTCCTACTTCGGCGGCTTCGGCTTCTGGGAGGCCTTCCGGACACCCGAGGACGCCACCCGCTACCCGCTCGAGCCCTATACGGCGCTGCCGCCGGCGGAGTGGACCGTCGAGCGGATGCGCGCCGTGAAGTACGCGTTGGCGGGGACACCGGAGCAGGTGCGCGCCGAGGTCGACGACCTCCAGTCCCTCGGCGGCGGGGGCACGCTCGAGTGGTTCGGCTGGTTCTTCGATCAGGGCTTCATGCCGTGGGAGGAGGAAGTGCGCCAGATCGAACTCTTCGCCAAGCACATCATCCCCCGGTTCCGCTGAGGCCGAGGCCGGCGAGGCCCCGCCGCCGGGCAGACCCGCCAGGCACGCACGTGGGGACCGTGCCGGGGAGCCCGCCTCACCCGGCGGCGTCGTCGGAGGGTGCCCCCTCGGCGAGCCACCGGCCGAGGGCCGGCGAGGCCCGAGCCAGGCGCCACTCCTCGAAGATGCCGAGCGCGATCGCTCTCACGCCGCCACCGCCGCGGCCGGCCTCGAGGCACTGCTCGAGCAGCCAGGCCTCGAAGTCCTCCGGCGCCGGGTCTTCCCGGACCGCGAGTTCCAGCAGGCCGCGCTTGAGTTCGGTGCCGATCGCGTCGGGCGTGGTATCCCGCTTCCGGCGCTTCTGTCGCCCCTCCGAGGCGGCGACCGCGGCGAGGAGCCGACGGCAGAACTCCGCCGGGCGCGCCCCCGCCCCCGAGCCGGACCGGTCGCGACCGCTCACGGCCGCGGGCGCACGACGCGATGCCAGCGCGGCGCCCTGGCGAGCCGCGTCCGGCCGTCGACGAGCCGCGCATGGACGATGTAGCCGGGCCGATCCGGCCGCGCGTAGCCACGCTCGAGCGCGGCCACGTCGAGGTCGACCGTGCCCAGGTCCTCGAGCGCTACCGTGTCGGCCGGCGACGGCGCGAGCGTGGTCACCGTCTTGAGATAGCCGCGGCACGCCGCGCAGGTATCGACCTTCCGCGTCTCGCCGTGCGAGTCCGACACGAGGGAGCCCAGACGCGCGTGATCGGTCTCGCCGCAGTACACGCAGGAGCGCCATTCCGCCCGCCAGTCACCGCCACAGCGCGCGCAGCGGAGCCGCCGGCTCGGCGACAGGCCGCGCACCTCGGTCAGGGCCGGCCACGCCCCGCACAGCGGGCAGTAGCCGTAGGACCACGCCTCGGGCAACTGGTCGGCGAGCCGGCGAGCGCACGCCTGGAGGAGAGGCATCGCCGCGAGCCCGCCGAGGGCCGCCAGAGCCTTCGGGTCGGCGCCGGCGCCCGCGGCCAGGCGGGTAAGGGCGTCCGTGTCTTGGCCGACGACCACCTGGAGGAACTCGTGGGGATCAAGGGCGGAGGCCGCAGGGCCGAGCGACCCGGCGGCCCGCCCGCCCTCGCGAGCGGCCGCCTCCAGCAGACGCCGCACCCACCGCCGCCCGAGGGAGCGGTCGACGGCGATTTCGGCTCCGGCCAGGATGGGGGCGGTCTCGGGTCGCGCCGGGTCGAGCTGCGGCGCGATCGTGTCCCACGCAGAGTCGTTCACCGCGGCGATCGTCGCCTCGAGCAACCGGAGCCAGGACCGCCACTCAGGGGTGCCGCGACCGAGGCGCTCGAGGCGCTGGCGGGCGTGCTCCGGAACTCTCACCGGTGGCCGCGGGCGGGAGGCTAGCGGCCCGCGCCGCGGAGCGGTGTTCCGTAGAAGGGCCGCGAGCCTTCGTGCAGCTGGACGACGGCGTCGCGGTTTCCGATGTCGGCGCCGGGCCCGCCGCCGCGCGTCCGCGTCGCTTCGGGGCTCCGGCAGGCCAAGGCCCCGGTGAGGACGAGGGGCAGGAGCAGGAGCCGCGCGGACCTGATGGCTAGACCGCCTCCGCGGCCAGCACGATCACGACGCGGAGCATGAAGCCGCCGACGACCACGAGGACCGCCGCCGCGGGCGCGGTCAGGCTGCCGAGCAGGTCCGGCCGCCAGTGGAGCGCCAGCGGCGCCACCAGGCCGGCGAGAACCACGCCGAGAAGGAGAACGCCCCAGGCGCTCACCCATACCCGCGCCACCGGGCCGAGCGACAGGACGAAGGCGATGAGCGCCAGGAGCTCGAGCACGATGAGCCACCGGTCCATACGGGCGAGTCGGGCCATCGAGGATGAGCCGACGCCCTGCCAGCGGCCCAGCAGGATCAGCGCGGCCGCCGCGATCGAGTTGGCCGACACGAGAAAGAGGAAGCCCAGCAGGGGCGTGTCGGACCAGACCGGCCGGTTGGTGACGGCGAGCAGGACGCCCGTGTACCCGGCGAGGAAGAAGGCGCCGAGCCCGCCGAGCCCGGCGATCAGCCGCGCCAGGGGCCCGTGCCGCAGCACGGAGAGCGCAGCCGGTGCCCGGCCCGACTCGGCGAGCGCGCCCAGGAACGACAGGAACGCCAGGCCGCCGAAGGCCAGCAGCCCCCACGACCCCACCGACATCGGCGACCAGTATTTCAGGATCGGCCACCCGCGCTCGGACATGACGAGCATGTGCCAGAAGCGCTCGGGCCGGGTCAGGTCCCCGATCAGCAGCAGGCCGCCGATGCCGACGGCCGGCAGCGCCACGTAGTAGCCGAGCCGGGCCAGCCCGCGGTCCGAGGCGTCGCCGAAGAAGTCGGCGAGCACCGCGATCAGATAGCTTCCCCCGGCGAGGCCGCCGAAGAAGAAGTAGAGGATCACGAGCCACTGCCAGTGCGGCGGCGCCGTGAAGAAGGTGTCAGACATTCCGTCTGCCTTCGCCGCGCGTTGCCCCGTTCTCTTCCATCCGGCGCTGGCGGAAGCTCACGAGCCCCACGAGCCCGACCAGCAGCGCGCCGAGGCCGGACCAGAGCGAGCCCGGCACGAGGTTCCGGGAGGGCAGCTTGGGGGCGGCCGGGAGCCCGTACACCTCCGGCCGGTCCTCGAGCAGGTAGAACGAGTTGAGCCCGCCGAGGATCGTCTCGTCGTCGCCGTAGAGGTAGGCCCGGGTCCGCCCCTGCCCCTGGAGCCTCTCGACCCGCGCCCGCGCCGTCCGCCGTAGGCTCGCGATCGGCCCGAACTTGATCGACTCGGTCGGGCAGGCCTTGGCGCAGGCCGGGGTGAGCCCGACCTGCATCCGGTCGTAGCAGAGCGTGCACTTCTGGGCCGTCCCCGAGACCGGGTTGGTGCCGATCACGCCGAACGGGCAGGCGGCGATGCAGTCGCGGCAGCCGTTGCAGACGTTCGACTGGATGACCACGGTGTCGAACTCGGTCCGGATGATGGCGCCGGTCGGGCAGACCTCCAGGCACCCCGCCTGGACGCAGTGTTTGCAGACGTCGCTCATCATGAGCCAGCGGCCGCCCTCGCGGTCCGCGGCGAACTGCTCGACGAACTTGACGTGCCGCCAGTGGATGCCGTCGAGCTGGCGGGTGTTGTCGTAGCTGTGACCGCTGAGCGTGTTGGCGCCGCCGTCGGTCGACGGGAGCTGGTTCCACTCCTTGCACGCGACCTCGCACGCCTTGCAGCCGATGCAGACCGTCGTATCGGTGAAGAACCCCATCGGCTCTGGCATCAGGCCTTCTCCACGCTGCAGACGAAGGCCTTACTCTCGTGGATCGACACGTTGGGGTCGGCGACGAGGGCCGAGAGATCGTTCACCACGTCCCCCGTGACCACCCCCTGGTAGCCCCAGTGCCACGGCATCCCGACCTGGTGGATCGTCTTGCCGTTGACCGTGAGCGGACGCATCCGCCCCGTGACCAGCGCCTTGGCGCGCGCCGAGCCGCGGGGCGTGCGGATGGTGACCCAGTCGAGGTTCCGGATCCCGTGCTCCGCGGCCAGCTCGGGCGAGAGCTCGACGAAGAGTTCCGGCTGGAGCTCGGCGAGCCACGGGAGCCACCGGCTCATGACGCCCGTGAGGTGATGCTCGGTCAGCCGATAGGTCGTGAGGACGTGCGGGAAGCGGGCGTCCCCTACGGCCGCGAGCTCGTTGTCCCCGCGCTTCCAGTACTTCAGCACCGGGCTCGCCTGCTGCTTGTAGAGGGGGTTCGCCACCGGCGACTCGGCGGGCTCGTAGTGGGTCGGGAGCGGCCCGTCGAGGAGCCCGGCGGGGCTGAAGAGCCACCCCTTGCCGTCGGGCCGCATGATGAACGGGTCCGCCCCGGAGTGCGCGTCGAGGCCGATCCCGCCGGGCTTGCCGGGCGTGCCGGGCGCCTTCCCGGTCGGGAAGTCCGGCACGTCGCGGCCCGTCCACTTCTGGCCGTCCCACCAGACGTACCGCTTCCGCTCGCTCCACGGCGCCCCGTCGGGCCGCGCCGAGGCGCGGTTGTACATGACGCGGCGGTTCGCGGGCCACGCGTAGGCCCAGCCGAGGTGCGTGTCCGGTCCGCCCGGCGGATCGGGGGTGTGGCTGGCCGCGCGGTTCTGGCCGGGCGCCGGGAAGACCCCGCAGTAGATCCAGGAGGCGCAGGTCGTCGACCCGTCGTCCTTCAGCTCGGCGAAGCTCTTCAGGTGGGCGCCCGTGGCCGTCTCGTACCCGTTGATCTCCTTCAGGACCTTGAGCGTATCCGGCTCGTCCTTGATGCGTGAGTCCGCGGGCGGCGTGTCGCGGTCGTAGTCCCAGAGGAGCGCCTTGAAGCCGGCGTCGCGCGGGAGCGTGCTCCGGGCGTAGAGGGCCTTGAGCCGCCGGCCGAGATGGTACGTGAACCAGATGTCGGATCGGCAGTCGCCGGGCGGGTCGGCGGCCTTGTGGTGCCACTGGATCAGCCGCTGGGTGTTGGTGAAGCTGCCGTCGTTCTCGGCCACCTGCGCCGACGGGAAGAACAAGACCTCGGTCTTGATGTCGGCGGTCTTGAGCTCGCCGCTCTTGACCTCCGGCGAGTTGTACCAGAAGGCGGCGGTCTCGGTCTCGAAGTTGTCCTTGACCACGAGCCACTCCAGCTTGGCGAGGGCGCGGCGCTGCACGCGGGCGTTCTGTCCGCCCACCGCGGGGTTCTGCCCCATCGCGAACATGCCCCGGACCTTGCCGTCGGCCATCGCGACCATCATCGGCAGGTGCGAATGATCGCCGCTGATCCGCGGGTGCCAGCCGTAGCCGTAGTCGTTGTCCCTGGTGGCGGCCGCACCGTACATGGACTTCAGGTAGGACACCATGAACTTGGGCTGGTTCGCCCAGTAGCTCGTCGCCAGCGTCTCGGCGCGGAGGTAGTCCGCGAGGGTGTCGTGCTTCCTCAGAACGGACGGGGCGTTCATGTAGCCGTGGATCGAGTGGTAGAGGGTCGGGACGTCGGTGGAGCCCTGGATCGTGGCGTGGCCCCGGAGCGCCATGACGCCGCCGCCCGGCCGTCCGATGTTGCCGAGCAGGAGCTGGAGGAGCGCGCAGCAGGAGATCATCTGGGGACCGTAGGTGTGCTGGGTCCAGCCCACGGCGTAGCAGAATGCCGTCGTCTTGTCGGGGCCCGAGTTGGCGGTGATCGCCTCGGCGACCTTCAGGAAGGTCGCCCGCGGGCACCCGGTGACCCGCTCGACCATCGCGGGCGTGTAGCGGCTAAAGTGCCGCTTGAGGATCTGGAAGACGGTGCGCGGGTGCGCGAGGGTCGGGTCCCGGAGCGGCGGCGGCTTCAGATTCTCGCGGACCAGCGCGTCGAACGGCGACTCCGGGCCGGGGGCCGCCGGCTGGCCGTCGGCGGGCGCGCGCTCGTACTGCCAGGACTCCGTGGCGTACTGGCCGACGAAGCCGTTGAGGGGATCGCCGGTGTACGGCTTGAGCCCGGAGAAGACGCCGTCCAGGTCCTCGGTGTCCTTGAAGTCCTCGCGCACGAGCGTGGCGGCGTTCGTGTAGTTGACGACGTACTCCTTGAAGTACTTCTCGTGCTGGATCGTATAGTTGATGAGCCCGCCCAGGAACGCGATGTCCGAGCCCGCGCGGATCGGGGCGTGGATATCCGCCATCGCGCTCGTCCGCGTGAAGCGCGGGTCCACGTGGATGAGTTTCGCCCCCCGCAGCTTGGCCTTCATGACCCAGCGGAACGCCACTGGGTGGCACTCTGCCATGTTGGAGCCCTCGACGACGATGCAGTCGGCCTCGGTGAGGTTCCGGGGAAAGGTCGTCGCCGCGCCGCGTCCGAGTCGCACCCCCAGACCGGGGACGCTAGAGCTGTGTCAGATCCTGGCCTGATTCTCGATGGCCACCACCCCCAGGCCGCGCAGAAGCTTCTGCTGGACGTGGTTCCACTCGTTGTCCATGGTGGCGCCGCCCAGCGAGAAGATCGCGAGCGTGTGGTTGAGCGGCCGGCCGTCGGCGGTGCGCTCGACGAACGTCTCGTCTCGCGTCTTCTTCACGAGCTCGGCGGCGCGGTCGAGCGCCCGCTCGAGATCCCACACCTCCCACTCGGTCGCGCCGGGGGCGCGATGGAGGACTCGGGTGGCGCGATTGGGGTTGACGTGGAGCTGGTAGGTCGCGGCGCCCTTGGGACAGAGGGTCCCCTCGCTGACCGGGCTCTTGGGATCGCCCTCGATGTTTACGATCGTGCCCTCGACCGTGTGGACCAGGGTGCCGCAGCCGACGGCGCAGTACGGGCACACGCTCGGCACCGCCTTGGCGTCCTTGATGCGGAGCGCCTGGGCCCGCGCGACCGCGGGGCTCAGATCGACCCCGAGGCCGGCGAGGCCGCCGACCGCGGTGCCAGCCGCCGCGCTCGCCGACAACCGGAAGAAATCCCGCCGCGTGACGTCCATGGCTCTTTCCTCCGCGCCGGCCAGGGCCGGCAGCTCGGCCATCGAGACAGGACCCGCCGGCCGGATCATACCACGACGCGCCACCCGCCTCGTGCGAGCCCTCCCGCGCGCCCTCCCCCGGACAGGTCGTGACGATGCCCCGCGGCGCCGCCGCGATGCGGGAGCGATCGAGGTCCGGCGGCGCCGGCAACGATCAGGCGGGGGGCACCGCCTCCGCGTCGAGCGCGTGGCCGCAGTAGAGGTCGAGCGAGCCGGGGCGGACGTAGCCGCACACGGTGATGTCGAGCTGCTCGGCCAGGCCCACCGCCATCTCGGTCGGCGACGTGCGGGAGGCCACCAGCGGCACGCCCATGCGCGCCGCCTTGAGCAGCATCTCCGACGAGATGCGGCCGGTGGAGAGCAAGATGAGGTCCTCGGTGGGGATCCCCTGGAGCAGCGCCTCGCCCTTGACCTTGTCGACCGCGTTGTGCCGCCCGACGTCCTCGGCCACGACCAGCAGGCGCTCGCCGTCGGACAGGGCCGCGCCGTGAATCCCCCGCGAGCGCTGGTAGTGCACGGCGGCCGCGAACAGGTCCTTCATCCGCTCCGCGAGGGCCTCGGCCGGCACCCGCAGCGACGAGCGGCGCTTCGGGAAGAGCCGGTGGTCGATCCGGAACGTGATGCCACCACCGCACCCGGAGGTGAGGACCCGCTCGGTCGGTAGCGCGACCGGCCGCGTGAGCGTGACCGCCGCCCGGCCGTCCACCTCCGAGATTTCGAGCCCCACGATCTCGCCGAGGGCCGTGACCACCTGCTCCATCCACAGGTAGCCCACGACCAGCGCCTCCAACTGCATCGGCGAGCAGAGGAGAGTGAGAAACCGCTCGCCGTTGACGTAGACCGTGAGCGGCTGCTCGCGCACGACCTCCCGCTTCACCTCTTCGAACTGGTCGCCCCGGAGCCGGAGGAACGTCCGCATGCCCGTATTGTACCCGCCCCGGCCGCGCCCGCCGGGGGCGCCGGCCGGGAGGCTAGTCGAGCAGACCGATCGCGCGGCCGGGGGCTCGACGCCCTCGCTCTGGAGCCCGACCCGCCGGCGGCGCGGGATCAGGACCTCGGTGAAGACGAGTTGCTCGCCATCTTCCTGGTCGGCGAGGAGGCGAGCCCCCCCCGGCGTGCAGGACGTCGGGAACCCGAGCTCGGCCCCGGCCGCCCGGATCGACCGGGAAGCTGGAGAACGGGGGCCGGGCTCGTCCGCCCGCGCCTCACCCGCGCCGGCTCGACAGGCCCGCGCTGCCGTCGGGAGCAGAGCGTGGATAGAGGACGCGCACGAGCACGAGCCCGTGGGCGGGCGCCGTCGCCCCCGCGAGCGTGCGGTCTCGCGCCGCGAGCACGCGCCCGAGCCACGACGGCTCCTGACGCCCGAGCCCCACCTCGACCGCGCTCCCGACGATGTTCCGCACCATGTGATGCAGGAAGCTGTCGGCGGAGAGGAAGATCCCGACGAGCCGCTTGCCCCGGACGACACGGATCGAGCGGACCGTGCAGGTCGGCTCGCGGTCCCGGCCGGGGGCCGCGCAGAACGCGGAGAAGTCGTGGCGGCCACGGAGCGCGGTCAGGCCGGCGCGCATCGCGGCCAGGTCGAGCGCGCCGCGGACGTGCCAGGCGTAGCGCAGCGTGAGGGGCATCGGGATCTCCCCGTTGTCGATGACGTAGGCATACCGCTTGCCGCGCGCCGCCCGTCGCGCGTCGAAGGGCGCCTCGACCTCGTCGGCGTCCAGCACCCGGATGTCCGGCGGAAGGAGCGCG
>QHRX01000281.1 GCA_003221455.1 Candidatus Rokuibacteriota bacterium
GACGGCCTTGAAGACGATCGAGTCCGTCATCAACGAAGTCCAGATGATCGCGAACCAGGTGAGACAGCTCGAGACCATGGTCCAGAACACGAAGGGCTTCAGCCGCGGGCTCTGGGACACGGACGCCCAGCCCCGGCTCCTGCGGCTCGGCGCGGTCATCGACCAGGAGCGGGCGATCGCCTACACGATGGCGAACGTCGACGGCCTCTTCCGGCAGCGGTACCCGGGCTATCGCCCCGTGACCGACTGGTCGGGCGAGTACGAGCTGTGGACCCGGACGACCCTCGACACCCTGCGCGGCACGCTCAATTCCGTTCGCCTCCACGGCGAGGGCTTCGCGACGGAGCAGGGTCGGATCCAGGCCCTCCAGGCGATGAGCGAGAGCGCCGAGGGCCGGATGCAGGCCCTCCAGGTCGGCAACATGATGGCCGCCGAACAGCTCCAGCAGTTGGTTCAGCTCCGCCAGCTCGTCATGGCGCAGATCAACGCCCAGAACGTCTACATGGCGGCCCAGACCAATCGGGAGGCGCAGCGGGCGGCGACGCAGAGCGAGTGGATCCGGAATGGCAACGCCGAGGCCCCGCCGCTGGAGGCCGCCACGCCGGGCGCCCGGCGAGGCATAGGGCCCGGGCGCTAACGGACAGGAACGACATGAGACCCTTGTGCCGCACGGTGCTCCGCCTCCCTGTCGGCGCGCCGTCCGGTCGCGCCGCGGATCCGCCGTGGGACTCGCCGAGCCCGGCTGGCTGCGAGGGGGTTCGCGCGGCGCCGCCCGGAAGGGAGTCGGCGCTGAGCGGCCGAGACGCCCGCGCCTCCGGTGAGGTGACCGAATGAGCTCGACGATCCTCAACGATATCGTACGGGACTACGAATCGGTGTCCGCGGCGTGGTTCAGCGCGCTCCTGCCGATCGCCCAGTCGGTCTTCTGGACGCTGGTCGCGATCGAGCTCGTCTGGTCAGCGATCTGGTGGGTCGTCGACCGTGAGGACGGTCTCGGCGTGGTCACGGCCCTCCTCCGGAAGGTGCTCGCCGTGGGCTTCTTCTACGCGTTCCTGCTGAACGGCACGGCCTGGACCCGCGCGATCATCCGAGGCTTCACGCAGGCCGGCGCCGCGGCCTCCGGCGTCGCCGACTTGAGCCCGAGCGGGGTCTTCGACCAGGGCCTCGCCCTCGCCAACAAGATCCTGAACGCCGTCGAGGGCTTGGGCATCCTCGAGGGCGTCTTCCCGAGCCTCGTGGCCGCGCTGACGGCGCTCGTGGTCGTCGTCTCCTTCGCCATCATCGCGGCCCAGCTCCTCGTGGCGCTCGTCGAGAGCTTCATCGTGATCGGCGCGGGCATCCTCTTCGTCGGCTTCTCGGGCGCCCGCTGGACGCAGTTCTTCACCGAGCGCTATCTGAGCTACGTCGCGAGCATCGGCGTCAAACTCTTCGTCCTCTACCTGATCATGGGCGTCGGCATGGGGATCGCCGCGCGGTGGGGGCCGGTCCTCGGGCGGGGAGGGTTCAGCCCGATCCCGTTCTTCTACGTCATGGGCGGATCCCTCGTCTTTCTCTTCCTGACCTGGCACATCCCGTCCGTCGCCGCCGCAATGATGGCCGGCGCCGTCCATCTCTCCCTCGCCGACGTGTACTATCCGGCGATGCTGGCCGGCCGCGCCGGCGCTGCCGGGCTCGCGACGGCTGGCGCCGTGTTCACTCTGGGCCGATGGGGCCATGACAGGCTGAGGGAGTGGAGCTCCCTGCACACCGGCCGAGGCGGCGACGGCGGCTCGGGCGAAGTGGGCGGCTCGCCCGTGAGGCCAGGCGGTGGCCCGCCGCGGCCCGTCGCCGGAGCCGACGCAGGGCGTGTCCGCGCAGGCGCCGGCCCCCGAGGGGCGGCCGTCGCCCCCGTCGCCCCAGCACGAACGAGAGCTCCCGCCGCGCCGTCCCAGGGCGCCTTCAACTGGCCGGCGAGCGACGGGACG
>QHRX01000282.1 GCA_003221455.1 Candidatus Rokuibacteriota bacterium
GGCGCATCCTGTCCGCCGTCGGCTCCGCGGACATCGTCGTGCCCTACCACGCGAACCCGGGCGCGCGCCCCTGGTATCGTCGGCTGCTGACGCGCGGCTCGACCGCGCTGATGAACCTATTGTTCGGGCAGGAGTTGCGCTATTATCAAGGTCCGTGCGTATACGCCACGGTCCTGGCGCGGTCGCTGCCGACGACGACCCGGGGCTTCTTCTTTCTCGCCGAAATGCTGATCCAGGCCCTGCGACGGGGCTGCTCGTTCGTCGAAGTCGGCCTCGTTCACCAGGAGCGCGCCCACGGGCGGTCGAAGGCGGTGACGCTGGGGAACGCGGCGCGCGCGCTGACGACGGTGGCGCGGCTCTGGTGGCGCCTCCGACTCGGCTCGACGACGGGGCCTGACCGGGAGATGCGCGCGTGAACGCCGAGATCAAATCCGTGCTCGTGACCGGGGGCGCCGGCTACGTCGGTGCGGTCCTCGTCCCGAAACTGCTGGCGGCGGGGTATCGGGTCACGGTGCTCGACCTGTACCTCTTCGGCGACGACGTGCTCCCGAAGGGGCACCCCGCCCTCGCGGAGATCCGCGGCGACATCCGGGATCCGGACCTCCTGCGCGCGTCCCTCCGGGGAATGGACGCCGTGGTTCATCTGGCGTGCATCTCGAACGACCCGAGCTTTGAGCTCGACCCGTCCCTCAGCCGTTCGATCAACTACGACGCCTTCGAGCCGCTCGTCGCCGTCTCCCGGGAGGCAGGCGTGCGGCGCTTCATCTACGCCTCGACGTCGAGCGTGTACGGCGTCAGCGACCGGCCGAACGTCACCGAGGATCACCCGCTGGTTCCGCTGACCGACTACAACAAGTACAAGGGGATGTGCGAACCCATTCTCGCGCGCTACCAGTCGGACGGCTTTTCGACGGTCACGATCCGCCCGGCGACGGTCTGCGGCTACTCGCCCCGGCTCCGCCTCGATCTGACCGTCAACATCCTGACCAACCTGGCCGTGAACACTCGGCGGATCACGATCTTCGGCGGCACCCAGAAGCGTCCCAACATCCACATCGAGGACATCGCCGACCTCTACGTCGATCTGCTCGCGATGCCGGCGCCCCTCATCGCCGGCAAGATCTTCAACTGCGGCTACGAGAATCACACCGTGCGTGAGCTCGGCGAGATGGTGCGCCGGAGCGTCGTGCAGGAGATGCCACAGCTGGCCCCCATCGAGGTGACGACGTCGCCGAGCAACGACCTGCGCTCGTACCACATCTCCTCCGAAAAGATCGCGCGGGAGCTCGGCTTCAAGCCCAAACGCACGGTGGAGGATGCGGTCGGCGACCTCTGCCGGGCCTTCCGGGCCGGCAAGATCCCGGATCCGATGACGGACCTCCGCTACTACAACGTCAAGGCGGTCCAGGCGGCGAAGCTCGCATGAGGCGTGCGATCGTCACGGGCGGCGCCGGGTTCATCGGCAGCCACATGGTCGATCTCCTGCTCGCGGAGGGTTTCGAGGTCCGTGCGATCGACAACCTCGCCACCGGACGGCTCGAGAACCTCGGCCAGCACCGGACGGACCCGCGGCTCGCCGTCGAGCAGGTTGACATGTGCGACCTCGGCCCGACGGCGCCCGTGTTCGACGGGGTCGACCTGGTCTTCCACTTCGGCGGGATCGGGGACATCGTCCCGTCCATCGAGCGACCGGTGGACTACATGCGGGCCAACCTCAACGGGACCCTGGCCGTGCTGGAGGGAAGCCGCCGGGCCGGGGTGAAGAAGTTCGTCTATGCCGCCTCGTCCTCGTGCTTCGGCCTCGCCGAGGTGCCGACGCCGGAGGACGCGCCCATCCGGCCGGAGTACCCGTACGCGCTCAGCAAGTACCTGGGCGAGCTGACGGCCCTGCACTGGACGCGGGTCTACCGGCTCCCGGTCGTCTCCATCCGCATGTTCAACGTCTACGGGCCGCGGGTCCGGACTACCGGGGTGTACGGGGCCGTCTTCGGCGTGTTCCTGGCGCAGAAGGCCAACGGCAGACCGCTGACGGTCGTCGGCGACGGTTCCCAGCGCCGGGACTTCGTCTACGTCACCGACGTGGCGCGCGCCTTCCTGCTGGCGGCGGAGTCGTCGCTCGCCGGGGAGGTGTTCAACCTCGGCGCCGGCAACCCTCAGTCCATCAATCGGTTAGCCGAGCTTATCGGCGGTCCCGTCGTGCACGTGCCGAAGCGTCCGGGCGAACCCGACTGCACCTGGGCCGACATCGGCAAGATCGCGCGTCGCCTTGGCTGGAAGCCCGTCGTGTCGTTCGAGGACGGGGTGGCGGCCATGCTGCGGCACATCGACGACTGGCGCTCGGCGCCGCTCTGGACCCCCGAGTCGATCCAGGCCGCGACCAAGAGCTGGTTCAGCTACCTCTCGCCGACATCGTAGGAGGCGGCCCATGTTTCGCCACAAGATCAAGACGCGGGAGGACCTGGCCCAGGTCATCGGAACCCCGCCGCGGGCGAAGACCGTGATCATGTGCCACGGCGTCTTCGACATCGTGCACCCCGGCCACCTCCGTCATCTGATGTACGCGAAGGAGAAGGCGGACGTCCTGGTCGCGAGCGTGACCGCGGATGCCCACATCACGAAGGCGGACCACCGGCCCTACGTCCCGCAGGAGCTCCGCGCCGAGAACCTCGCCGCGCTCGAGATGGTCGACTACGTGATCGTCGACCTGAACCCGACGCCGATCGACAACATCCGCTACCTGCGGCCGGACTACTTCGCGAAGGGCTACGAGTACTTCGCGGAGGGCATCCCGCCCCGGACCCAGGAGGAGATGGACGCGCTCGAAACGTACGGGGGCGAGATCGTCTTCACCCCCGGCGACATCGTGTACTCCTCCTCGAACCTGATCGAGCTGCAGGCGCCGAAGATCGCCGTCGACAAGCTGCTGAGCCTCATGGAGTCGGAGGGCGTCGGCTTCGGGGACCTTCGGAAGGCGGTGCGGAACCTCTCGGGGGTCAAGGTGCACGTCGTCGGCGACACGATCATCGACGGGTACAGCGAGTGCACGCTGCTGGGCGCGGCGCCGAAGTCCCCGACCTTCAGCGTCCGGCTCGAGCGGACCGAGCTGTTCACGGGCGGCGCGGGGGTGGTCGCCCGACACGTCAAGAGTGCTGGCGCCGAGGTCGTCTTCTCGACCGTCCTCGGCGAGGATCCGCCGAAGGACTTCGCGCTGAAGGAACTCGGCGAGGCCGGCGTCGACTGCCACCCCGTGATCGATCGGACTCGCCCGACCACGTACA
>QHRX01000283.1 GCA_003221455.1 Candidatus Rokuibacteriota bacterium
CGTCCCGCCCTTGCTGACCGTGAGGGTGAACCGCTGCACGTTGAAGGTGGCCGTGACCGACCTCGACGCATTCATGGTCACCGTGCAGGTAGTGCCCGAGACCGTATCGCAGCCGCTCCAGCCGCCGAAGGTCGACCCCCCACTCGCACTCGCCGTCAGCGTCACCATCGTGCCGCTATCGTAGGGGGCCGAGGTGGTCGCGCACGTGGGCCCGCAGCTGATGCCGCCGTCGCTCGACGTCACCGTGCCGCTCCCCGTCCCGCCCTTGCTGACCGTGAGGGTGAAGCCCTGCTGCACGTTGAAGACGGCCGTGACCGACTTTGACCCGCTCCCCAGCGTCACCGTGCAGGTCGCGCCGGAGACCCCAGCGCACCCGCTCCAGCCAGCGAAGACGGAGCCTTGGCTCGGCGTCGCGGTCAAAGTCACGGTCGTCCCGCCCCGATAGCTCGCGGTACAGCTCGTCCCGCAGTCGATCCTCCCGTCCGCGCTGGTGACCGTGCCGTCGCCCGTCCCCGTTTTGTTAACCGCGAAGGTAACGCTCGCCTGCGTTGAGAGCCCGAAGACGCTGAGACTGCCCTGCGTACCGACATAGACTTTGCCGTTCGCGACCGTCGGCACGGCAAACTTCACGGCGCCATCCAGTTGGTCGGCCGGCGCCTGACTGCTGGCGTAGAGCTCGCGTGAGAGATCGAGCGCGTCATAGGCGTGCAGGATCGCTGGACCTTGCGCCGCCGCCTGCAACGCCCACACGATACCGCTGCTGGATCCGTTCGCCGAGATGCTGGGGGTCGCACCGAAATAATTGAACGGCACGCTCGACTGTGAGGCCGGAGGGGAGACGAGAAGGCCGTTGGACAGCGAAAACGCCTTTAGAACATCATACGCGCGCTGAAAGTACACCTGATTGTTGAAGTACGCGGGCGCACAGTGACAATTGCCGATGGGAGGCAGCTCCTGCACCACGTCGTCACAGCTCGCGCCGCACCGCTGGTACCCGCCCAGGTCGTCACGATTGGTCAGGTAGATCGTGCCGTCCTTCCCTGCGGTCACCAGGAGATGCGGGCGGGCCCCTGGTTGGTCCGGCAGCAGGAGCACCCCCCCCGATCCGAGGTCCTGATCGTTCTGTGCCAGGGTCTCCTGGTTCGACGGGGTGAAGAAGTCGGCCACCGTCAGGTCGATGCCAGTCGCGAGCTTGAGCACGCTGTCCCCGTAAGCGGGAGCCTGGGAACCCGTGACATCAAACGTCCCGTTGCCCGTCGACAGGTAAACGGCGCCGTTGCTGTCCGCCGCGAGGCCTCCGCCGCTCATCCAGACGCCGCCCAGACCGCCGTTCGGCGTCGTGTTGAACACCGCGGCTGGCGCGAGGGTCTGGGCATCGTAGCCCAGGACCCAGCCGTGATACGGGGACGTGTCACTATGCGAAGCCCACCCGATGTAGACCACGCCGTTCAGCAGCAAGAGGCCGGACCGCTGGTTCTGGCGCAGCGCATTGAAGAAGACGCGGCCGCCCACGCTCCCGGACCCGGTACCGGGGACGGAGGGCCCGCTGACGTAGGTCGTGGAGCTTCCGTCGAAGACGGTGTCTCCGATCACAATCGGTCCGCCAAACTTCTCGGCCCCCGTCGCGATGTCGAGAGCGTGGAGCCGCTGCACGTAGTGGGGGCTCCCGGCCACTACCTCTTTGGTCTTCGCCACCACGTACAGCGTGCCGGTACCCCCGTCGATGACGGGCGTCCCCGTGATCCCGATCTCGGGCACGATGTCTTGGCTCTGGACGTTCTCAGGCGGAACCGTGGTGACACCATTCGCCGGGTCGATAAAACTGACCTGCCAGAGCAGACCCACGCCGCTGTCGTCGGCGTCGAAGGCGTACACACTATCGTGCTCGGTGGCGACGAACACCACGTTGTGAAACCCCTGACCAGGAAGGTTCACGCTCGGCACGTAGAGCGGCTGCGCGTAGACGTTGCCGTCCACCGGATGTGAGAACAGTAGCCCAAACGTGCCGGGAGCCACGTTGCCCGGGGTGAGGATCGTCTCCCCGAGATTCTGGCCCGTGCGAGCGTTGTCATTGTGATAGGTCAGGACTGCGACTTGGGCCCTCGCGGCTTGCCCGCTCAGCAGGATGCAGCCGAGGGTGCCGAGCGCGGCCAACCAGCCCCTCCGAAACGGAGCTTTCATGCAGCGTCGGCGGTCGCCCGAGGCGGTACGCATGGCGGTCCCCTTGCTGGGTCTACCCCGACCACCGTGGCCGGAGTCCCGTCCGTCCTTCGGGCGCTATCGTTCCAGCGAGAGGGGATACAGAACAATCCGAAAAGACCCGGATTCCAACCAAGGGAAATCCTCACGAAGTGCTACACATTGCCTTCGGAATTTCCCTCGGTCCGGATGAGGTTTTACCCGATTGCGACCCACCGGGATGAGGCCCGCGCTGGAAGGCGATCGGATTGACCACCGGTGCAGCCAGAATGAACGTCGTCTTGGCGTAGACCGGGCCCCCTCGCGGGGGCCGGGAGCGCGGCGGACGACCCCACAGTCGCGGATCGGCCCGACGACGGCGAAGCGGCTGCCGACACGGGCGAGGGGGAGGCGCTGCGCTCTCCGCCCGTCCTCTGGGCCCGCTACCGGCGCCGGGGCTCGAGAGCGGCGACGTAGGCGGCGCCGAGGACGAACACGATCATCGTGTAGTAGACGAACATCACGAACGCCACCAGCACGCCGAGCGGCCCGTAAATCTGGTCGTAGAGCCCGACCCGCCGGATGTAGAGGCGGAAGACCTGCTTCGCGGCCTCCCAGAGGACGCTCGTGAGCAGCGCGCCCGCGAGGGCGGCGCCCCGCCGAACCCGCCGGTCGGGCAGGTAGCGGTAGACCAGGTAGAACATCGCGGTCGACAACAGCACGCTGAAGCCGACGCTCGAGTAGCGGAGCCACTGGCCCGAGACCTGGCCCTGCTCGGCCAAGAAGGTCTTGAACAGGCCGAAGAGGTCGGCGACGACGATGCTCGTGATGAAGAGGGGCGCGATCAGGAACACCAGCACCGTGTCGAGGGTGATACCCCGGAGGAAGCTCCGCATCGGGCGGACGCCGAAGAGCCGGTCGAGCACCAGCCGGATCGCGGTGAAGAGCTGCGTCGAGAACAGGATGAGGACGGCGGTTCCGAGCACGCCCGACAGGCTCCGCGTGTGCATGATCCGGAGGAGCGCGCGCGCGATCTCCCGGCGGTAGACCGGGAAGTTCCGGGTGAGCTGGTCCACGGCGGCCGCCGTCGCCGTCTCGCGGCTCAGCACGAAGCCGGTGACCGACACGACGAGGAAGAGCAGCGGGATGACGCAGATGAGAAAATAGAAGGACAGGCCGGCCGCCAGGAAGAAGCCTTGGTTCGCGAAGAAGCTCGAGACCGCCCGGCGAAGACCGCCAATCACATCTTCAACCAGCCCAGCGTGGCTTCTGTGGGGCCGCTCGGGACGTACTCGAGCCCCACGGCGCCCGAGTAGCCGGCGCCCGCGAGCGCCCGGAAGAAGAAGGGGAAGTTGATCTCCCCGGTGCCGGGCTCGTGGCGGCCCGGGACGTCCGCCACCTGGACGTGGCCGATCCAGGCGAGGTTCTTCGTCACGGTTTCCGTCAGGTTGCCTTCCATGCGCTGCATGTGAAAGCAATCGTACTGGAACCGGACGTTGGGCTGGTTGACTCGGCGCAGGACCTCGAGCGCGGCCGCCGAGGTGGTCAGCGCGTAGCGGGGATTGTCGAAACGGTTCAGCGCCTCCACGAGGATCGTCACCCCGGCCGACGCCGCCGCCGGCGCCGCCTTGCGGAGGTTCTCGACGACGGTCTCGTGCTGGACGGCCTCGGGGACGCCGGGCAGGAGGTTGCCGGCCATCGCGTTCATGCGCCGGACGCCGAGGCGCCGCGCCGTCTCGAGCCCCTCGTCGAGGGCGCGCCGGAGCCGGTCAGCCTGCGCGGGATCGTTCAGGTAGCCGCGGGCGCCCCCCTTGAAGTCGCCGACGTCGAAGTTCAGCAGCACCAGCTCGAGGCCGTGACGGTCTAGCTCGTGCTTGACGCGGTCGACCGGCGTGTCGCCCAGAAACTGGACCTCCACCGCGCGGAAGCCGGCCGCGCGGGCGCGGGCGAACCGCTCGATCAGCGGCGCGTCCGTGAACAGCATGGACAGGTTCGCCGCAAACGTGAGCCCAACGGGGCCGGCACTCACAGAAGCCCTCGCACGAGACCACCGTCGACCTGGACGGTCAGGCCGGTCACGTAGGACGCGCGCTCGGAGGCGAGGAAGACGACCATGTTCGCGAACTCCTCGGGGGTACCGATGCGGCCGAGCGGCACCTCCTTGGAGGTCATCGCCAGGTAGTCCTCGACCGTCTTGCCGCTCTGCTTGTGGCCGGAGAGGAAGCGGTCGGTCATGATCCGGCCCGGGCAGACGGTGTTCACCAGGATGTTGTCCTTGCCGAGGTCGGCGGCGAGCGTCTTCATGAGGCCGGCCACGCCCGGCCGCACCGCGTTCGAGAGCAGGAGGCCCGGGATCGGCTGCTTCACCGACGACGACTGGATCGTGATGATGCGCCCCCACTTGCGCT
>QHRX01000284.1 GCA_003221455.1 Candidatus Rokuibacteriota bacterium
CAGGAGCTCCCGGCACTCCTGCTTGACCATCTGGTACTCCTCCGTTCGCGCGCCGTTGAAGAGCGCGGTGACCGCCTCGTCGCTCATCGTCTCGATCCCGTCGACCCGGAGCAGCGTCGCCTCCCCGCCGAACGACTGCACCTCCTGCACGAGCCACTGGAACAGTTCCGTCGTCTCCGGATTTTCGGGCAGGATCCACGCCGAGCCCCGGAGGTTGACGGCACCCATCCGCTTGAGCTTCCGCCACACCCCGACCCGGTGGCGGGTCGGCGTCGGGGGCAAGCTCATCAGGAGGACCAGCCAGCGCATCCTTCGCTAGTCACGGTAACCGTTGCTACTTTGGAAGTCAAGCGTTACACTCACGATCAACAGCCGGGCGGCGGGGCCGTGCCGGCCCCGAGGGAGGACGTCATGATTGCTCGAACATCCCAGGCCTCGCGCGCGATTACTCGGCTGCTCCTGGTCTTCACGGCCGCTCTCCTGCCGGCGCCGGCCGCGGCCGAATCCGACTGGAGCGCGGTCGCGGAGGCGATCGGGCGGCCCGGCAGCGAGGGCGGCGGCGTCTACCGGGTGCCGTTCCCGCGCAGCGACCTCCACGTCACGATCGACGGCACCCCGATCAAGACCGGGCTCGCGCTCGGCGGCTGGGCCGCCTTCGCGCACGACGGCGATTCGACCGTCGTCGACGGCGACCTCGTCCTGCTCCCGCAGGAGATCAACGCCGTCGTCTCGGCGCTCCAGGCGAACGGCCTCGAGATCACGGCACTGCACAACCATGTGATCCTCGAGACGCCGCACGTCATGTACCTCCACTTCTTCGGCACGGGCGATGGAGCGGCGCTCGGCCGCGGCCTCCGGGCCGCGATCGCGGAGACGGGGACCCCGCCGCCGCCCGCGGCCCCGGCGGAGCCCGCGCCGACGTGGGCGCGCGCGGTTGAGGCGAGCCTCGGGCACTCGGGCGCCGTGCGCGGCGGCGTGCTCGCGATCGGCGTGCCGCGGGCGGAGCCGATCCACGAGCACGGCGCGATGCTGGCGCCAGCGATGGGCATGGCCAACGCGTTCGTCTTTCAGGAGACGGAGAACGGGCAGGTCGCGACCACGGGCGACTTCGTCCTGACCGGCGACGAGGTCAACCCCGTGATCCGCGAGCTCCGCGGCGGCGGGATCCGGGTGACCGCTCTCCACAACCACCTGATCCGGAGCGTGCCAACGCTCTACTTCTTACACTTCTGGGCGACCGGGGACCCGGCCCGGATCGGTCAGACGCTCAAGCAGGCGCTGAGCCACGTGGGAGTCCGGCAGGGCTGAGGCGGGTGCCGGGAGGCGCTCGATGACCGACACCGCCACGCCCGCGCGAGGAACGACGGGCTCGCTCCTCCGCTACTTCGCCTATCTGGGGAGCCTCGGCTTCGGCGGGCCCGTCGCGCTCGTGGGCTACATGCAGCGGGATCTGGTCGAGCGGCGCCGGTGGTTCAGCCGGGAGGAGTACCTCAAGGCCCTGGCCCTCTCGCAGCTCGCGCCGGGCCCGCTCGCGGCCCAGCTTGCGATCTGCCTCGGCTTCATTCACTCGCGCGTGCGCGGCGCGACGCTCGTCGGTCTCACCTTCATTCTGCCGTCCTTCCTGATGACGGTGGCGATCGGCTGGTTCTACGTGCGCTATGGGGGGCTCCCGTGGATGCAGGCGGTCTTTTACGGCGTGAACGCGGCCGTCATCGCGATCATCGTTCGGGCGGGCTCCAAGCTCGCCCGATTCACCCTGGGCCGGGAGCGCCTCCTGTGGGCGGTCTTCGTCCTCATGACGGTCGTGACGGCGTGGAGCGAGTCAGAGATCCTGACGCTCTTCGTCCTCTGTGGCGTCGCCACCCTCGTCGTGCAGGCGCCGCCGGCGTTCCTCCGTAAGGCTCCGTCCGCCTGCGTTGGTGTGGCGGCCCCTGCCCTCCTTGCCGAGCTCCTCTGGTTCTTTGCGAAGGCAGGGGCGTTCGTCTTCGGCAGCGGGCTCGCTATCGTCCCGTTCCTCTACGGCGGCGTCGTCCAGCAGCACCGCTGGCTTACCGACAAGCAGTTCCTCGACGCCGTCGCGGTCGCGATGCTGACGCCGGGCCCGGTGGTGATCACGGTCGCGTTCATCGGCTACCTGGTCGCGGGCTTCGCCGGCGCCGGGGCGGCGGCGGTCGGTGTCT
>QHRX01000276.1 GCA_003221455.1 Candidatus Rokuibacteriota bacterium
ACGTAACTTCCCACGCCCTTCGTCGTTTCGCAAGAAAGGCCCGGCCGCCGGCGGGCTGCCGAACTTCACACGAGCGTCGCGAAGTCGTAACGCCGCACTCGGATGATCGAGGACGAGTTTCGCGTCCTGATCGCCTTCACCCGGCTGGAGACAGGAGAGTGTCCAATCCGGTTTTCGAAGGTCGCGGAGCGCTCTGGCCACCCCACATGCAATGACCCGATCGGAGGGGTCGGTTCGGACGCGCGCCGACCGGAGCGCCAGGTCGCCTCGGGACTCTATCGACCTGGCCGCCGCCGCGGCGGGCGCCTCGGCCGCGTCCGGCCGCTCGTCGGCGCCCCCGTGAACGCCGGCCCGACTCTGCACAATCCGGAGCGCAGGCGCGGGCCCCGGAGCCGGCGACCGGGGTCCCGGAGCCCGCGTTGATCACCGTCGTCGTCGCGGCCGTCGGGCTCGTCGCGCTCGTGCTGCTCCTCATCGTGCTGTGGGGCATGAACGGCCAATGACGCGGCCGGAGGCCGGTTCGTGGGGCGCGACCGGGCCAGGGGTCGCCGACACCCTCACGACCGTGTGAAGGGTGGGCCGCGCTCGGGGTCCCGGCACCTCTGCCTCGCGGCCAGAGCCGGCGTCCGGCGCTCAGCTCAGCCGAGGACCTCCCGGCAGAGCGCCTCCCACATCAGGGCGGAAAGGCGCAGACTCTCGACGTCGATCCGTTCGTTGTTGCCGTGAAACATGAGGGGGTACTCCGCGTACGGGATGCGAGGTGAGTGCAGGCCGAACCCGTACGCCGGGATGCCCTTCCAGCGGAAGTAGCGGGCGTCGGTAGCGCCGGCCGCGAGGCGGGGGACGACCCGGCTGCCCGGGACGAGGGTCGTCGCCACGCGCGCAAGCGCCTGGGCCAGCGGCGTGTCGGGCGAGCTGAGCGAACCTTCCTCGGAGCATTGGGACTCGACGACGACCTGCGCGGCGAGGTCACCGAGCGCCTCGGCCAGCATCGCGTCGACCTCGCCGGGGCCGACTCCCGGCAGGGCCCGGATGTCCACCTCGACCGTCACCCGGTCGGGGATGACGTTCACCGCCACGCCGCCGTGCACGACGTTCGGCGAGAAGGTGGTGTGCGTGCAGGCGTGTACGACTCGAGCCAGGCTGACGGGCTCGAGGCGCGTCGCCGCGCCGAGTACCCGCTCCGGGTCGATCAGCGCGGCGGAAACCTCGGGCGGCAGCTCCAGCTCAGACACACACCGGCGCCAGACGTCGAGAATGCGGGCCTTCGGCTGGTAGGCGGCGATGCGCCGCACCGCCTCGGCGGCGACGACGAGCGCGTTGTCGGTCCGGAACGGCATCGCGCCATGCCCGGGGACCCCGCGCACCACGAGCCGGCGCCAGTTGACTCCCTTTTCGCCGACGGTGAGCGGAAGCAATGGTCCTGACGAAGTCGGGATCGGAACGCCCCCGCTCTCGGTGATGACGTAGTCGGCCCTGACCGCGCCCGGTTCGTGCTCGATCAGGTGTCCGGCGCCGTAGGTGCCGAGGGCTTCTTCGTCGGCCACCGCCAGGTAGATGAGCGTCCCGCGCGGACGGAAGTCGCTCGCGCGTAGCCGCCGTACGGCCACCGCCATCGTCGCCGTGAGGTTCAACATGTCGATGGCGCCCCGTCCCCACACGACACCGTCCTCGACCTCGGCCGCGAACGGGTCGCGCTGCCAGCCCGCAGGGTTGGCGGGCACGACATCGGTGTGCCCCATCAGGAGGAGGACCGGTGCCGAGGGGTCATCGCCCTCGATCCGCGTGATCAGGCTCTCGCGCCCCGGCGCGGCGACGTAGCGCTCGCAGACGAGGCCGGAGCCCGCGAAGTAGTCCTCGAGCGCGTCGGCGTTGCGCACCTCTTGCCCGGACGTGACGCGCCCATCGTTCACGCAGGCGTTGCGGATGAGCGTTCGGAGCAGCTCCGTGGATTCGGTCGCGAGAGCGTTGTCGTCAGCCACGCCGTCTCCTCTGGTGGCACCGGTCGTCACTCGCTCCCAAAGGGGGAGGGATGGCGGGCAAGATACGCGAGGGCTTCCTCACCTGGCAAGAGGCGGGAACGCTCCGGTGGGGCGCCCTACGGGCCGAGGAGTACCAGTGGCGCCGGGACCGGGATGCCGGCCAGCGCCAGCAGCCGGTCGGCGAGCGTCCGGTCGTTGGTGACGCGGGGGACCTTGTGCTGGTCGCCGAGCCTTCCGACGCTCCCCATCCACGCGTAGAACGTCCCCGCCGGCAGCGTCACGAGGCGGGGCGGATGCATTCCGACGTCTCCCCGGCGCTTCGTCCGGTAGTCGCCGTTGAGCCCCATGAGCGTTCGGTCCACGACGCGGACGAACTCGTCCGGCGCCCGCGGCGGGACGCGGAACTCGACGAGCCAGTCGTGCCCGCCTCGAGCGTCGTCCGGCGAGGGGTAGCGCGGCGCCACCGTGAACTCGACGACGTGCGCGTCGGTGCGACGGCAGGCCTCGACGAGCGCCTGCTCCACTTCCTCCACGATCACGTTCTCGCCGAACGCGTTGACGAAATGCCGAGTCCGCCCGGTGATCTCGAGCCGCAGCGGGTGCTGGGCGGTCACACGCACCGTGTCGCCGAGCAGGTACGACCAAAGGCCGGCCGGGGTGCTAAGCGCGATCGCGTACGCGCGGCCGACCTCGACGTCGGCGACCGTGTGCCGACGGGGCCGGTCGCGGCCCAGGTCCTCGACCGGGACGAACTCGTAGAAGATGCCGTAGTCGAGCATGAGGGTGAGCCCGCCGCTCGGCTCGGTCTGGACCGCCACGAACCCCTCAGACGCCGATACACCTCGACCCGGTCGAGGGCGATGCCCATCCATTCCTCGAAGACCCGGCGGTACGGAGCGAAAGAGACGCCACCGTGGATAAGCACACGGAGGTTCGGCCAGCAGTCGCGGAGGTCGCAGACCGGGCAGCCGGCCAGTTGCCTGGCCCGCCCGACGCGCTCGAACAGGATGAGGAGCCACGACGGCATCCCACACAGCAGGCGCAGGTCCTGGCGCTCCACGAGGGTCGCGGCCGCGGCAATCCGCTCTTCCCAGTCGGGGATCGCGGCGATCGCGGCTCCGGGGGAGTAGCGGCTCCGGATCCCCGGCGGGAGACGGCGCACGACGAGCCCGGAGAGATCGCCGGCCTCGCAGCGCTCGCCGAGCGCCTCGAGGGTCGCGCTGCCGCCGAGAAACAGCATCGGGCCCCCCAGGAGGTTCGCGCCGCCGGCGCGCTCGGCGGCGAGCGCGAGCGCGTCCCATCCGCCCTTGCGGTGGGACGCCAGGGCCTCGGCCGTCACGGGAATGTACTTTTCGCCCGCCGTCGTTCCCGAGGTCTTCACCCAGTGGCGCGGTCTGCCCGGCCACGTCACGTCGGACTCGCCGTGGATCGCGCGCTCCCAGAGCGGGCGGAAGTCGAGGTACTGCGCACGACGGCCGACGCCGCGATCTGCAGCGGGGCGGCCCCCTCGCTCGGGTCGGACCAGGGCCGATGCGGCTACGGTCCCCGGCTGCCGCTGCTCGTGATCTCGCCGTTCGCGAAGGTCAACTTCGTCGATCACACGCTCACCGACCAGGCCTCGATTCTTCGCTTCATCGAGGACAACTGGAACCTGGGGCGGATCGGCGCCGACTCGTTCGACCAGCTGGCGGGCTCCCTCGCGAGCATGTTCGATTTCGACCATCCGCGTGACGACACGCTCGTCCTCGACCCCGTCACCGGCGAGCGGCCGAACGAGGCGACGACGACGACTAGATTGCGGACGCCTCGCTCCCGTCCCCCTTCGGCCCGCGTGACGGGCGGAGGGGGCGCGCGGGCGCGCCGACACGGACGAGGAACCTGACGAGGTCGTCCGCGAGATAGTCGAACACCTCTTCGAGCCGCGCCTCCGTGCCGGGAACGTCCCGAGCCGCCGACGTCACGTAGCGAGCGGTCCGCCGGTTGGCGGTGACGAGCACCACCCGTCCCGAGGCGGCGTCGACGAACCGCGTTTCCACCTGCACCGAGCCCGGCCCGACCCAGCGCCAGTGGCGCGACGGGGCAAGGTAGTCGAGCTCGAGCTGACTCACGGTGCCCTCAAGCCGAAGGACGCCTGCCGACCCGACCGGAGGTGAGGTCTGCGGGTCGAGGACGTGCTCGAAGAGCCCGCTCGCCCTCAGCCGTCGCGCGAGGTCCGACTGGAAAAACGCCCGCACCGCTGACACGATCCGCCTGTCCTCGAATCCCCACGCGGGAGGACCCGCGACGGCGAACGGGGCGACCTCGATCGCCCGGTATGCCTCCAGACCGAAGTCCGCGCGGATCCCGATCCGACCCGCATCAGGATCCCGCCGAGTGGGGAGCAGGCCCGCGGCGCCGACCGGTTGGAGCGGAGTGCTCCGGACTGGCTCGCACGCGGACGACGCAAGGAGGAGGACGAGCAACGTCTGGGCTAGGATCGCTCCGCACTTCACTGACGCATCCTCCTCCGCGCCTGAACGGCGCCTTCGGATGCAGTATGCGCCCTTCGAGCCGGAGGGCGAGCGATCCCCGAGTCACTCCCGTCGGCGTCCGGATGGTGTACCGTCGCGGGTGATGGAGCGCGCGCTCTTCCTCGACTTCGGCGGAACCCTCGTGCTCGCGCGGGACGGCCGGACGGTTGTCGACGGCGACGGCAATCCCCTGCTGATGCCGCACGTGCCGGAGGTACTGGCACGCATGCGACCCCGCTTCGACACGTGCTTCATCGTATCGAACCAGGCCCGGATCGGACGGGGCGAGATCGCCGAGGCCGAGGTGCGTCGGCGCTTCGCGTGGCTCAATGAGCGGCTGGGCCGGCCCTTCACGGACTGGCGGCTCTGCCCGCACCAGGAGGAGGATGCCTGCTTCTGCCGCAAGCCCAAGCCCGGAATGTTTTTGGATCTTGCGGCCGGGTACGGCATCGACCTGGCGGGCTCGACTCACGTCGGTGACGCCGAGAAGGACCGCGTCGCGGCCGCCGCCGCCGGCGTCGGCACCTTCGTCCCCGCCCGGGAGTTCTTCGGCTGGTAATCCCTCCCCCGCCGGGGCGTCAGCGTCCGAGACCGAGGACGCGATTCCGCGCTCGTCGCGGAATCAGAACGGAGGTCGTTCGGGCTGATCGGCGACGAGGTCGGCCTCGGCGCGAGCGCTCCCGCGCGATCGGAAGATCGTGCTCTCCAATTGTCGCAGACCGTCGACGGTCACATGCACCGATTCGACGGTATCGAGCATTTCGCTCTACTCGGTCCCGGTCCCCATCCCGATCATCACCGGGAAGTGCCGATGATCCAGCTCGCCGAGCGAGAAGATCGCGGCGGACGGATCGGCGAGCGCCGGATTACCGGCGAAGAGCGCATCGATCCGTGGGTCGCGGTGCCTGGGTTGGGCCTTGTACGCCAGCCCCACCGTGCGGTACGCGTCCGGCATGATCATGGACGGGACTTCGAGCGCGTTGTGCGGGTGCAAGATGTCTGCGACCCGCCGGGCAAGCTCGACCAGCCGAGAGTCGACCGCGCCATCCAGCAGACTCGGAACAACGCTACGGCATACCGGGGCGTTCGTCGCCCAGACGATCGGGTTTCGCGTCCGCCACGCATAGTGGGTCGGCGGGCCTCCACCGAGTTCGGTCTCGTACAATTCCGTCGAAATGATGAGGTCCCGGAGTCTTGAATACAGACCCCGGTCCTGGTGCGCAGGAAGAAAATGGGTGCCGGCGCGATACAGGACTCGGCTGTCGTCGACCGTGAGTCGTTGGTAGATCGAGAACCCCACGGGCTCGTCTTCGCAGAGCACGAGTACGATCCCGTAGTTCTCTCCGAAGACCGACTGGCGCCCCGCCCACACGGGCCCCGTCATGTGCCAGCTGGCGCCCAGGATCTCGTCGCATTGCGCGAGCATCGCCGAACGCCGGTCGGCGGGAACCTCATCGGCTCGGGCGTACATCGTGAACTGATACGCCGTCTTCTCGTGCTTCGCGACCGGCATGTGCCTACGCCTCCTGCGACTCTGACGCTGTCAGTCGCGCCGCAAAGCGCTTCGGCCAAGTACGCCCGGGCTGCCGGCGGGGCGACGGTGATGCAGATGGG
>QHRX01000277.1 GCA_003221455.1 Candidatus Rokuibacteriota bacterium
GGGGGCTTTGTCGACTTCCTCTCGCTCACGATGGACCAGATCGTGAACCAGGCGGCGAAGCTCCGCTACATGTTCGGCGGCAAGGGAACGGTGCCGATCGTGGTTCGCGCGGCGCAGGGCACCGGCGTGAAGCTCGCCGCCCAGCACTCCCAGAGCCTGGAGGCGTGGTTTGCCCACATCCCCGGCCTGATCGTGGTCTGCCCGTCCACGCCCGCCGACGCCAAGGGGCTCCTGCTCGCGGCGATCCGCAACCCGAACCCGGTGATCTTCCTCGAGCACAAAATGCTCTACTTCGTGAAGGGCGACGTGCCCGACGGCGAAGGGCTGGAGCGGATCGGTGTCGCGGCGCGCCGGCGCGAGGGGACCGACGTCACGCTCTGCTCGTACAGCCTCATGACCCACCGCTGCCTCGAGGCGGCGGATCTGCTCGGACAGCGGGGCGTGTCCTGTGAGGTGATCGACCTCCGGACCATCCGTCCCTGGGACAAGGCGGCGCTGCTCGACTCGGTGCGGAAGACCCACCGGCTGGCGGTCGTGCACGAGGCGGTGCGGAGCTTCGGCGCCGGCGCCGAGATCGCGGCCACCGTGATGGACGAGGCGTTCGACGAGCTGGACGCCCCCGTCGTCCGCGTCGCCGCCCACGATATCCCGATGCCGTTCAACGACACGCTCGAGCGCGAGACGGTGCCCACGGTGGAGCGCATCGTCGAGGCCGTGGAGAAGCTCGCGTAAGGAACGTCCGGGCGGGAAGACCGGCGCGGACGCCCCGTCTCGCTGCGCGCACGCCGCCCGAGGAGGCCTCCCCATGCACCACGGAGTGTTCATCTTCGCGACCGACTTCGCCGTCCCGATCGACGAGCTGGCCCGGGCGGCCGAGCAGCGCGGCTTCGAGTCGCTCTTCGTCCCCGAGCACACCCACATCCCGGCGAGCCGCCGGACCCCGTGGCCGGGCGGCCCGAGCCTGCCCCGGGAGTACTGGCACACGCTCGACCCGTTCGTGTCGCTCGCGACGGCGGCGGCGGTGACGACCCGGCTCAAGGTCGGCACCGGCATCTGCCTGATCATCGAACGCGACCCGATCACGACCGCCAAGGAGGTGGCGAGCCTGGATTTCGTCTCCGGCGGCCGCGTGCTCTTCGGCATCGGCGGGGGCTGGAACGCCGAGGAGATGGAGAACCACGGCACCGACTTCAAATCGCGCTTCCGGTTGCTGCGCGAGCGTGTGCTCGCGATGAAGGAGATCTGGACGAAGGAGGAGGCCGCGTTCCACGGAGAGTTCGTCAACTTCGACCCGATCTGGTCGCACCCGAAGCCGGTCCAGAAGCCACACCCGCCCGTGTTGCTCGGCGGCGAGAGCGGCCATACGCTCCAGCGCGTGGTCGATTTCTGCGACGGCTGGTTCCCGCGCGGGCGCGCCGGGGACGACACGATCCTCCGGGGCCTCGCCGACCTCCGGGCGCGGGCGGCCCGCGCGGGCCGCGACATGAAGACCCTCTCGGTCTCGGTCTTCGGCGCGAAGCCCGATCCGGCCGTGCTCGAGCGGTACGCCGCGGCCGGCGTCGACCGCGTCCTCTACGGGCTGCCGTCGGCCGGCCGCGACACGGTGCTGCCGCTTCTCGATCAGTACGCCCGGCTGGTCCGCTGAGGCATGGTCCGCGCGGCGGACGGGCTCGGCGCCGGCGATGGCGGAAAGGAACGCGTGATGAAACTCGGAATCGTCCTCATTCTGGCGGGCGTCGTGCTCGGGAGCCCGGCGGCCTGGGCGGACCACGACCAGCCCATGAACGCCCCCGACGAGCCCGGGGCGGCGGCGACGCCCGAGTCCCGGCTCAACGACGGGCTCGCCCTCGCCGACACGCAGGACTGGCGCGGCGCCGAGGCGGCCTTCCGCGACGCGGTCCGGCTCCGGTCGGCGTTCCCGGAGGCGTGGAACGGGCTCGGCCACGCGCTCCGCATGCAGAAGAACTACGCGGAGTCGGTCGCGAGTTACCAGGAGGCGCTGCGGCTCCGCCCCGATTACCCGCAGGCGCTCGAGTATCTCGGCGAGGCGTACGTCGAGATGGGCAAGCTCGACGAGGCACGGGCGCTGCTCCGGCGGCTCCGGGCGCTCGATCCGGCGGAGGCCGCCCTGCTGGCGGCGGTGATCGACGGCGGCGGCAAGGCGTCGAGACGCTGGTAGGACGCGGTCGCGGCCGCCGGCGTGGCCGCCGAGCTCCGTGTCGGGATCTGCTCCTGGGCCGACCCGGCCCTCATCGAGGCGGGGTCCTTCTATCCGAAGAAGTCGATGTCGGCGGAGGCGCGCCTCCGCTTCTACGCGGCCGCCTTCGACACCGTCGAGGTCGACTCCGCGTACTATGCGATCCCGGCCGCGGCCACCGCCGTCCGCTGGGTCGAGCGCACGCCGCCCGGCTTCCTCTTCAACGTCAAGGCGTACGCGCCCATGACGGGCCACCACGCCAGGCCCGAGTCGCTCCCCGCCGAGCTCCAGCTCCTCCTGCCCCCGGCGCCCCGCCGCACGCCGCGCGGGGAGATCCACCGCTCCGCCTTCGGCGCGGAGGCGCTGGCCGCGTGCTTCCGGCTCTACGGCGCCGCCATCGCGCCGCTCGCCGCGGCGGGCAAGCTCGGCTACGTCCTGTTCCAGTTGGCGCCGTGGGTGCGCTTCGGCGACCAGGCGCTCGCCTACCTCGCGTCGCTCCCGGCGCGGCTGCCGGGGCTCACGCTCGCCGTCGAGTTCCGCGACCGCTCCTGGTTCCCTGAGCACGCTCAGGAAACACTCGCCGCCCTCCGGGCGGCCGGGCTCGCCCACGTCGTCGTCGACGGGCCCGAGGCCGCCGGGGCCGTGCCGCGCGTGGCGGGGGTGACGGCGCCGACCGCGGTCCTGCGGCTCCACGGGCGGAACGCGGAGGGCTGGCTCCGCCAGCGGCGCGGCGAGGCGCCGAGCGTGCGCGAGAAGTACGACTACCTCTACACCGAGGCGGAGCTCCAGGCGCTCCGGCCCGAGATCCAGGAGCTCGAGGCCGAGAGCGAGCGGGTCGTCATCGCCTTCAACAACAACAACCGCGACTACCCGGTGCAGAACGCGCGGATGATGCGGCGGCTCCTCGGCGCGCCGGCGCCGGAGTCCTTGCCAGGCGGCCGCCGCTCCTGAGAAGATGGTTTGTATGACGCAGTCCCCGCCCATCCCCCGGGTCGAGCTCGCGCAGACACCCACCCCGATCCTCAAGCTCGAGCGCCTGTCCGAGCGCGTCGGCGTCGAGCTCTGGGTCAAGCGCGATGACCTGACGGGCCTGCTCGAGAGCGGCAA
>QHRX01000176.1:0-1206 GCA_003221455.1 Candidatus Rokuibacteriota bacterium
ATAGAAGGATTCGTGGCCAAGCCTATCCTCCGCGCTGGCGACACATGGAGAACTCTAAGCGTCAGGCGCGCCGGAGCCGCCCACCACGGGCCTCCCGGGCTCCCCCTCGACGCAAGGGCGTGCTCGCCACGGTCGCCCCCGAACAGTCCGGCACATGAAAGGAGTCGAAGCGATCAACCACTACAGCTCTGCCCACCTGGGGCGCCTCGCCCTCCTGACGATGCCGCTCCTCCTGGCCGTCGCCGCGCCCGTCCGCGCGCAGCATCAAGTCACCACGAACGAGGAGTACCCGATTACCGGCGTGTACGACTACACACCCATGACCCCCTGTGGGTGCTCCGGACCCAGTGATGTCGTGAACCTCCGCGGCGTGCTCCACATGATGGTCCAGGCCCAAGCCGGGCCGACCGGCCTAGTCACGATGCACGGCAACCTCCACGGTGTCGTAGGGACCAGCCCCACCACGGGCTGCACCTACCACGCCGTCGGCTTTGCCAGGCTCGCATCCAACACCCCTGGTCCCACCCCCTTCACGGGCACCTATGAAGTCATCCCACCGCCCTCCTGTGAACACACCACGATCCAGGTCACTGGCGAGGTATTCATAAACACTGATGGCACTCAGAATCCATCGTTCAGCACGTTCGTCATCGGCAACGGCAACCCGCTATGAGTCGGGGCGAGTCTGCCCCCAATTCACCTCGGGGCGGCGTTAGGGACAGGGCGGAGGAAATGGCGTCCGGGCCGGCCCGCGCACGGGCGGACCGGTCTGAAGAAAGCTTCTTCACCTTCGACCTGGCAAGGTAAGTCGGGTGCACCTCTAACTTCTGCGCGAGATAAGGAGGAGAAAAATGGATCTTCCATCAGGAGCGAAGAGAGCGATTACGCTTCCGGCAACTGCCGCGGTGTTGGCGCTCCTTGGAGCGTCATCTGCAATCGCGGGCAACGGGCCGAAGGTGACTCCGGTCGATGTGCATTTCCTTGTGAACGAGGTGACATCGGCTCGCCGTGCTATCACGTGTACCGGCCAGGACGGGCCTTACCGAGAGGTGCGGCAGACCTTCGTCGGCCGCAGCGAAGCCCTCTATTTCAATGGAATCACTCTAGTGCCGGATCCAAATGGGACGGGCACCCTCGTCGTTCGGTCGAAGCTGCTGCACAAGGGCACCTCGGGTCCCACGGGGTTTGGCACGTTCAGCGGCACGG
>QHRX01000176.1:1299-13065 GCA_003221455.1 Candidatus Rokuibacteriota bacterium
ACTTCGACATCACGACGTCAGCCCCTGACCCCTCGACAGGGGACCCCACTACCCTCGCGGGCACTCTGGGCGGGAGCGGTAGCGCAGAGCATCCGGCCGTCGTCGTTCAAGGCTTCTGCGAACAGGACGCCGACGATACGCAGGAGGAAGTTGAGTGACTGGGCCCTTGGAGCAAAAGGTGAGTCGGACGAGGCTGCTCCAACTCACCCCCGGGCGGCGTTCAGGGAGGGGCGGAGGAAGTGGCGGCCTCTGCCCCTGCGTCCCACCCCCGCCAGCGTCGCACCTACACCACGAGCCGCGACGCGCCAGGCGGCGCTGGGTTTGAAGGACGTCCGGCCACAAGACCCGCTCGGTGTTCGGCCGCTACGCGTTCGTAGCACGATCGCCCCCGACACGAACGCATTTCCCCCACAGGCGCGGACGCGAGGACGCAGCGATTGGCGGGGGCCATCGACGCTAGAGCCGCTACTGGACAGGCTTCGGCCATCCAGAGGACCTCCCTGTGGTGTCCATCGATGTCATAGAAGCTCGTACACGAAGCCGTGATCCTGCGGATCCCTGGCCGGCTTTCCGCCAGCGCCGATCGCTTTCCTCACCATTGTATCCACCTCTTCCAGGCTGCCGCAGGAGAACGCGACGAGTGCCTCGGTGTGCTTAGTCGTGTCGCAGAGTTCGCGCTTGGTGAACGTCTTGAAGAACGGTTGGGTAAGGAGCATCATGAACGCCTCGTCGCTGATCGTCATGCACGCCGCCTTCTCGTCCGTGAATTTCTGATTGAAGTCGAAGCCAAGCGCGGAGAAGAACTCCATCGACTTCTTCAGGTCGCGAACGGCCATGTTGACGAAGATCTTTCGGGAACCCTTGTCTGCCATGGCTTCTCACTTTCTGTGTGCCACGTTGGGCTTTCGTCGCATCGCGAGGGAATCGCATCGCGGGCATCTACGATGCCGAGGCCGGCCGTCCCGCGAATGCTCGCCGTAAGGCTTCGATCTCAAGTTTTTTCATTTTCAGCATCGCCGTCATGACCCGCTTCGATCTTTCGGGGTCCTTATCCTGCAGCATCTCGACCAAGACAGTCGGGACGACTTGCCAGGAAACACCGAATCTGTCCTTGAGCCAGCCGCACTGGACTTGCTGCCCGCCTGCGGAGAGCTTCTCCCAAAAGTGGTCTACTTCTTCCTGCGTCACGCAGTTCACGACAAAGGATATTGCCTCGGTAAATTTGAATAATGGGCCGCCGTTTAACGCGACAAATTCTTGCCCATTGAGCTCAAATGCCACCGTCATGACCGATCCCTGCGGTCTTCCCGAGGCCTTCGCCGACGCTTCTCCATAGCGGACGATGCCTGCGATCTTGGACTTTTTAAAAATCGACACATAAAAATTCACAGCCTCTTCAGCTTGGTCATCGAACCATAGAAACGGGGTGATCTTTTGCATTGTCTCCCGCACTGATCCCTCCTATGCGCCCGCCGTTTCGTCTCCATCGGTAGGTCGAATGGCAAGCCCCCAAATCGACAGCGACGGCTGTCCGGGCGTTGAGGGCTTCTCGCGCCCTCCGGCCGAAAGGCTGCGGGTGAATCCCCGCGGCGACTCCAGATGCGGCAGGTCGAGGACGCGCCAGCTCGCGGATGTTCACGCACCGCGCGCGGTGCACGATGACGAGGACAGTCGCCGCACCGGCGATCACGATGGCGGCGCCCACCAGCCCAAAGCGGCTGCAGCCCTTTGACCCGGTCGTCGACCGACCGCTTCGCACTCAAGATGAGCACGGGAGTCAGGATCTTGTCCCGTCGCATCGCTTCGACGAGGGTGAGCCAGTCCATCCCGGGCAGCATGATGTCGACGATGGCGGCGTCGTGGGGCTCGGTCTGTGTCAGTTCGAGGGCGGCCTCGGCGTTGACCGCGTGGTCCACCGCGAAGCCGGCCTGCCGCAGGCCGGCGACGACGAACGACGCGATCGTACGGTCGTCTTCGACTACGAGGACCCTCACGCCGGGCGTACCGAACGTCCCAGAGGCCCACTCATGACATTCAAGTTACTCCGCCGCCAAATGAGATGCGAGGGCCGTCTGCCCCACATCCTTGCCCAACACACCCTGCCACCGGCCAGCGGGCGAGCACCGCGCCGCACCTTTCGAATTCGTGCGGAAACCTAACCGCGCCTGAAGCGTCGGCCCTCACATACGCCTCGGAAGAGTGGAGGGTGTTCCAGTTGGGCAACGGCGGGACCGATCGGCACATCGCGAAATGCCAAGGGGGAAGGCAATGAATCGACGTGGGCGCGTCCGAGTAATCGTGGGACTTTGTGCCGTGCTGACCGCCAGCTCCGCGTGGGCCAATAGCAGCCCCTTTGTTGGCCGCTGGCACTGGAACAAGGCACATTCCACGCCTCCGCTTGGCGAGCCGATGCCGCAGGATTTCATCAGCGAGATCTCAAGAGCGGATCCGAGCACCGTGAACTGGTCGATCACCATCCTCACCCCGGACGGCCAATCATACGCCGAGACATTCGAAGCCGCGGCCGACGGTGAGTTTCGTCCCCTCAGTAACGACACGACGGTCTCGTTCCGCCTGAGCAGTGACACTCTTCAAGCAACGTTCAAGGGACCGGCCGGTCAATCGGACGCCCAGACTTGCACGCTCTCGGCGGACAGGAAGCAGCTGATATGCAAGGGCGTACTTTCCAAGGGAAACGGCCAGACCGCGGACTACGTGGATGTCTATGACCGGATGTAGCTTGCCGATCAAGGCGTGGGCGCGGCTGGAACGCAGGTGAACGATAAGGGCTGGAGGCAACGATGATTCGCGGTGCGATGGTCACGAAAGCCGTACTCCTTCTTCTCGGCATCACTCTTTCCTTGTCCGGTTGCGTGGCGGAGCCAGTGGGTTACTCCTCCGACAGATACCCGTACGATCCGATCTATGGCGGCTTCGGTGCTTATGGCGCCTGGGACGGCTGGCACCATGGGTGGGATCACGGCCACTGGGATCATCGCGGCTGGGGCCACGGCTTTGCCCATCGTGGGCTCGGCAGGGATGGCGGCCTCGGTAGGCACGGTGGCTTCGGCCGGCACGGTGGCGTCGGCGGGCACGGTGGCTCCGGGGGGCGCGGCGGCGGAGGTCATCGCTAGACCTCTCTGACCGATGACGTGGGGACGAGACGATCTTCCAGG
Organism: Candidatus Rokuibacteriota bacterium; assembly: GCA_003221455.1. GTDB lineage: Bacteria > Methylomirabilota > Methylomirabilia > Rokubacteriales > CSP1-6 > AR9. The sequence continues at coordinate 4,476 of QHRX01000176.1, forward strand.
CATCCGATGGACTTCGCCGCCGAAGATGTAATGAAGCGGGACGAGGACTACTAGCGCTAAGGTCCTAGGAAATCATCAAACAGTGGGCACAGTCCCGCCGTCGATGACGTATTCCGTGCCGGTGATGGAAGCAGCGCGCGGCGAGGCGAGGAAGGCGACGAGGTCCGCCACTTCTTTCGGCCGGGCCGGGCGTCCGATCGGGATGCCGCCGAGTGAGTCCATCAAGGCCTGGCGGGCGACCTCGTCGTCAGTACCCATCTTTTTCGCTAGTTCCCTGACCAGGCCGACAGCGGCTTCTGTCTCGACCCAGCCGGGGGAAACTCTGACCACGCGGATGCCCCTCGGGCTCACCTCCTTGGACAGGCCTTTGCTGTAGTTCGAGAGCGCGGCCTTCGCAGCGGCATAGGCGATGGTGGCGTCCGGCAGCGGCAACTGCCGCTGGATCGAGGTGACGTGGATGATCACGCCAGAGCCCTGTTCGAGCATCGTCGGCAAGAGAGCGCGATCGAGCCGGACGGCCGGAAACAGGTTAAGGTCGAGCGCGCGATGCCATTCTCCATCGTCCAGCACCGCGAAGCCGCCCGCAGGCGCCGACGATCCGCCGACCACGTGGACGACGATGTCGATGCCACCGAGCCGACGGCGCACCGCATCGGCCACCGTCGCGCAGCCTTCGGCGGTAGTGATCTCAGCCGCCACAAACAGATCGTCGGCAAGATCGCCGGGCCGTGTGCGCGCGGTGGTGAGGACCGTCGCACCGGCCTCGCGCAGCCGCGCGGCGACCGCCTCGCCGATCCCCCGTGTACCTCCCGTGACGAGCGCCCGGCGGCCATCGAGTTCGAGATTGTGGCTCATGCATGGATCTCCAGCGACGCGATCTTGTTGCGTTCGAGCCCGAAGACGAACTCAAGGTTGACCGGGCTGCCGCGGAAATTCCCGGCGACGCGATTCGTCACGACGGTTTTGCCGCGTCCTCCCGAACGCACGCGAGGGGCTCGACTATGAGCTGGAATTTTTCTGGGTCTCTGACTTCCATTGCTTGAAGGCCGTCAGGCCTTCGATGGTTCGGCCTTCGTCTCGCACAACGGCATGATCGGTAAAGCACCGAGCCACTGCTTCCGTATCCTGCCCGTTCTCGACGGCGATATAGGCCGCAATGGGTGCGGGAAGATCGACAAATATATGGTTCTCTCCTCGTCAGTCACAGAGCGACAGGTGAATGATCCCGAGCTCTCTCGTTGCATCGATCCGAGTGTAGAAGTACACTTCCCTAATGACAAGAACGTACGAAACAGTAAGGTACTCACCGAAAGGTAACCAGAATCGATTAACGCCGACTTCGGCCGCCCGAGGTGTCGAGGATGCCCTCAAGATTCTGGAGGGACGCTGGAAGCTCGTGATCCTGTTTCATCTCTTCGGCGGCAAGGTGCTCCGCTTCTCGGACCTCCAACGGGCGATCCCAGCGATTTCTCAGAAAATGCTCATCCAGCAGCTTCGCCAGATGGAAACCGATGGGATCGTCCGAAGAATCGTCCATCATCAGGTTCCACCCAAGGTCGAGTATTGCCTGACGAAGTGGGGACAGGCACTGTGCCCGGCGCTCGACGCCTTGCTGAAATGGGCCGCGCTGCGCGAGAAGTTATCTGATTCAGCTGATCGACCCCGTGAAGAGCCGGGTACTGGCGATCAGACGTGAAGCCGGCAGTTCCACCTCTGGGAGGACGCGCTCGGTGGAAGCAAACTCGAAGTCGCACAGGTGAGGACAAGTGGTCAGAAGCTGGACTGCGGAAGTCAGCGCGCGACGCGGACCGCTTGGGTTCCGTTAATTCAGTGACATACAGGCGGCCCCGAGCTTGCCCCTGTCAGGTATCGCCATGAACGATGTCGTCCAGGTCCTCGTGCAGTACGGCTATGTCGTCCTCTTCGCCTTCGTGCTCGTGGAGCAGATCGGTCTTCCGATCCCCTCCGTGCCGGTCCTGCTTGGCGTCGGCGCGGTGGCCGGTGGGGGGCGGATGAGCCTGGCGCTCGCGCTTGGCGTGGTGCTCGCGGCGTCACTTCCGCCGGACCTCGTCTGGTATCGGCTCGGCCGGCGCCGCGGCAGTCGCATCCTCGGTCTCCTATGTCGGATCTCACTCGAGCCGGACTCCTGCGTCCGCCGGACCGAGAACCTGTTCACTCGGCGTGGTCGGAAGGCGTTGTTGATCGTGAAGTTCTTCCCCGGGCTGAGCACGCTCGCTTCGACTCTTGCCGGGATGGTCGGCGTCGCGCGATGGCAATTCATCGTGCTTGATGGCCTCGGCGCGATGATGTGGGCCGGCACCTGGATGGGCCTGGGCTACGTCTTCAGCGATGCGCTGGAACTCGTCGCTTCGAAGGTCTCGTACCTCGGAGGCTACGTGCTCGTCATCTTCGGGGCGGCATTGGCGGCCTACATCGCGATCAAGTTCATCCGGCGACAGCTGTTCTTCCGGAGTCTCAGGATCGCGCGCATCACACCCGACGACCTCAAGCGCCGGCTCGATGCCGGAGACGGCGACCTGGCGGTCATCGACACGCGCTCGGCGCTCGACGTTGAGACGGCGCCGTATGCGATCCCGGGCGCGATATGGATTGCCGCGGAGGAGATCGATCAGCGACACTCCGAGGTGCCGCGCGACCGGGAGATCGTGGTTTATTGCACCTGACCCAACGAGGCAACGAGCGCCCGTGTGGCGCTGAGGCTCAAGCGAAACGGCGTGACGCGCATCCGGCCTCTCCAAGGAGGCCTGAGTCTCTGGGTGACGCGGGCGTTCGCGATCGAGGAACTCAAGGTGTCGACCCGCGCGGTGAGCCCTGAATCGGCGACGCCGAAGGTGCAGATCCAATGAGCCGGCTGGCGATGGAACAGATCTCGATGCATTTCTGCCCCCGCTCACCGCCGATGGAGCGATTCTACGAGGCGGATCGAAGCAAGTGCCGCCCACCGTGGTATTTCGGTAAGACAGACGCAAGTCTCCGGCGCCCACGAATACCTGCCCTTTAGGCCCGCTGACGGCGACCCGCCGGTCCTCGTACGGCCGAGTACTTCGGTGTGCTGTAAGATCAAGGGGTCAGCCCAAGCACCGCCCAAGGATTTCTGCCTGAGCGACCGCGCCGTGCAGGTGGCGGCCTGGGGACGCGGTCACGTCCTACATAAGGAGTGCTCGATGGCAGCCAGCGTGAGGAGGCGCGCCCGGACGAACGGCACTGTCCAGTCCCAGCCGCTGATTGCGGTTCGCGACGTGAAGGCGAGCAGCGGTTGGTACCGACAGCTCTTGAACCTGAAAAGCGGCCACGGAGGCAGAGAATACGAGCGGCTGCTCTGCGACGGCGAGCTCGTGATGCAGCTGCACGCCTGGAACGCGGAGGAGCACCCCAACCTGACCGACCCGGATGCCGCCCCGCCGGGGCACGGCGTGCTCCTGTGGTTCGAGACGAGCGACTTCGACGCGGCGGTCCGGCGCGCGACGGCTCTGGGCGCGCGCGTGCTCGAGGGGCCGAGGATCAATGCCAACTCCGGGCTGCGAGAGTTGTGGCTGCACGATCTCGACGGGTACGTGGTCGTGCTCGCGAGCTCGCGCGAGCACGGCCGCCTATGGGCGGTCGAGCGCAGGGAGCTTCGGCGGCGCGACACAGGGAGCCGGGCGCGCACGGCCAGTAGGCGATGACGCGGGCCGGCGCGATCCAAGCTGGGGCTGGTCGCGCCCGCTCATCATTGACTCCACGGTCCCGAGCCGTGCCCGCCTGCGGGTGCCTTCCAGATGTCGCCAGGATCACGCGTGCGCCGCCGAGCCTTTTCAGCTCCCCCGCGGCGTTCTTTGCGGCGCTGTCGATGTAGATGCTCGCCCCGAGCCTCTTGGCGAGAACGGCGTTCTCCGGCCCGCGCCCGATTGCGGCGACCTTGTAGCCGAATTTCTAGCGCGAACTGAATTCCCAGATGGCCGAGCCCTTCGATCCCCTGTACGGCCACCAGGTCACCCGGCAGCGCGCCGCTGTGTCGCAGCGCATTGAATGTCGTGATGCCTAGACACGGGAGAGGCGCGGCTTCCGCGGCCTCGAACGATTCGGGCATGGCCGCCACGGCTTCCACGGGAGCGAGTGTCCGCTAGATTGCGGGTGGAAGGGAGGCGGTGCCGGCGCTCGTCTCGATGCTCGCCGGCGCAGTGCCTGTCGTCGCGCGAGAGCAGGGGCGATCGACAGTCGAATCTCCTGACGACGTCGGGTAGACTGAGGCTCGTGTCGTACAGTTGCGCGTTTTGCGGCGAGGAGAACGAGGTGTTCGTGGATCCGAGCGGCGGCCGTCGGCAGACGTTCACCGAGGACTGCACCGTCTGCTGTCGACCCAACATGATCACACTCACGGTCGACGACGACGGCGACGTGCAACTTCAGGTCACTCAAGAATACGAAGCATGAGCACCGGCCGTCCCGATTTCCTCTACGGCACCGCCTGGAAGGAAGACCGGACCCAGGCCCTCACCGAGCTCGCGCTCCGGATGGGCTTCCGGGGCATCGACACTGCCAACCAGCGGCGGCACTACGTCGAGGCCGGAGTCGGGCAGGGCCTCGCCGCCGCCTACCGCGCGGGGGTGGTCACGCGCGCGGAAGTGTTCTTACAGACGAAATTCACCTACCAGCCCGGCCAGGACCACCGGCTGCCCTACGACCCCGCGGCCGACCTTTCCACGCAGGTTGCCCAGTCGTTGGTCAGCTCGCTCGAGCACCTCGGGACCGACCACGTCGACTGCTACGTGTTGCACGGGCCCGCCTCCGGCTCCCGCTGGACCGACGCCGACGCCGAGGTCTGGGCCGCGATGGTGAAGGAGCGCGACGCCGGCCGCACGAGACTTCTCGGCGTGAGCAACGTTGGGCTGTGGCACCTCGAGCAGATGGTCGGCGCCGGCGCCGAGGCCCCGGCGTTCGTCCAGAACCGCTGCTTCGCCCGCCTCGGCTGGGACCGCGACGTTCGATCGTTCTGCATGGATCGAAAGATCGTCTACCAGGGCTTCTCGCTGCTCACCGCCAACCCGGACGTGCTGCGCCACCCGCTGGTCGCCGGCATCGGCGCGCGCGCCCGGGCCACGCCGGCCCAGGTCGTGTTCCGTTTCGCGCAGGCGGTCGGAATGCTGCCGCTGACCGGCACCTCCAACACCGAGCACATGAAGCAGGACCTGGCCAGCCGCGAGCTCGCGCTCTCCGCCGACGAGGTGCGGGCGATCGAGTCGCTGGCCGGCTGACTGCGCGTTTCGGCCCATGGGGAACGTGGCTATGACGCGCTGCAGGATGCGCCACACGGGAAGTGGTTCGGTGCCGCCGCGCAGCGGCGGCAAAATGGTAGCAGAAACGACGAAGGGGTCAGCGGCGCCGACCGCTAACCCCTTGTCCCTGGGTGGTTGCGCGGTCCTGCGATGCCGTGAGAGCTACTGGCTGAATCCGAACTTTCCGTTCGAGTTCTTCCACTCAGCACGCGGTGGGATGGGTTCCATGTTGTCCCAGTGCTCGGCAATTTTCCCGCTCTGAATTCGGTAGAAATCGTAGTACGACGAGGGGCGATCTCCGAAACTGCCCTCGGCCACGACGAGTACGAAATTGCCTTCCCCGAGCACTTTGTGCACTCCATGATCGGGAACAGCGTCGTTGAATCGAAGAACGTGCCGGGCAGGTTCTCCAGCCCGCGGTTCGGCCTGGTGCCGGCCTTCGTGGGAGCTGGCCTTGTCTACGGGGGATCACCGACCGATGCGGCATGGCGATGCCGCAGTCACCTGCCTACGTGCAGCGACAGCTCGGGCACGCTTTCGATTCAACCATGGACACGTACGGCAAGTGGCTGCCGCTGGGCAACAAGGCAGCCGTGAATCAGCTCGACGAGGAAAGTGGTAGCAAAAAAGACGACGGGCACCCCGGGTGTCACCGAAGTGCCCGTCAACAATGGTGGGCCGTCACGGACTCGAACCGTGGACCCGCTGATTAAGAGCCCTCCGGCCGCGGCTTAAGTTCTCAATACTCCAGGAGGGCTACCCCGCCAATCAAGGCCAAGCGCCGCCAGATTCGCCACCTATACGCCACCATCCTCGGGCAGAAGACTTGTCGTGATCTCGTCGCGGCACTGTGTTGGGGCAAAGGCCTCTAGCATTACCCGGTACCGGTGTACATCTCCCGCCCCACAAGTTGGTACTCCGTTTGGGTTGATTCATAATCCCCATTGCTGCATATATTTTAGATCGCCTTCGTTGGCCCGAACGCTAGTTCCAAGAACATAATCAGCCAGAGGGAACACAACATTGAAATTCCTATCCGGGTATCTGTGATGCAAGCAGTGATATCGTGCCAGAAACTTGTAGACCGGCCAGGTGCTGAAGACCCTCTGCTCCGGCTTGTGCATCTCTAGATGAATTTTGTTCCACGCCCAGTGATGAAAAGTCATAGCAGCCACGAAGACAGCCGCCCCCGGCCAGGATACTAAAGCAATAAGCGCAGCAAATGGGATAGCCTTTATCGGCGCCTTGCGCACAGTCAGCCGTATCTCCTTGTCTTCACCAGGAGCAACAGGTTCATCGCTGAATATCTTGGAGTAATGCTTGTGATGCACAAGAGCGTGAGCCTCAAATACACGCTTTAAGGACGCAGTACGCGCACTGAGGAAATTCCTTCTGTGCATCAGCTTGCTGTGCACCTGGTGCTCGATAAAGGACATCAGAATGCACGAGAAAACGAACCAGCCACCAATCTGCAGAATAAACATCAGATCTCGGCGTCTTGGGCGTGGACCCTCGTAGCAAGTGAGGCCACCGCTTCAAGTTTCGTCGAACGAGGAACTATGGAAGTCGTACGCCACGACGGCATACCGCCGTTTGCTAATGTCACCCTAAACCGCTCAGGTGCCTCCGCCAATCGGCGGGCAAGGAGGATCTCGGTAACGGTGATTCCGGTCGGCAGCCGCCGTTGCAAGCAGTGCACGGTGCCTGCTTCTTGAATAAGTCCGATATTGACCTGCAGGTCCAAGGCGAGTTTCTGCATCCCCTCCTTGAGGACTCGTACGGCAGCATTCACGAAGGTCTCTACCTCTTGCTTAGCTTAGCGTCGATGCTTTCATCGATGTGAATGGTGTTCCCTTTTAGCCCGGATTTGCGATTTGGACCCAAGTCCTCGCTCCCTCCCGTTGCTGAACAGACCACGTGACACGCCACGAGCCCCCCCTGCCGTTCGGAAGGCGTCATGGGCTGTCCCCGCGGCGCCCGCGAGACTGACGGCCCGTCTTCCGAAGGTTTGCTCTCGGCGACCATCCGGCCGAGAGATACTCCCGCCAAGAGTGCTCCGTTTCTCTCTCCCTCCGGGTCCGGCCTTCTCGATCACGTGGGGTGCCGTGCGAGTCGCTCGATGCGCCGGAGACTCTGCCGAAGAGAACCTGCCTGTTCTGAGGCAGGCATTCATCTTGGGCGTCCCAGCTCGTTGCCCTCGGACGAGCGCATCGGGCCCGGAACGTCGAACATGGGGAAGCGTTGGAGGAAAGCCTGCTCTAGCGGGCCACGACCGCAGGGAATCAGATCGCGATGTGGAACTACGCGTTCCCGATCAACATGAGCATCTGGACCAGCTCCTACGTCGTCTTCACCGCGGGTATGGCGTGGCTACGTCCTGGCCATGACCTACTGGGCGATCGACGTGAAGGGCTACCGCCGATGGGCGACGCCGTTCCTCGTTTTCGGGACGAACTCGATCGCCGCGAGGAAAACGGCCCGACAATTCAGCGTGTTATACTTCCTGGCATGAATCGGGTCTACAAGAACGTCGCCCTCTGGATGGTGATAGGCCTGATTGTCATCCTGCTGTTCACGGTTTTCCAGGGGACCCAGCAGAACGGCCAGGAACAGCCCAACTTCTCCGATTTCCTTAAGGCCGTCGAGCAGGGGCGGGTTGAGTCCGTGGTGATCCGCGGCAACCTGGTGAATTACACGCTGAAGGACGGCGGACCCACCCAGAAGACCTACGTGGTCGACTACCCGGATCTGGTGAAGATGCTCCGGGACCACGGCGTGAAGATCGCGGTGCGGCCGCCCGACTCGAACCCGTGGTACGAGATGTTCCTGCAGTGGGCGCCGAAGCTGCTCTTCATCGGTGTCTGGATCTTCTTCATGCGGCAGATGCAGGGCGTGGGCGCCAAGGCCTTCTCGTTCGGCAAGGCGCGGGCGCGCCGCATCTCGGAGAAGCAGAACAAGGTCACCTTCCAGGACGTGGCGGGGGTGGACGAGGCCAAGGAGGAGCTCCGAGAGATCATCGAGTTCCTGCGGGATCCGCAGAAGTTCCAGAAGCTCGGCGGGAGGATCCCGAAGGGCGTGCTCCTGGTCGGCCCGCCCGGCACCGGCAAGACGCTCCTCGCCAAGGCGATCGCGGGCGAGGCGAACGTGCCCTTCTTCTCGATTTCGGGGTCGGACTTCGTCGAGATGTTCGTCGGCGTCGGCGCCTCCCGGGTGCGCGACCTGTTCGAGCAGGGCAAGAAGCACGTCCCCTGTATCATCTTCATGGACGAGATCGACGCGGTCGGTCGCCATCGGGGCGCCGGGCTCGGCGGCGG
>QHRX01000278.1 GCA_003221455.1 Candidatus Rokuibacteriota bacterium
ACTTGGCCGCACCGGTCAGGAGGAGCACCGGGAAGAACACGATGCAGATCGACAGCGTGGAGACGATGGCGGGCACGGCGATCTGGGAGGCGCTGTCGAGCACCGCCACCGTGAGCGGCTTGCCCAGCCCGCGGTTACGGTGGATGTTCTCGACCTCCACCGTCGCGTCGTCGACGAGCATGCCGATCGCCAGCGCGAAGCCGCCGAGCGTCATGATGTTGACCGAGTTGTCGGTCAGGAACAGCGCCACGATCCCGACCAGGATCGAGAGCGGGATGGAGATGGCGACGACGAGCGTGCTCCGCCAGCTCCCGAGGAACACCAGGACCATCAGCGAGACCAGGAGGGTCGCGATGACCGCCTCGCGGACCACGTTGACGATCGCGGCCCGCACGAACACGGACTGGTCGAAGCCGACCTTCAGCTGGAGCCCGGGCGGCGCCTGCGCCATGACGCCGGGGAGCAGGGCCCGGACCGAATCGACGACCGTGGTGGTCGACGCCTCCGCATGCTTGAGGATGGCCAGGAACGTCGAGCGCTGGCCGTTCACCCGGACGATGTTGGTCTGGGGGGCGAAGCCGAAGTGGACGTTGCCGACGTCGCCGACGAGCACCGGCGCGCCGTTCACCACCTTGATCGGGAGCTTGTTGAACTCGTCGGTCGTGTCGGGACTCGAGTTCAGCCGGATGTCGTACTCGGTATCGCCCATCTTCGCCGTCCCCGCCGGGAGGATCAGGTTCGAGTTGAGGAGGGCGGTCACGACGTCGTTCGGCGAGACGTTGTAGCCGGCGAGCTTCTGGGGATCGATGTCCACCTGGACCTGGGCGCTCTTGCCGCCGTACGGGCCCGGGATCGAGAGGCCCGGGATCGTGAAGAGGCGGGGCCGGATGAAGTTGAGCCCGTAGTCGAAGAGCTGCTGCTCCGACCACCCCTCGCCCCCCATCGCCACCTGGGCCACCGGCACGTTCCCCGCGTTGAACTGGACGAGGACCGGCGGCTGCATGCCCGGGGGCGTGATGCGAAGGATCGTCTGGGCGATGGCGTTGATCTGGGCGACACCGGCCGCGATCGTCGTGCCCGGCTGAAAGTAGGTCTTGAGGATGCCGATCCCCTCGATCGACTGGGACTCGAGCCGCTCGATCCCGTTGACCGTCGTCGACTGGCCGCGCTCGTTGACGATGATGACCCGCTTCTCCATCTCCTCCGCGGAGAGGCCGGGATACTGGAAGACGGCGATCACGACCGGAATG
>QHRX01000177.1 GCA_003221455.1 Candidatus Rokuibacteriota bacterium
GAGGGGGAGCATCACCTGCGCCTGCACGCCGGCGACGCCGGGGACCCGCGCGATCTCTCGGATCTTTGCCGCGGGCAGGAGGCCGCCGCCCGTGAACCCGGTGCCGAGGCCGAGGCCCTGGCCGGCGACCGAGATCTGCCCGCGCACGAAGCGGTCGCCCCCGTCGACGAAGCGCACGATGCGCTCGGCCATCGCCCCGAGCGCGGTGAGCCCGGCGACGCCGACGGCGATGCCGGTCACGGTGAAGGCGTAGCCGCGCAGGAGCCGGGACATCAGGGTCGGGTGACCCGCGTCCGCCGCGGCGCCGGGCGGCGCCCCCCCTGGCGATCGCCCCGGGCTCCCGGTCGGGCAGGCACTACCATTCGAGCCGCGATTGGACGGGACGGCCCCGGAAGCGACGCACCCAGTAGTTGAAGCGCGCGATCGCGAAGAACACGGTCAGCGAGAACCGCATGCGCGGCGACATGCGGTGGAAGGCCGCACCCGCGAGGACCCCCGTCACCGCGTCGAGCATGCCGAGGAAGGCGCGCGGGCGGAGGAAGATCTCGAGGAACGCGGGCTCGTAGTACCGCTCGATGAAGCGGAAGAATGGCCGGAGGCCGTAGCGGAGCCGCCGTTCGTACTCCCGGAACTGCCGCGCGTCGAAGCGGTTCGTGCGGATCGCGCGCGCGATGGCGGGGGCGGCCAGCTCGGCCGACTGCATGGCGATGTAGACGCCCGCCGAGAAGATCGGATCGAGGAACGCCACCGCGTCGCCGACGCAGACGAAGCGGTCGCCGGTGATCGGCGAGTTGGTGTAGGCGAAGTTGGCGGCGCGGTGGACCGGGGTGATCCGCGTCGCCGACCGGAGCCCATCCGCGACACGGGGCACCCCGGCGAGGATCTCGTCGTAGAGCGCCTCCGGCGCTCCCTCTCGCCCCCGGACGGTCTTTGCGTGGAGCACGCAGCCGACGCTGGTCACGTCGCCCGCGAACGGGATCCACCAGCACCAGCCGTCGGGGAAGACGTAGATGCGGATGTTGCCCTCGTCGATGCCCGGTGCGCGCGCCGCCCCCTGGTGGTGGGCGAAGAGCGCTATCTTCCCGAGGTTCGGCACGCGCGCGCGCCGCCCGATCGACGACGCGATCAGGCCGTCGCGGCCGCTGGCGTCGACGAGGAAGCGCGCCCGGACGGGGAGCCGGCCGGCGCCTCCGGTCAGCGTGACCGTGACCCCGTCCTGATCGAACTGAGGCGGCTCGGCCGTGGCCGGCTGCAGCACCTCCGCCCCCGCCGCCCGCGCGTGCTCGAGGAGGACCGCGTCGAACTCCGCCCGCTTGACCTCGTAGCCGTAGTTCGGCAGCGAGGGGCGCTTGACGAAGTAAAAGGTCTGCTCGTGGTCGGATTCCTGGTCGTAGAAGGTGGCGCCGTATTTCACGAGCGGGCCCATCTTCCGGACCGCGTCGTGCACGCCGAGGCGGTCCATCAGGAGGAGGTTCGCGGGAAGCAACGACTCGCCCACGTGGAAGCGCGGGTAGGGGTCGCGCTCGACGAGGAGGACCGTGAGCCCCTCCCGCGCGAGCAGCGCGGCGGCGACGGACCCGCTCGGGCCGCCGCCGACGACGAGCACGTCGCAGCGCTTCATCGCCCGAGCCGGACCGAGGCCGGCGTCGCCGCGCGGGACGGCGCGGCGGCCGGCCCGGCCGCCATCGGCGGTTCCGGCGCGCCCGCGGGCGCTCCGGCGAGCGGGTCCGGCCCCGCCGCGGCGAGGCGGTCCTGGGAGTAGAAGCGGTTCACGAGCGGCGTGACCAGATCGACCCCCAGCCGCTCGAGCAGCGGCGCCAGCCCAGCGACCGCCAGGAGCGCCGGGCTCACCGCGATCGCCTGCAGCACGAGCGTCATGCGCCGGGGCCGGGGATGGCGCCACCAGCCGCGCAGGCGCCTGACGGCCCGCCGCGCCGCCACGCCGCCGATGGCGACGCCGTAGAGGTGGGGCGCGTCCGGGTACCGGGCCCCCGCCGCGGCCATCTCCGCGTGACGCGCGCGGCGGCGCGCGCGCTCGAAGAGGCGCGCGATCTCGCGGGCCGCGTCCCCGAGCTCGCGGGCGCCGCGCCGCCCGACCTGGAGGGCCAGGTAGGCGCCGATGGCCAGGCCGTCCGCCAGCACGTGGAAGCGGCTCGGTCTGACCGGGGGCCGCCCGACGTCGAGCCCGACCTCCAGGATGGGTCGCCCCGCGCGGGCGGCCGCCACGAGGAGCTCCGTCTCGAGGGCGAAGCCGCGTCGCCGCGGCCGCGTTTGGTCGAACAGCTCCACCGGATAGGAGCGAAACCCCGACTGCGTGTCGCGCACCGGGACCCCGGTGACCCAGTCGATGAAGAACCCCGCGACCCGGCACGCGTTCCACCGCCCGCGCGCCGCCGCGATCGCGCTCGGGGGCCGCCGGCCGACGACGAGCGCGGGCGGCGCCAGGCGCGCGGCGGCCAGGAGCCGCGGGATGTCCTGCGGGTCGTGCTGGCCGTCGCCGTCGAGCGTGATGACGTGCTCGGCCGCGCCGGCGCGCGCCGCCGCCACGCCGGCCCGGAGCGCGGCGCCCTTGCCGCGCCGCCGGGGAACGTGGAGCACCGCCGCCCCCGCCGCCCGCGCGGCGACGGCCGTCCCGTCGCTCGAGCCGTCGTCCACGACCAGCACCGGCCCGTACTGGCGGGCGCCGGTGACGACCTCGGCGATCGTCCCCACCTCGTCGAACGCCGGGATCACGATCAGATACCTCATGCGGCGTCGCCCATCGGCGCGACGATCAGTGCGACGTCGTCACCTCCCCGGCAGACACCGTGAACCAGGCCGGGGCCCACCGGCACCCGGTGCACGCCCGGACCGGCGGCGACCTCGCGCGCGGCCGGCCGCGGCCGGCGCAGCGACGCGATCCCGGGCAGGCGGCCAGCCCGCGCCGTCCACGTCGCGGCGGCGACCCCGAAGGCGCCGAGCCCCGCGTGCTCGCCGGCGACGGGCGCGAGCGAGGTGGTCGCCGGCCCGGCGTCGCCGAAGACGCGGCGGATCGACCGCAGCGCCGCGGCGTCTTGCGCCGGATCGCCGGCCGCGCTGCCGTAGATCCACCCGATGTCGCCGGGCGCGAGCCCGGCCGCCTCGAGGGCCGGCGGAATGGCCGCGGCGCGGGCGCCGCTCCGCCAGGCCGCGCCGCGGATCTCGCCGAGGGCGCGCGCCCCCCGCGCGGCCGCCGCCTCGAGCGACTCGAGGACGAGGAAGGTCGCGCCCTCCCCGCGCACGGGGCCACTCGCGTCCCGGTCGAACGGCCGACAGCCCTCCTCGCCCCCGCCGCGCGGCGAGATCGCCGCGAGCCGGGCCAGCACCGCGAACATGAGCGGGCTCAGCTCGTCGACGCCGCCCGCGAGCACCGCGGTCGCCCGGCCGCCGGCGATCAGCGCCGCCCCCCGCCCCACCGCCAGCTCCCCGGCCACCCGGCGCGCGTTGACCGTGACGGACGAGCCGTGGAGACCGAGCGCGATCGCGCTGGCCGCCGCCATCGTGTTCATCACCGTGTTCGGGAAGGCAAGCGGGGAGAGCCCGCCCGCCCCGCGCCGGAGGTAGCCCGCCGCGAACTCCTCCGTCGAGCGCAGATCGCCGAACTCCGTGCCGACGATCAGGTGCGCGTCGCTGAGGTCGCCGAGGTTCGCGTCGTCGACGGCGAGGCGGCACGCCGCGAGCGTCATCTGGCTGACCCGGGACAGGCGCCGCGCCTCCGCGGGCTCGACCAGCGCCGCCAGCGCCCCCGGGGGCAGCTCGGCGGCGAGGTGGCTCGGCAGCCCATCGGTCGGAAAGGCGGTCACGCGGCCCACAGCCGACCGGCCCGACTCGAGAACGGGACCGATGGCGGCGGCGCCGCCCGTACACACGCCGCTGACGATGCCGACGCCGGTCACGACGACCCGGCTCGCCACGACCCGCGCCTTCACCTCGTGAACGCGAGCGTCACGTTCTGGCCGCCGAAGCCGAACGAGTTCGAGATCGCGGCGTGCACGGGCGCCGCGCGGGGGACGCGGGGAACGCAGTCGAACGGGACCTCGGGATCGACGCTCGTGAGGTTGACCGTCGCCGGCACGACGCCCTGGGTCAGCGTGAGCACGGTCGCCGCGGCCTCGAGGCCCCCCGCCGCCGCCATCGTGTGGCCGATCTGGGACTTGTTCGAGCTGACGAGGAGGCGTCCCTCGCCGAACACCCGCGCGAGCGCGCGCGCCTCGATCCGGTCGTTCTGCGGGGTCCCGGTGCCGTGCGCGTTCGCGTAGTCGACGGCGGCGGGCGTGAGCCGCGCCCGGTCCAGCGCGCCCCGGATCGCCGCGATCATCCCGCTCCCCTCGGGGTCCGGCGCCGTCACGTGGTAGGCGTCGGTCGTCATCGCGTGGCCCGCCAGCTCGGCGTAGATTCGCGCGCCCCGCGCGCGGGCGTCCGCGTAGGACTCGAGTACCAGAAAGGCGGCGCCCTCGCCGATCGTCATTCCCCGCCGGTCGCGATCGAACGGACGGCAGGGCTCGGGGTCGAGCAGCCTCAGCGCGTTGAACCCCATGTAGCAGACCCGCGTGATCGTGTCGACGCCCCCCGCGACCGCGCGCGGCGCCGCGCCGGATTCGATGAGGTCGGCCGCCATCGCCAGCGCCGCCGCGCCGGAGCTGCAGGCCATGACCACGGTCTCGCGGGGCCCGCCGAGCCCGAGCCGGCGGCCGATCACGTCGGCGTGCGCGCAGGGCAGCACCGTCGCCAGTCCGGCGCCCCCGTCCGGCCCGCCGTGGCCGCGGGCGCGGGCCCAGTACCACGCCTCCGCCTCGAGCATGCCGCCGCCCACGGCGCCGACCACCAGGGCGGTCCCGGCGAGCTCCGCGCGCGAGAGCCCGGCATCCTCGACCGCCTCGGCGGCGGCGGCCAGCCCGAAGCGGTCGGCCCGGGAGCGCCGGCGCGAGGCCGCCAGCCGGTCGACGGCCGCCGCGGGCACCGCGGCTGCGATGCGAGCGCGGAAGCCCTCGGTCTCGATCAGCGTGAGGGGCTCGATCGCGCAGCGCGCCGAGGCCAGCCCCTCCCAGAAGGCCTTCACGCCGGCGCCGAAGGGGCTGACGGCGCCGAGGCCGGTGACGACGACGCGCGTCACTCGCGCGCCATCCGCGCGGTGATGTACCGGACGAGCGTGTTGAACGACTCGAAGTGGGGTGCGAGGTCCTCGCGTTCGTCCAGCACCAGGCCGAAGCGCTCCTCGATCGCGATCGACATCTCGATGAAGTCCAGCGAATCGAGCCCGAGCGACCCGTCGAGACCCTTCGGCAGCGCCGTCTCGAAGCCTGTGTCCGCGGCCCGCCGGGGATCGAACTTGAGCCGCTCCACCAGGATCGTCTTCAGCTCGTCGAGCACTTCCTTATTTTCCATGCGGCGCGCCCGACCCTCCCACGCGAACCGGGGTTTGAGCCATTATAGCCGTCGGAGCCCCGCCCGACGCCCTCGCCAGCGACCGGCGACCGCCGCCGGGTCTCCGCCGGCGACGGCGAGAGCGATCAGGGGCTCGCACGCGAAGGTCTGGCCCGTCCGGCGCCGGGCCGCGTCGACGCCGACGGGGTCGGGGTCGTACTCGGCGCGCCGGCCGCCCGGCCGGAGCAGCGCGCACGCCGCCGCCTCGACGAGGGGGCCCGCCGCGAGCCAGCGGGCCCGGCGATAGAGGTCGGCGCACTCCGCGAAGGTTTCGACGGCGAGCACGAGAGCCTGGGTGCACGCGCCGCGCTCGAGCAGGCTCCCCGCGTACCACAGGGCGTCGACCGTCGCCGCGGCGCCGCCGATGAAGTTCACGTAGGCGCCGCAGAGGCCGTACTCGATCGCCACCTCCGCGGGCACCGCGCTCGGCGCCGTGTAGGGGAAGTGCAGCGTGCCGCCCCTCGCCCCGAGGAACGCGCGGTTGGCGGCGCCGTACGCGGAGGCGGTCACGTAGAGCAACGCCGTGCCGGGGCCGGCGAGCTCTGATGCCGGCCTCGCGACCGTCTGCAGCAGCTCCTCGACGGCGCCGATCCCGAGCAGGCACTCGCGCGTCGCGCGGCGCAGGCGGTCGCCCGGTGGCGCCGGCCGCGGAATGGCGACGACGTAGCGGCCGCCGGCCGTCGCCGCCGCGTCCGCGGGGAGGGCCTCGACCCCCCGCCCCCAGCCCGTGATCACCCCCACGCCGGCGACCTTCACGGTCGTCTCCGGAGGCCCGGACGGCGCGCGGGGGCTCCCGTGACGCCGGGCCGCCGGGCGGCGCCGGCCGTCACACGCCCTCCAGAACGAGGCTCGCGTTGCATCCGCCGAAGCCGGCGGACGTACTGAGCATGATCCGCGGGCGAGCCGCGCGCGGCGTCCGTGGCACGTAATCGAGGTCGCACTCCGGATCCGGGTCCTCGAGGCCGAAAGTCGGCGGGATGACGCCGTGGCGGGCCGCGAGCAGGCACATGATCGCTTCGAGCGCCGCGGCCGCCCCCATCGTGTGGCCCATGTAGCCCTTGATCGAGTTGACGGGGATCTCGTGGGCCCGCCGCCCGAGCACCCGCTTGAGTACGTTGGTCTCGACACGGTCGTTGAGCGGGGTCGCGGTCCCGTGGGCGCTGACGAAGTCGATCGCCGTGGGCGCCACGCCCGCCTCGGCGAGCGCGGCCCGCATGCTGTACTCGAGCCCGCGGCCGTTCGGGTCGGGCGCGGCGATGTGCGACCCGTCGCTGCCGCTCGCGTGGCCGAGGAGGCGCCCGAGCCGCGGCCCGGCCGCGGCGTCCTGCTCGCGCGCGAGCAGCACGAGGCCGGCGCCCTCACCGAGCAGGGTCCCGCTGCGCCGCCGGTCGAACGGCCGGATCGCGTCGCGCGTCAGGGCGCGGAGGACGTCGAACCCCTTCATGACGAAGCGGCAGAGGACGTCGTAGCCGCCGGCGACGACGACGTCGGCCACCCCCTCGCGGACGAGCTCGGCGCCGACGCCGAGCGCGGTGGCGCCGGAGGCGCAGGCGGTCGACACCGTGAGGACGGGTCCGCGCGCGCCGAGCCCGCGCGCGAGGTTCCGCGCCGGGCTGTCGTAGAGGGCGCCCGCCAAGGTCCGCAGGCCGGCCGCGCCCGCGAGGGCGCGCTCGCCCTCTGCGACGCCGCCGAGCGCGGTGCCGACGACGACGGCGAGGCGTGCAGGGTCCCGCGCCAGCAGCGCGCCGCCGCCCGACCTCAGCTCGCTCGCGGCCGCGAGCAGCAACCGGGACGCCCGGCACTCGGGGGCGCGCCGGGGCGCCGGCGGGAGCTTCTTGATTTCGCCGCCGAGCCCGACGCCGAGGTCCGCGACCGGAAAGCGCTCGATCCGCGTGATCCCGGCGCCGCCGGTCAGGAGCGACGACCAGAAGGCGTCAAGGTCCTGGCCGATCGGCGTCACGACGCCCGCGGCAACGATCGCGACCGGGTCACGCACCGAACGGGCTCCCGGCCTCGGCGAGGGGCGGCCAGGGCGTCGGGCGCCGGCGCGACCGGCGGCGCCCGCCGCCGGGGCCCGGCCCCACGCGGTCGGGCTCCGGCGCCGCGTCGGGCGCGACGACCGTGCGGAGGCGGACGGCCCGGCGCGGTGACCCCGTCGTCAGAGCCACGGCGAGTAATACATGCGAAACGCCCGGATCCGGCCGGGACGGGTGTCGTAGACCCGGGTCGCCCAGAAGCGCCGCGCCCGCCGCTCGAACGAGACCAGGCCCGGTGAGGCGGGATCGTTCGGGTCGTAGACAGAGAAGTCGATCGCGGCGTCGGTGGCGTGGTAGGCGTAGGCGACGACCGTATGGTTCAGCTCGGGCGTCGGCCAGTTCGTGACCAGGAGCTGGGCGAGGCGTCCGGCCCGGACCTCGGCGACAATCTCGCCGGCGACACGCTCCTGGTGGCCGCCGCCCACCGGCAGCACGACCCGCCAGTTCGTCCAGTTCAGGAGCGTCCAGAAGCGCGAGCCGAGCGCCTCCTTCACCGTGGCCTCCTGGTCCCGGGAGAACTCGTACAGGTTGCGATAGCCGGGGATCGTCACGCGATCGTCTGGTCGCAGGGGGGGGGCCCACGGATGGCGCGCCGCGACCCGCCGGATCCGCTCCAGGTAGCCGGCGCGGTCGAGCCGCGGGAGCGCGGGCTCGAAGCGCGCGAACTCGTGGAACTGGCGGACACCGCGGGCCAGGACAAAGCAGTAGTTCGCGTAGAGGTCGGGGCGATGGGGGTTCCGCGACCGGATCTCGTTGGCGAACGCGAAGGTGTCCTCGCCCACCACGAACCGCGGCGCCGCGGCCGCGGCCGGCGCTGGCGAGCGCGCGGGCGCGCTCGCGCAGCCCGCCAGGAGCGAGAGGACGACGCCCAGCACAAGACCCCGTTCGCCCGCCGGACGGGGGGGGCCGACCGGGACCGCATCACCGGATTGGCGGCGCGCGGCGCCCGCCCCGATCATCCCTGGACGGAGTAGCCGCCGTCGACCGGAATCGCCGTCCCGGTGATGAAGTCAGACGCCGGGCTGGCCAGGAAGACCGCGATCCCCGCGAAGTCCCCGCCGATGCCCCAGCGGCCGTCGGGAGTCCGGGCGACCACCCGCTCGTGGAGGCCCGGGATCTGCCTGCGCGCGGCCTGGGTCAGCTCGGTGTCGATCCAGCCGGGCAGGACCGCATTGACCTGGATGTGGTCCCGCGCCCAGGCGGACGCCATCGCCTTCGTGAGCTGCACGATGCCGCCCTTGCTGGCGGCGTACGGCCCGGCGAAGGACGCGCCGAAGATCGACATCATCGAGCCGATGTTGATGATCTTGCCACGGCCCGCCTTCGTCATCAGCGGGTGGACCGCCTTCGAGCAGAGGAAGGCACTGGTGAGGTTGGTGTCGAGGACCTGGTGCCACTCGGCCAGCGTGTACTCCTGCGGCTGCTTGCGGATGTTGGTGCCGGCGTTGTTGACCAGGATGTCGACACCGCCGAACGTGCCCACGGTCTGCTGGACCATCGCCTCGACCGAGGCCTCGTTCGCCACATCGACGGCGCAGAAGATCGCGTCGGTCCCGAGGTGCTCGAGCTCCGTCACGGCGGCGCGCCCCTTGTCCGGATTGCGCGCGGCCACGACGATCCGGGCGCCGGCCTGGGCGAGGCCCCGCGCCATTCCGAGCCCGATGCCGCCGTTGCCCCCCGTCACCACGGCGACCTTCCCCTTCAGATCGAACAGCGTCATGAGCCCCCCAAAATCGCGGCGCCCGGGATGAATCTTGGCCGGTCTCTCGCCCTTCCGTGCCAGTCTATCCGGGGAGGGACCCTCTTGTGAAGAGAACATTGCTCGTCATCGCGCTGGTCGCCGTCGCGTGCTCCCGCGAGGATCCCCGACAGAAGGCCCTCGGTCGGCTGCAAAAGGCGGAGGCGGCCATGACCGAGTGTAAGCAGCGGATCGGGCTCGGGGACATCCCGACGCCCGACACGGTGGTGCTGGCTGACCCCGCGATCAAGGGCGCCGAGCTCACTGTCGTCACCGCCGGCCAGCTCCGAATGAAGGTGGAGTGCCGCCTGGAGCTCGACGAGCTGCTGGACGCCCGGCGGGAGGCGGCCCGCTAGCCTTGTGCGCCAGGCTCCCCCGAAGCGGGACCCGCCAATCCGACCGGCGCCGCCGGCCACGCCGCTAACCCCGCATCCCGATCGTCGACGACGAGATTTGACGCCAGGCCTCTCGGGCCCAGCCTCGCGCGGACGACGACGTGACCACCGCCGCCCACGGCGCAGCGGCTCTGCCGGCCCTCGCCAGGGTGGGCTTCGCGATGGCCGGCCTGCGCCGAATCGAGCGCGTGGGTTGATCTTCCCGAGCGCCGCATATCAGTTGGGAAAGCCGGGTTCACGCGAGCGCGGGATATTGTTCGCAGAGCAACGTTAGACCGCGAGCGCGGTTGACCGTACTTAGCTCAGAGGTTCGGCCACGCGAAGCCGCGTCGTCCAGGGCGACGGGCGACCGCTATCTTCCCGCATCGGCTCCGTCAAGAGTTCCAAAGCGCCATCTCGAACGACCAGCCCGGTTGGCACGCTAGGCTGGCTCGGTGCTTGACGACCCCCTGATCCACCGGTCACACAGCAGGAAGAAGTGGAGGAACGGACGAAAAAGCTCTTCGCGCCGACCGAAGTCCTCGCACCGTTTGGTTGCTCGCCCTCCCAGACCATCCGACCGAGACCGGAGTCTCAACGGCTGGAGCGCCCTCGTCACAGGCGGCGCTCAGGAGACTTGAACTCTAGCTCGTTTCGTTCCTCGTATCGCCCGTCTGCTCCGATTTTTGCAGCACCCACAGGACAGGTGCCAGGATTACCAAAGCGAGAAGGAAGAACAGAACGCCGCCCTCATGATGGAGCCTGCCCGTGAGAAACCCCGGATCGACATAAATCGAGAGCAGAGACAAGGTGACAATCCGAATTCCGTTCTTGACGATGAGCAGGGGGAGGGTGGCCACCACCAACGCAGCTTTCGTCCAGACGGACCGGAGGAAGAGATGGCCCGCCAGCAGGCTCGTGATTAGCATGGCCACACTCGAGCGAATACCGCTGCATTCTCTGGCGATCTCGATGGTGACGCCGGGCAACGAGAAGATGAACCCGGTCCGAAGAACGGGAACACCCACCAGCTGGAACAGTGCGTAGGAGACTTCCGCCGACCCCGTCTGCAGCCAGAAGATGGCTCGGTTCAAGAAGAAGTCGGGGATGGGAGTCATCAAAACGAGCAACAATACGGGAAAGAGGCCCGCTCGGAGAGCCCGGATACCGTAGCATAGAACGAACCCGCCGGCCCAGATCACCACCACGGAAAATATTGCGATGGCGAGTTGGTCGTTCTCGCTCGACGAGGCGGAGTATCTCTGCCCGAACCAGTAGAAGACAGCGCCGGCGACGAGCAACCCTAATCCCACCCCCCACCGCGTCTCAACGTGGGAGAAGATCCTTTTTCTTTCCAGGACGACGAGAGATGTGGTGATCAGAGGGAGCAGGATCGTGTGGGAATAGAGTTCCTGCTGGAAAGAAAACCGGATCAGCATGCTCAGAGGCGCCCAAAAGGCCGCCAGCGTTACGCCGACAAAGACGGCGAAACAGGCTGTTCTTCCGCGCGAGGCTTCTCGCAGCCCGTCAGGCGCCACTTCCTGTCGGGCTGCATCGCGGTCGGAGGACAGGTCTACGCGGTAGAGGGACTTAGGAGACATTCTCTGTACGCGTGTAAGAGGATCGGGAACTCCGGGGTCATCGCCACGTCCGCGGACTCGCGCGACCACCGGCCGGAGCTCTGCTTGCCCGGTCGAGCCGCTCGGTGTCGATGCCGCCGTCCTCGCGGAGAAAGAACGGCGCTGAGCGCGGAACCGTGAGAATGCGTACGGGGCGCGGTGGGCAAGCGCTCGGTCTGTCGGAGCACGACCGGCGCGGAGCGGCGGATGCCGGCCACGTCAGCCTCGCCGCGGGCGCCGACCTCCACCATCCCGCCGATGAACCGTGGCGTATGGGTCGTCGTCGCCAGATAGGCGGGCCCCCCTGCTCCCGACCCAGTCGTCAAGCGCGCGGCCGCGTCGTCCACGCCTTCAGTTATCCCCGGGGGGGGCCGCCGCGTCAAGACCACCCTGGGTTTCGCCGACGCGCGGTCCCTGAATTCCGGGCGATCTTGAGGCGGCGGGGGAGTGGCCGGCAGATTTAAACATCACGATTCTTCCCTCAGGGCAATCGCCGCGACGTGGGCTCTCCTCACTTTCAAATAGTCTTTGGCGGCGAGGAGTGTCTGGAGCCCGCGGATACCGGCGGAAATCGAAATCGTTTCGAACCGGCCAATCTTCTCATCCGCATAGAGTTTCTGCAAATCCTCCACGGGGACGAGGTGGACCTTGCGATTGTCGGAAGCGGCGGTAGCTCTGTGTCACCCGGAATGACCGCTATGCAGATGCGATCCGGATCACCGTGGGCAACCCAAGGTCTTAACCGAGATCATTCGGCCCCCAGCAACACTCGCACGATCGCCGCCGGCGCTCGGGTATATCCCGTGCGTTGACCCCGGAGCCATCCGCGTCGGCGGTCCCCAGTCTGTCGAGGGCTCCCGAATGCTTCTGCGGACGGCCCGGACAGCAGTTACACCCCACGCACAGCCGCACGTCGGGGGTTTTCCTGAGGCTGTGCTCAAGGATCCCCCGGGGCCGCATCCGGTGATCTCCCTATTTCAGCGATACGGCCTTCCCCTACAGTGAGCTGGAGAGCGGACCTGATCCTAGAGAACCCGGCGAGACCCCGGCCAGGTCCCGCCTCCAGAAAAG
>QHRX01000178.1 GCA_003221455.1 Candidatus Rokuibacteriota bacterium
ACGGGCGGAGACCCCTGCTCGGCCGCCTGTCGGAACGAGCGGTTCAGGAGCTGCGCCGGGAGCCCGAAGGCGCGGAGCCCGTACCACGGCAGGCAGAGGGCGAGCAGGACCGCGGCCCCCGCGAGGAGCGGACCCGGCCGCCGCCGCCGGACGGCCGGCCACGCCAGCCAGAGCGCCGGCGGCAGCGCGAAGACGGCGAACGGGGGCTTCGTCAGGAGCCCGACCGCGCCGACCACGCCCACCGCGACCGACCACGGGATCGACCGGAACTCCTCGGTGCGGAGCAGGACGTAGAGGAAGAGCGCCGCCACGGCGGCGAGCGGCAGGTCGAGCTGGAAGTTAAGCGTCGAGAAGACGACGAAGGGCGCCGTCGCGAACATGACGGCGGCGGCGGCGCTCGCGGTGGGATCGAAGAACCGGCGGCCCAGCAGGTACGTCGCGACCATGCCCACGCCGAGGAAGAGGAGGATCGTGACCTGGCCGGCGGCGGCGTCGGACGGCAGCAGGCGGTACACGAGGCTGGCCGCGCACGGCACGAGCGGCGGGTAGAAGGACGACCGCTCGAGGATCAGGCGCAGCCGGCCCGCGGCCAGATCGTCCGCGCACGCGACCATGCGCTCGAGGTGGTTGGCGTGGTCCCAGGCCGGCGGGCGCTGGTCGATCCGGACCCACAGGAGGACGGTGCCCGCGATCGCCAGGAAGACGACCAGCAGAGCCAGGGGGGCGCCGCGCGCGGTCAGCATGGGCCGCCCGGTCGGAGAGGGGTCACCCGGCGCCGGGCCGCGCCCTGAGGAACTCGCCGATCCGACGGAGCCCCTCGCGGATCCGCGCGACGGACGAGGCGTAGGAGAAGCGCAGGTAGCCCTCGCCGTGTTGGCCGAAGTCGATGCCGGGCGTCACGGCGACGTGGGCGCGGTCGAGGAGCTCCCAGGCGAAGGCGAGCGAATCGGCAGTGTACCGGCGCGCGTTCGCGAACACGTAGAACGCGCCCGTCGGCTCGAAGCCAACCGAGAAGCCGATGGCCCGGAGCCCGTCCAGCATCGCCCGCCGGCGCTCGTCGAAGATCGCCCGGAAGCGGGAGGTCTCCTCCCGGGCCTCGCGCAGCGCCGCCAGGCCGGCCCACTGCACGAACTCGTTCGTCGAGATGAAGAAGTTCTGGTAGGCCTTCTGGAGCGTCCGGATGGCGTCGCCGGGCGCGATGACGTAGCCGAGCCGCCAGCCCGTCATCGCGAAGGCCTTGGAAAACCCGTTGAGCACGAAGGCTTGGTCGGTGAACTCGAGGATGGATCGCTCCCGGCCTTCGTAGGTGAGGCCGTGGTAGATCTCGTCGGAGACGACGGTGGGGCCGAGCTCCGCGATGGCGGCCATGCGGTCGGCGGCCAGGAGCGTCCCGGTCGGGTTGGCCGGCGAGTTGATCAGGATCGCGCGGGTGCGGTCGGTCAGGCGGGCCCGGATCGCCGCCGGCTCATACTGGAAGCCGTCGGCCTCCTCGACCTCGACGCAGACCGGCGTGCCCTCGGCGTAGCGGACGAAGTTGGGATAGCAGGCGTAGTGCGGATCGGACAGGATGACCTCGTCGCCGGGGTCGAGGAGGGCGCCGAAGACCAGCAGCATGGCCGGCGAGGTGCCGGCCGTCACGAGGATCCGATCCGGGGAAACCGTCACTCCGTACGTCCGCGCGTAGTGCTCGGCGATCGCCTCCCGGAGCGGCAGGAGGCCGAGGCTCGCCGCGTACTTGGTCCGGCCGTCCTTGATCGCCCGCACGGCCGCCTCCCGAACGGCCGCCGGTGTCTCGAAGTCCGGCTCGCCGAACTCGAAGTGGACGACGTCGACGCCCTGGCGCTCGAGCGCCTGGGCGCGCTCGAACACCTCGACGGCGAGGAAGGGGTCGATGGCCGCCACCCGGCGCGCGAGCCGCATCAGCGCCCCCGGGCGGGGGGCGGAGCCGGCAACGCCGCGGCGGTCACGCCCGCCCGAGGCGACGGCGCGCCTGCAGGATCTGCCAGAGCATCGCGGGCCCGTGGCGCAGCACCCCGACCTTGCCGCCCGGGCGGTCCGTCCAGTTGACGGCCACCTCGGCGACCCGGCAGCCGTGGCGGCCCGCGCGCAGGAGAAGCTCCACGTCGAAGCCGAACCCGGTCGTCTCGAGCGCGGCGAAGAGCGCCTCGGCGCAGGGCGCGCGGAAGGCCTTGAATCCGCACTGGGAGTCGGCGACCTGGCGGAGCCCGGCGCCGCGCACGACGGCGTTGAACACCCGCCCCGCCCACCGGCGATGGCGCCGCGCCCGGACACAGACCGCGGGATCGGCGAGCGCGCGCGACCCGATGACCACGTCCGCGCCGTCCCCGAAGGCGGCCTCGAGCCGCTTCAGCTCGCCGATCGGCGTGGCGCCGTCGGCGTCGGCGAATAGCCGGAAGTCGCCGCGCGCGGCGAGCATCCCGGCCCGCACCGCCGCGCCCTTGCCGCGGTTTTCGGGCAACCGCAGCAGCCGGACCCCGGGAGACCGCGTGGCCGCCGCGCGGACGACCGCCGCCGTCCGGTCGGCGCTCCCGTCGTCGACCACGATGACCTCCCAGGCCTCCCCGCGCCCGGCGAGGAACGTGACGACCTCGTCGAGATACGGGGGCAGGCGCGCCTCCTCGTTGAAGGCGGGGATGACGACGGACCAGCGCGGTCGTTCGGCCGGCACTAGAATCGCGGCAGCCCGACGCGGCGCCGGCGGCGCGCGGCGCCCGTCCTCTGGGCGGCGCGCGCGACCGCCTCCGCCACCGCCGGCGCCACCGCCTTGTTGAACACGCTCGGGATGATGTACTCGGGGCCGAGCTCGCTCCGGCTGACGCAGGCGGCGATCGCGTGGGCGGCGGCGAGCTTCATCTCGTCGTTGACCATCCGCGCCCGCGAGTCGAGCAGGCCGCGGAAGAAGCCGGGAAAGCAGAGCACGTTGTTGATCTGGTTCGGGTAGTCCGAGCGCCCGGTCGCCATCACCCGCGCGTGGCGCTCGGCGAGCTCCGGCTGGATCTCGGGCACGGGGTTCGCCATCGCGAAGACGACGGGGTCGCGCGCCATGCGCCGGATGTCCCGCACGGCGAGGACGCCGGGCACCGAGAGCCCGATGAAGACGTCCGCCCCCGCCAGCGCGTCGCCCAGTCCCCCGCGCAGGTTCCGCGGGTTCGTCGCCGCCGCCACCCACGCCTTCATGGAGTCCATCCCGATTCGGCGCCCGCGGTAGAGCGTGCCGTGCTCGTCCACGCCGATGACCTGGGTGACGCCGCTCGAGAGCAGGATCTTCACGGTGGCCGTGCCCGCCGCGCCGACGCCCGACACGACCACGCGGAGCCGCCGGAGCTCCTTGCGGACGATGCGGAGGGCGTTGAGGAGCGCCGCCAGCACGACGACCGCGGTCCCGTGCTGGTCGTCGTGGAAGACGGGGATGTCGAGCTCCTTGCGCAGGCGCTCCTCGATCTCGAAGCAGCGGGGGGCCGCGATGTCCTCCAGGTTGATCCCGCCGTAGCCGGGCGCGATCAGCTTGACGGTCTCGACGATCTTCTCGGGGTCCTTGGTCGCCAGACAGATCGGGAACGCGTCGACGTCGCCGAACTCCTTGAAGAGCATCGCCTTGCCTTCCATCACCGGCAGCGCCGCCTCCGGCCCGATGTCGCCGAGCCCCAGCACCGCGGTGCCGTCGGTGACGACGGCCACCGCGTTCTGCTTGATGGTCAGCGCGAACGCCCGCTCGACGTCGTCGCGGATGGCGAGGCAGACGCGCGCCACGCCCGGCGTGTACGCCATCGAGAGGTCGTCCCGCGTGCGGAGCGGCACCTTGTTGTGGATCTCGATCTTGCCGCCGAGGTGCATCAGAAAGGTGCGGTCGGAGACGCTCAGGACCCGGACCCCGGCCAGACGCTTGAGGCGCGCCACGATCTGCAGGCCGTGCCCGCTGTCCCGCGCGCTGATCGTGATGTCCCGCACCACGCGCGCGCGGGTGGTGTCGACGAGGTCGACGGCGCCGATGTCCCCCCCGGCCTCGCCGATGGCGGAGGCGACCCGCCCGAGCATCCCCGGCTTGTGGGCGATCTCGACGCGGACGGTGAGGCTGTAGCTGGCGCTCGGGGTGATCGTCGTCGCGTCCGTCCGACGGGGGACCGGCGTCCTCATGGAGCCCCTAGAGAGTACGCACCGCCGGGCCGCGTCCACAAGGACAAAGGCCGCGTCAGCGCGGCGCCGGCAGCGATCGGCGGACGAGGTCGAGCAGGAAGGTCGCGGCGCGGATCCGCATCGAGGGCAGGTCGCCGCCGAAGCGGTACGCGCGCGCATCGGCCTGGCCGTCGACGGAGACGGCGATCGCCACCAGCGTGACCGGCGGGGCCACGGTGGGCACGTCCTCGAAGTAGGTCGCCGCGCCCACCCGGACGCCCGCCCAGAGCGCGGCCGCCCGGGCGAGCGCGCGCGCGCGGTCCTCCGCCCCCAGGACGGCGCCGAGATCGGCCCCGATCCGCGCCGCCCCCGACGGCTCGGCGAGGATGACGCCGCCCGCGAAGCCGCCGGCAACGCCGGCGGCGAAGCGCTCGCCGACCACCCCCCCGCTACCGAGCTCCGCCAGCCCAAGGCGGGCGCCGAGGGCGTTGAGCCGGGCGCTGACCTGGCTCTCCAGCGTGTCGGCGTCCGCGCCGAAGATCAGGTCCCCGAGCCGCCGCCGGATCTCCGCCTCGACGGGCGCGATCAGCGCCTCGGCCTCGGCGGCGTCGGCGCCCTTGGCGGCGATCCGCAGGTCAACTTGCCCGAGATGGGCGAGGGTCCCCACGGTTGGGTTCCGCCCCTTTTCCATGAAGTCGGCGATCAGCTCGCCCACCCGGCTCTCCCCGAGGCCCACGATCTTGAGCACGCGCAGGCGGATCTCGCCCTTGAAGCCGTACCGCCCGCGCAGGTAGGGTATGACCCGGTTGACCAGGAGGTATTCCATCTCCCGGGGCACGCCGGGCAGCGTGATCACGCACCGGTCGCCGACCTCCACGATGAAGGCCGGCGCCGTGCCGACGGGGTTCTCCACGGCGATCGCGCCCGCGGGAATGAACGCCTGGCGGCGGTTCGAGGGGGACACCTGCCCCCCGCGCGCCGCGAAGAACGCCTCGATCTGGGCCATCAGGTGGTCGGAGAAGACGAGTTCCCGGTCCGTGGCGGCGGCGACGGCCTCGCGGGTGATGTCGTCCGCGGTGGGCCCGATGCCGCCCGTCGTCAGGACGACCTGCGAGCGGCCGAGGGCCTGGCGGAGGGCGGCCGCCACCCGGGAGAGGTTGTCCCCGACGGTCGTCTTGTAGTAGAGGTCGAGCCCGATCGCGGCCAGATGCCGGGCGATGACGGCGGAGTTGGTGTCGACGATCTGGCCGAGGAGGAGCTCCGAGCCGACGGCTAAGACTTCTGCCTGCATCACGCCTCCCGAACGCGGAATGATAGCAGACTCCCCGGCGAGCTGAATAGTCCGCACCCCTCCACCATCTAAAGACGGCGGGTGTCAGGCTGGCCGCGGGAGCGGGGTCTCGGCCGTCGGGGTCCGGTCTGGCCCCCGGGGGGGACATTCGCCTGTAGTCCTGTGCGCTTCGGGACCATTGCCTGCCGACTCGGTTCGGTATGGGCCTGGGGACCGGAGGCCTGGGCCCAGGTCCTTGGCCCACGCGGAACCCGGAAGCCGCGGCACGCGTTCGTCAGGAGGGGCGCGGTGCGCGAAACGAAACCAGGCCGTGACACGTCAAATAGTTGAGCCCCTTGGCAGGTAGCGGGGCGGTGAGGGCGATGACTTTCAGGGAACCGGTAGGCGAGACGACGCAGGAGCTGGACAAGGCGCCCCTCGCGGTGGAGGAGCCCACGGCGGACGTGCTGCAGGCGGCGCTTGAGACACCGCCCGTCGCCGAGGCGCTCGAGCCGCTCGCCGCGAAGGGGACGGACCCGGTCCGGCTCTACCTGAAGGAAATCGGCAAGGTACACCTGCTCACCGCACGCCAGGAGGTCGAGATCGGCCGGCGGATCGAGGAGGGCCAGATCCGGCTGCGCCGCGCGCTGGTCGGCATCCCGATGGCGGTCCGCTCCCTCGTCGAGGTCGGCGACCGGCTCCGCCGCGAGCAAATCGCCCCCGACGAGGTGATCGTGCTGCCGGAGGGCGGCGAGCCCGACGCCGCTGAGGTCAGGTCCGTCCTGCTGGCCTTCGCGCGGCTCCGGCGGCTCAGCCGGGAGATCGAGCGCCTGGAGGCGGCCCTCGGCGCCAGGCGCCGGAGCGCCTCCGCGCGCGCCAACTATCGGAAGTGGATCGCGGCCAACCGCGAGGCGATCCAGCGGGTGGTCGGTGAGATGCCGCTCAAGCCGGCGCTCATCGACCAGCTGGTCGCGCGCGTCCGCCGGCACCACGCGCGGATCGTCGACGCGGCCGGGCGCGCCAAGCGGAAGCCCGGCCGGGCGGCCAGCGGCGAGCTCCGGGAGCTGGAGCGCCTGGCGGGCCTGCCTCGCCGCCCGCTCGAGATCGCGATCACGGAGATCGACGCGAGCGATCGGATCGTGCGGCACGCCAAGCGCGAGCTGATGGAGGCGAACCTCCGCCTCGTGGTCTCGGTGGCCAAGCGGTACCTCGGGAGCGATCTCTCCCTCCTGGACCTCGTCCAGGAAGGCAACATCGGGCTCATGAAGGCGGTGGACCGGTTCCAGTACCGCCGCGGGTTCAAGTTCTCGACGTACGCCACGTGGTGGATCCGCCAGGCGATCACGCGGGCGATCGCGGACCACTCGCGGACGATCCGGATCCCCGTGCACATGGTGGAGACGCTCAACCGGATCTCGCGCGTGAACCGCAACCTCACGAGCGAGATGGGACGCGAGCCGACCCCCGAGGAGCTGGCCCAGCACACGGGCGTGCCCGCGAAGAAGGTGCGGCTGATCCTCGAGTCGTCGCGCAAGCCGCTCTCCTTGGAGACGCCGATCGGCGAGGACTCCGAGCTCGGCGACTTCCTCGAGGACCGCTCCGCGGGGTCGCCCAACGACTCGCTGATCAGCCAGGATCTGACCACCCAGGTCGAGAAGGCCTTGTCGACGCTCAGCCAGAAGGAGAAGGAGATCCTCCGCCTGCGCTTCGGGATCGGCGAGGAGGGCGAGCACACGCTGGAGGAAGTGGGCCGGCGGTTCGCCGTCACGCGGGAGCGGATCCGTCAGATCGAAGCGAAGGCGCTTCGGAAGCTCCGGCATCCGCTCCGCGGCCGCAACCTGAAGGCCTTCGTCGAGAACTGAGCCGGCGCCCCCTCCCGGGTGGCGTCCCTGGCCTCCGTCCGCGCTATAATCCCGGGCAGGGGGCGACCCTATGAAGATCCCGCTCTCGTCGGGGCTCGACACCCGCGCCGCCCGAGGCGCCATGACGGCGGACGAGTTCCTGGCGCGCTTCCCCGAGGCGCCGCCGGACCTGGCCGAGGAGCCGGTGCTGCAGGACTACGTCCGGGCCTTCGGCCCCCTCCTGCGCCTGGCCCGGAAGCCGACCCCGTGCATGCGGGACGGCGGCGACCACCCGCACGCGTTCTACACCCGACTCGTGACCGATCTGGCGATCTACGGGATGGGGCTCGCCCGGCGCGACCGCACCTTGGCGCGCCTCCAAGCCACGCTCGACGAGTACCGGCGGCAGCCCGCGACCTTCGCCTGCACGCTCGTGCCCCGCCGCCCGCCGGGGGCGCCCCGCTCAGGCTGCGCCTAGCTCCCCCGCCTCGCCTCCGGCGCTTCGGCGGTCGGCCGGGGGTGAGGCGGCGGGCAGGCTCAGACGATCTCGACGCCGAGCCGCGCGTGCGCCGCGCGGAGCGCCTGCTCGACGGCCTCGGGCGTCTGGGCGCGCGCGAAGACGAAACCGAGGTACTGCCAGCCCTCGGGAAGCGGGACGAGCTCCTGGCCGCGGTGGGTCGTGATCACGATCTCCTCGATCCCCGGGACCGCCCGCGCCGCCTCCACCCCCGTCACGGCCCGGAGTCGACCGGCGCGCGGGATCGGGAGCATCATGACGCCGGCCGGCCGGCGCTCGCGTTCGTAAGACTCGATCTTCCGCCCGAGGGCATGACGCAGGATCAGCTCCTCGAGCGTCATCCCGGCGCCGAACCTCAGGGCGCGCGAGCAGAGCCCGCCGATCGACCGCGCGGCCACCTCGATGACCCGGGGGCCGCCGGGGCCCACCCGGAGTTCCGCGTGAACCGGGCCCTCGCGGAGCCCGAGGGCGGCGGCCGCGCGCGCCGTCACGGTCGCGAGCTCGGCCTGGACCGCCGCCGGCAGGCGCGAGGGCGTGACGTAGATCGTCTCCTCGAAGAAGGGGCCGTCGAGCGGGTCCGGCTTGTCGAAGAGCGCGAGCGTCTGGAGCGCGCCCCCGACCAGCAGTCCCTCGAGCGCCACCTCCGCGCCCGGGACGAACTCCTCGGCCAGGAGCGTGCGCGAGGTATCCCCCGCCCCGGCGAGGATGCGGGCGATGCGCTCGACGGCGGCGACGAATTCCGTCGGCGTGTCCGCGCGGATCACGCCGCGGCTCGCCGAGAGCGCGAGCGGCTTGAGCACGCAGGGATAGGTCCTGGCCCGGGCGACCGGCGCCGGATCGTCGTCGAGGGAGACGGGCTCGAAGCGGGGCACGGGGACTCCGGCCGCGGCGAGTCGCCGTCGCATCTCGAGCTTGTTGCGGGCGGCCGCCGCCGCTCCGACGGGGTTCGCGGGCAGACCGAGCCGCTCGGCGATGGCGGCGGCGACCACGGTCGTCCGGTCGTCGACGCCCACGACGGCGTCGATCCGCGAGGTCTCGGCGAACCGTCGAACGCCCTCGGCCGCCGCGTCGGGATCGTCGAAGTCGAGCGTCAGGAGCCTGTCCGGCGCCCGCTCCTCGAAGACGTTGGGCCGTTCGGAGGCGCACACGATCTCGACGCCGAGGGCCCCGGCGGCGTCGAGGAAGGCCTGCGTGCGGTAGGTCGTGGTCGGCAGGAGAAGTAGCGCGCGCTCCATCCCGGCCGACCCCCGCCCGCCCGCGCTACGTCTTGCCGGCGGTGTAGAAGGGATTCTCTCCGGCCGCGTGGTCGGTCGTGTCGAGCACCTCGGTGATCTCGGGAAGCTCCTCCTTGATCAGGCGCTCGATCCCGGCCTTGAGCGTGATGTCGGCGGCGCCGCAGCCCTGACACCCGCCGCCCATTTGCAGGTAGACCACGCTGTCCTTGACGTCGAGGAGCTCGACCCAGCCGCCGTGGGCCGCGATCGCCGGGTTGATCGAGGTGTCGACCAAATCCTGAACCTTGCTCTTCAGATCTACGCTCATGATCAGCTCCTTCCTTTCAGACTCATACTGTACCCGACTTCCCGCGAAGGGCCAACTGGCCCTCGGTGGGCTCCGCTCAGCAGAACCACGGTTCGGTGAGCCGGGGCGGGCGCCGCCGGCCGGGGTCGAGCCGAGCCGCCACCGCGGGCCGCGGTGGCTCGCCCGCCGTCCACTGGGCCAGCGCCCGCACGCGGTCGAACGTCACGACCGGGTCCTCGGCCGACTCCGCCGCCCGGGCGACCGCGGCCTGCACGGCCCCCTGCAATCCGTCCATCCTCGGGTCCGGGTGGGTCCACCGGTAGTAGAAGTCGCGCTCGACGAGCGGGCCGAGGAAGGGGCGCATGGCCGGGCTCGCGAGCAGGAGCGAGCCCGGAGGCACCAGGAGCCGGATCGAGTACTGGACGGGATCGACGTGGTCGACGAGCCCCTCGTCGGCGACGAAGTCGAGCATCTCCCGGTAGTCGTCGAGCGTCGACCAGGGCGTGAACGGCACCCAGGTCGGGCGGAGCGCCACGCCGGCGGCCCGCACGAGGCCGACCGCCTCGTGGACGTCGGCGCGCGTGTGGCCCTTGTCGAGGTGCGCGAGCACGGCGTCGCTCAAGGACTCGACCGCCGACACGATGAACGCGCAGCCCAAGGCCGCGAGCTCGGGGAGAAGGCGTCGGTGCCGGAGGAGATGCTCGATCTTGGCCGTCAGGTCGAAGCTGAGCCGCGGGAACTCGGCGTGGAGGGCCTGCGCGACCGCGAGCGCGTGGCCGGGCCCGTTGAGGAAGTCCGGATCGCCGAACGTGACGTGGGTCGCCCCGGCCCGGACGAGCTGCCGGATGTCCGCCAGGCAGACCTCCCGCGGCACGACGAAGAAGCGGCCGCCGTAGACGGGCGGGATCGGACAGTGCCGGCAGTGGTGGCGGCAGCCCCGGCTCGCCTCGACGTACCCCGCCAGCTCGCGCCCGCCGTCGCGCTCGAGATGGGCGTACTTCTTGAGCGAGGGGAGGCCGGCGCGGCTCGGCACCGGGAACGGGAGCTTCGCGAGATACGGCCCCGCCCGCGTCCCCGCCTGGCTCACGCCGCGGACCGGGCCCGCCTCGCCGCCGGCCTGGGCCCGGGCGAGCTCCGCGAGCGGCGCCTCGGCCTCGCCCCCGATCACCGAGTCCGCCCCGTGCGCGAGCAGGTAGTCGGCGTTGAGGGTCGCGTAGAGGCCGAAGAAGCAGAGGTGGGCCCCGGGGTTCACCGCTCGAACCCGCTCGGCGACGGCCACGCCCACCCGGAGCGCCGTGTGCATCGGCACGGAGATGGCGACGAGGCGCGCGCGCTTGACCGCCTCGGCGTCGAAGGGCTCGACGGAGACGTCCAGCGTCGCCGGCCGGTAGCCGAGGCGTTCGAGGAAGGCCGCCGGCCAGGCCACCGCCAGCGGCTGGTGGCCGAGCTCGTAGCAAGCGACGAGGAGGATGGCGCCCGATTCCGTCATTGCGACAGCCTAGTGTACTCTGGGGGGAGGCGGGCTACTCATCCGCGACAGGGGAGGCAGACATGACGGTCAAGATCATCGCGCGCCCGAACGGGCCCTACCTCGTCGAAGGCGAAATCGAGCTCCAGGATCCCACGGGGGCCCGCGTCCACACCGGGGGGCGGTCGACCATCGCCCTCTGCCGCTGCGGCGGCTCGACGACCAAGCCGTTCTGCGACGGGACGCACAGCAAGCTCGGCTTCAAGGCGGCCGAGGCCGCGGTCGCCCAAGCCCAGGCCAAGAAGTAGCGGCGCGCGCGGCGGGCGGCCGCGCCGCCTCAGAACTCACACCGGATTCCGTGCTCGGCCGCGAGCCGCTCGAGCTCGCGGCAGACGACCTGGCTCAGGGGGATGCCGTCTCTCGCGCGCTCGGCCTGGCGGCGGAACTCGAGTTCCCCCGCGACGAACAGCTCCTCGACCCCGGGGGCCGGCGCCGACGACTTGACGTGGCCGATGAGGCGATCGACGCGCGCGCCGAATTCGGCGAGCGGCATAAACGTCTCGACGTTGATCGCCATGAAGAACGCGCTCGTGATGAGGGGATCCCGGCCGAACTCCCGCATCGCCGGGACGTCCCGGCCGAAGAGGCCGCCGGAGAGGACGCCGCTCAGGACCTCGACCACCGTCGCCAAGCCAAAGCCCTTGTAGCCGCCGGCCCACTGCAGGAAGCCGTGGAAGAGCGCCTCCCCGGGGTCCGTGGTGGGCGCCCCGTTCCGGTCAAGGGCCCAGCCCTCCGGGATCGGCAGCCCCTTCTTGGCCGCCAGGCGGAGCTTGCCGCCGGCCACGATCGAGGTCGCCATGTCGAGGACGATCGGCCGCTCGGCCCCGGCCGGGACCGCGACGCTGAACGGGTTCGTCGCGACGGTCGGCGTCCTCCCGCCGAAGGGCGGCAGGATGGCGGGCCCGTTGTTCACGGCGACGCCGATCATCCCGGCGCGGGCCGCCAGCATCGGATAGAAGCCGACCATCCCGGTATGGGTCACGTTCCGGGCGGTCACGCAGGCCACGCCCGCCCGCGCGGCCTTGTCGATCGCGAGTCGCATGGCGCGCGTGGCGACGACGATGCCGAACGCGCGGTCGCCCTCGAGCATCGCCGTCGAGGGCGTGTCCCGGAGGACCTCGACGGTCGGCTTGGGATTGAGCAGCCCGCCCTTGATCATGCTCACGTAGCCGGCCACCCGGGTCGTGCCGTGCGACTCCACGCCGCGCAGGTCGGCCTCCACCAGCACCTCGGCGACCGTCTCCGCATCCGCGTCCGGCACGCCGACCGCCGTGAAGAGGCTCCGGACGAACGGCCGGAGCCGGTCGGCCCGCACCATCCTGACGCCGCCGGTGTCTCTCGCCTCGGCCATCGTCGCCGCGTCGATTACTCGAGGACGGCGACCGTGTCGCCCTCCTGAACGGTTTGCCCCTGCGCCACGCGGATCTCGGTGACGGCCCCGGCGCGTGGCGCCTCCACGGGGATCTCCATCTTCATCGACTCGAGGACGATCACCGGGTCGCCGGCGGCGACCCGGTCCCCCGGCCGCGCCGCGATCTGGAAGACGACGCCCGTGATGTGGGCCTTGATCTCCTCACGCATCGAAGGCTCCTCCCTCGACCATCGGCGTGTGCACCCTCGCCGCCCGGACGGCGGCGCTCTCGAGCACGCGGGCGGGGAACGGGACCGTCGTCCGGACGCCCGTGATCCCAGGCGGCCAGCGCCGCCCGCCCCCGCGCGATCGGCGCATGCCGTGTCTCCTCGGAGGCGCCAGCGTGGCGAGCCGCGGGTCCGCGGGCACCGGAGACCTCGCTCCCGCCGTTCGGCGACGAGCCCGGCGCGGAACCCCGCTACGGGGCGGGCTCGCGGCGGACGATCTCCGCCTCGGCCACCTGCCAGCCGCGCTCCCCTGTCTGCCAGCGGGACTGGAGCAGGCGCACCCCGTCGGGGGCGGCCACCCGCTGCTTCAGCACCCAGTGTCCGCCGAGGCGCGCACTGGCGACCAAGGTCAGCTCCGAGACCGGCCCGCCGGCGAGCTCACGGTACGCCGGCATCACGGCGTCGCGCGCCTCCGGGACGACCTGCCGCTCGAGCGCCCCGAGGTCTCCCGCGAGGATCGCCCGAGCGTCCGCGTCGAGCGCACGGGCGAGCTCGTCGGGGATCGGAAACCGGCCGAGGGGCTTCTCGACCTGCACGAGATCCTGGGCGATCTCCGGAGCCCCGCCCGCGGCCGGGGGTGCGGCCCGCCGCTCGACGCCATCCCCCGCGATCCCCGTTGTCTCGCCGAGCCGCTCCGAGAGGCGCTGCTCCCACTCCCGCGCCCGCCTGGTGAGATCCGGAGTCGCCAGGAGCTGGCGGATGATCGCCTCCCCGGCGGCGACGTGGCGCCGCTCCTCCTCGATGCAGCGCTCGAGGATCCGTCGGGTGGGGGGCTCGTAGACCGGGTTTGCCCGCGCGAGGTGGTGCTCGTAGGTCGCGAGCAGGCACGGCTTGAGCACGCGGTAGACACCGACGAGCCGCTCCGCGGTCTGCTGGAACGCCTCCGGGCTCGCCAGCTCCGCCATGAAGCGGACCAGGGCCTCGCCCGACGGCTCCGAGCGCTGAGCCGGGGCGCGCAGCTCGGGCAGCCGCTTGCCCCAGAGGTCCGCGTGCTGGGCGCAGTCCCACACGTGGCGTCCGAGCACAAGCTTGGCCGAGAGCTCGGGCGTGAGCGCGATCCAGCCGCCCATCGTCCGCATCATGCGCTCCTCGACGAAGCGGTAGTGCCGGATGCGCTTGGCGGAGGCGTCGACCGAGAAGTGCCCAGCGAGCGTGTGCGCGGTCACCGCCGCTCGGCTATCAGTACACCGGGGAGCGCTGCGTCGCCTTGATGAGGCGGTCGATCTCCTCGTCGGTGAAGCCGGCGAGCCGGCGCGCCTCGGTGGCGATCGAGATCGGCACCGCCTCGGGGTCGCCCTCCCGACGGATGCCGCCCAGGTTGAACCGCTCGTCGATCGTCTCCTGGAACTCGATCGCGCGCCGGCGCCGCTCGGGATCCCCCTCGGTCAGCCGGTCGAGCCATTTCGAGCCCATGCGGACGTGGGTGATCTCGTCGGCCAGGACGTAGTCCACCGCGTGCTCGAGGATCGGATCGCCGATCTTGCGGGCGATGTGGATCAGCTGGTTGAAGACGTCGCAGGCCAGCCCCTCGAGCCCGCGGTTCACGCCCGCGACCCGGGCCGCCGCGTCCTCGGCGCAGGCGCACCGCCACAGAATGGTCGTCTCCGGGAACTCCCCGACGTAGCCGTCCAGGTGCTCGAGGAGGCGCAGATAGACCTCGACGTGCCGCGACTCGTCCCACACCTGCCGCGCCATGTCCAGCGTGAACTCCCACGGCGCGTCGGGGAAGTCGTAGACGGACCGGCCGGCCCCCTCCATGGCTTGGAGCTCGCCGACGAGGATGCCGTGGACGCGCTCCTTGATCGACTCGCGGCTCGCCAGGTCGGGGAACGGGGGGAGGCCCTGGGCCACCTTGAGCTCAGCGACCCGCCGGCCCCGCATCCGGACGAAGCGATCCTCGCGCGCCAGCTTGTCGTAGGCGAGGGGACGCTCCATAGCGCCGATTATAGTACGTCCGGGGCCCGGGCTGCCGGCCGCCGGCTACATGCTGGGGTGCCTGCTCGCGTCGAAGAGAGGGCCAAAGCGCACCCACCGCTCGCCGTCGAACCGGGCGAGTTGCTCCTGCTCGATCGGGTAGAAGTCGGTCGGGCTCGTGTTGATCTTGACGCCCGGCAGCAGGAGCGGCAGCGAGAGGTCCTTGATGCTCGCCGCCTGCCGCATGACGTTGGCGCGCGACAGCTCCGGGCCGCACTGCCGGAGGACGTGGACCAGGTTCTGAGCGACGGTGTAGCCATAGACGTTGAAGAGCTCGTGGAGGCTGCCCTCGGGGTAGTAGCGGTGCATCCAGGCCTGCCACGCCTTCATGCCCGGGTCGGTCCGCCAATCGGGGTCGTCCGGATCCTTGAGGTAGTGGGCCGTGAGGACGCCCCGGGAGGCCTCGAGGCCGGCCGGCTTCAAGACGCCGCCGATCGAGGCGGACACGTTGTTCAGGAAGTGGGTGGGCTTCCAGCCGATGTCCGCCGCCCTGCGGATCGCCTGGGCGGCGAACTTCGGGATCGTGATGTTGAAGAAGACGTCCGCGCCGCTCTCCTTCAGGTTGACGATCTGGGAGTCGACGGTCGGGTCCGTCACCTCGTAGGTCTGCTCGGACACGATCATCTTCTGCCCGTCCGGCCCGAGGCCGTCCCTGAAGCCCTTCAGGTAGTCCTTCCCGTAGTCGTCGTTCTGGTAGAGGATCCCGATCTTCGCGTTCGGCAGATGCTTCAGAATGTACTCCGCGTAGATGTGCCCCTCGGCCTGGTAGGTCGGCTGCCAGCCCATCGTCCACGGGTGCCCCCGGGGGTCGCCCCACTTCGTGGCGCCGGTCGCCACGAAGAGGTGGGGCACCCGCTGGTCGTTCAGATACTTCCAGATCGCCGTGTTGGTCGGGGTGCCGAGCGTCTGGAAGAGGAAGAGCACCTGCTCCTGCTCGACGAGCTGGCGAACCATCTCGACCGTCTTGGGCGGGCTGTAGCCGTCGTCGAGGCTGACGAAGTTGATCTTCCGCCCGTTGACGCCGCCCTCGTCGTTGACCATCCTGAAGTAAGCGGCGATCGCCTTGCCGATCGTTCCGTACGACGAGGCGGGGCCGCTGTAGGGGTTGGTGTTGCCGATCTTCACTTCGGTGGCGGTGACGCCCGGCTCCGCGGCGCGCGCCCGGACGACGGGCCCGCCCAGCGCGAGCGTCAGCGCCCCGGCGAAAACGAGCTTCGTGTAGCGCATGCTTGCCTCCTTATGGTCCGCTGTGATTATCCCGGGCGAGACCCTGTCGCCCGCGCCAGCCGGCGCCCGAGCAGCCGGAGCGCGCCCGCGATTCCCCGCGGCATGACGTACATGAACCCGATCAGGAACACGCCGTAGATCGCCCACGGCGCCGCCTTCGAGATGGCCTGGGCCCAGTTCGGCACGAACTGGATGAAGAGAGCGCCGAAGACCGCGCCCGCGATCGAGGCGAGCCCCCCGACGACGATCCCGACGAGAAACGTGATCGACAGGAAGACGTTGAACGTGTCGGGCGCCACGAACGCGATCGCCAGCCCGCCGAGGGCGCCCGCGATCCCGGTGTAGGCCGCGCTCACGCCGAACGCCAGCGACTTGTAGAGGGCGGCGTTCACGCCCATCGCCTCGGCCGCGATCGGGTTGTCGCGGATCGCGACGAGGGCCCGTCCCGTCCGGCCGCGGAGCAGGTTCCAGGCGAGCAGGAGAAGCAGGAGGAGGAGGCCCAGACTCAGGAAGTAGAGCCACCGGTCGGGGCTCAGCGGGAGCCCCGCCGGCGGCGACGGCTTCGAGAGGACGATGCCCTGCGAGCCCCCGGTCCAGGCGTCGAAGTGCTTGAGGATCTGCGGCACCGCGAGGGCCAAGGCGAAGGTCGCGAGCGCGAGGTAGAGCCCCTCCAGCCGGAGCGCCGGGATTCCGAACAGGAAGCCGGCGAGCAGGCAGACGAGGCCGGCCGCCGGGATCGTCCAGCCGTAGGGCACCCCCCAGCGGTCGATCATGATCGCGGTCGTGTAGGCGCCGATCCCGTAGAACGCCCCGTGGCCGAGCGAGATCTGGCCGTTGTACCCGGTCAGCATGTTGAGGCCAAGGAGCGCGATCGCGTAGATGAAGACCTGGGTGAACTGGAAGGTCCGGTAGTCGCTGAGCTCGAACGGCAGCAGGCACGCGACCCCCACCAGCGTCAGGAGGCCCACGGTCCGGACGGCGGTGGCCCGGACGGCGTGGGGGCGGACGGCGGCGGCCCGGACGGGCGGCGTGGCCACCTCGGGGGCGAGCGGCGCGTCCGCGTTCTCGAGCCTCATCGAACCCCCGTGGGTGAGGAAACCCCGGCGTTTACGCCGTGGGAGCGCCAACTATGTGGTAAGCAACGTGCATGCGAGATCTCGGCCTCAAGACCACGCGCAATGCCGCAGATCAGACCGCCGACCACGCGGTGTGGATCCCCAAGTATCGGACGCGCGTGTTGTCGGCTGCCGTGGCCGACCGCCGGCGCGGCCTGCTGAGCGACGTGGCCCACGCGAACGGCGTCGAGATCCTGGCGCTGGAGATCCGGCCCGACCCCGTCCACCTGTTCTTTTCGGCGCCGCCCGCGGTCGCTCCCTCCCTGGCGATCCAATGGTTCAAGGGCAGCACGGCCCGGAGCCTGTTCGCGGAGTTCCCGCCCCTGCGTCGCGTCCTCCGACGCGGCCACCTCTGGGCGCCGTCCTGCTCCGTGGGGACGGCCGGCCGGGTGTCGGCCGAGACGATCCGGCGCGACATCGAGC
>QHRX01000301.1 GCA_003221455.1 Candidatus Rokuibacteriota bacterium
CGCGGCTCCGGAGGTAGAGCGCGCGTTCGTAGCCGTTGTCGAAGAGGTAGGCGTCGACCGGCGTGGACATCGGCGTGCCGATCTTGACGGCCTTGTCCTTCACCTCCCGGAGGCTCAGGGCCGTGTCGGCCTTGCCCTGGACCAAGAGGACGTAGCCGAGCCCGAGGTAGGGGCGGGTCAGGGTCAGGTCCTTGTCCTTCATCTCCTCGTCGGTGTCGGGTCCCTCGCCGATGCCCATGAAGAAGTCGCACTTCCCCTTGAGGATTGAGGTGCGGAGGGCGCGTCCGAGCCCGCCCCGCGTCCCGGTGTCAGCCCAGAAGTACAGCGCGCGCAGGCCCGCGCGCTGGGCGACGGCCCGGACGATCTCCACGTCGAAGCCGGGCGGGTCGGAGTTACTCGTCGAGAAGGGATAGTTGTAGGGGTCCAGGCACGCGGTGAGCACGCCCCGCTCCTTCGCCCGGCTCAGGGCGTCGGGGGTCTCCGCGTGCGCCGTGGCGTCGACGACCACCAGCACGGCCGCGGCCACCCAGAGCAGCACGATTCGCGTCAC
Source organism: Candidatus Rokuibacteriota bacterium (assembly GCA_003221455.1). GTDB lineage: Bacteria > Methylomirabilota > Methylomirabilia > Rokubacteriales > CSP1-6 > AR9. The sequence continues at coordinate 551 of QHRX01000301.1, forward strand.
GCTCACTCCTGTGCAGCAAAAGGGGAGGGCGAGACGTCCGCCCTCCCCTCCGCGCGTCAGACTGCGGCTACGTTACTCGGACAGCCCGAAGACGAAGAGCCCTCCGCCCTTGGACTGCTTCTTGTACCACTCGCTGTAGTAGAGGGGCCAGATGCCGCCACCGCCCGGTCCCACCACGACCGCGACGTACTGATGGCCGCCGGCCGTAAAGCTGGTTGGGTTACCGTGGATCCCGGTGCCGACATTGTACTGCCAGAGCGTCTCCCCGGTGTCGTCGCGCACCGCCGTGAACAGACCCTCGGGATCGCCGAAAAACACGAGCCCGCCCCCCGTCGACAGGACGCCGCCGGTGCCGGGTGTGCTCTGCGGCCGCGACCACACGAGCTTGCCCGTGGCCGCGTCGAAGGCCTTGGTGGCGCCGCTACCCGGGTTCAGGCGGATGACCTTCGCGCCGAGGTACCACTCACCGCGCTTCCACTCCATCTTCTTCGCCTGCAGGTCCATGGAAAAGTCGTAGACCGGCACGTAGACGAGCTTGGTGCGCAGGCTGTAGGAGATCGGATGCCACTCTTTGCCGCCGTCCAGCGTGGGCGCGATGTCCTGCGTCACCTTGTCGTAGACGACGTCCTTCTCCGGCCAGTTCATGATCGGGCGGCAGTTCGGGCCCCACGACTTCACCCAGTTGACCCGGCCGAGCGGCACCACCCACACGCATTTGCCGTTGGTGCGGTCGACCGAGTAGAGGTGACCGTTGCGGTCGCCGTGCAGCCACACCTTCCGACCGGCGACGTCGGCCAGCACGACCTCGTTGACGCCGTCGTAATCGTACGGATCGTTCGGGGTGTACTGGAAGTAGAACTTCATCTTCCCGGTGTCGGGATCGAGCGCCAGCGTCGTGTTGGTGAAGAGATTGTCGCCCGGGCGGACGTGCCGGTCGAAGTCAGGACCGGGGTTGCCGACCGGGTAGTAGAGCGTGTTGTTCTCGGGGTCGTACGAGCCGGTAATCCACGCCGACCCGCCGCCGTACTTGTACGACTCGCCGCCCCACGTCTCGGAGCCGGGCTCCCCGGCCGCCGGAATCGTGTAGGTCTTCCACACCTGGTTACCGCTGTCGGCGTCGAGCGCGACGATCCAGCCGCGCACGCCGTACTCGGCACCCGCCGTCCCGGCGATGATCTTGCCGTGCAGGGCGAGCGGCATCGTCGTGAAGCTCTCGGAGTAGGTGTAGTCGCCGACCTGCTTGTCCCAGACCACCTTGCCCGTCGCGTTATCGAGGGCGACGATGTGGGAGTCCAGCGTGGCCAGGTAGACCTTGTCCTTGTAGAGCGCCACGCCGCGGTTCACGACGTCGCAGCAGAGGTGCGGATACACGTCCCCCGGCAGCTCCCGCTCGTACTTCCACAGGACCTTACCGTTGGTGCCGTCGAGCGCCCACACCTTGTTGAAAGACGAGGTCACGAACACCACGCCGTTGTACGCCACGGCCTGGCTGTCCTGCCCCTCCAGGACACCGAAGGACAGGTTCCACTTCGGCACGAGCTTCTTGATGTTGGTGCCGTTGATCTCGGCGAGCGGGCTGTAGCGCGTGCCCGCGTAGTCGCGGCCATAGTGCAGCCAGTTGTTCGGATCCTGGGCGGCCGCCATGAGATTGGCGTCCGTCACGTAGTTCGGCTTGATGATGGCCTCGAGAGTGTCGACGCCCTGCGCCGATACTGTCATCGGCACTAGGGTGGCGACGAAGGCCACCACCGCGCTCGCAAGCAATGCGAGGGACCAGAGCGATTTGCGCGTCATGCTCGTCCTCCTGGCGATTCTGTTCGTCTGTCAATGTCCCCGCCGGTCGGGACCAGCGCGGAACGGTTGCCGAGAGCTGCGGCCGGTCGTGTGTGAGCCGGCGGTCGGAGCGGCCTACATCCCCCCTTTTCTATAACGATCGCGGCCCGATGCGGGCCCCCCTCTGCTCAGTCGGGCTCTGCCGCCGGCGAGCCTCCCGACGCTCCCTGGCGAGTGCCGGACGACCGGCTGCCCGTCCGAGGCCCACGGCGCAGCGGTCGGTGGGCGGCGGGGCGGAACGTGCGTTCAACGAGCGGGTTCGCGTGCACTTGGAAGCGCTGGCAACGAGATGGGCAACCGTCCGGGTGACAACATGCCGTCGTTTCGACGGGCCGGATGCTAGTCTCCGCCCCCGAGCTTGTCAAGCGAGAACGGGACCTCCGCCTTTGGGGCTGGCTCGGCGGGGGCGCCGGCCGACCGGGCTCCCATCT
>QHRX01000302.1 GCA_003221455.1 Candidatus Rokuibacteriota bacterium
CGGATGCCTCGAGGCGCCCGCACACGAATTTTGACGCGGGCAACCCAAACCTTGACATTCCCGATCGCCCGGCTATTCTTTCGACGGAAACTGCCGCGTGATGCGATTTTTAGGTGACGTGGCCGGGGGATAGCCATGCCGAAGACGAGAAGATCACCGCGTGCGCCCCGCGCCGCGACCCGTGACCGGGGTGCGTCCCCGCCAACACCATCCCCGACCGACGAGACGACCGGCGAGCCAGGCGTGACCTCGTCTAGTGGTGTGGGCGCCGCCGTCCCCCCGGGGTCGAAAGATGCCTTTCCGATCGCCGGCATCGGGGCCTCCGCGGGCGGGTTGGAGGCATTCTCTGAGTTGCTGTCCCATCTGCCGGTCGAGGCGACGATGGGCTTCGTGCTGATCCAGCACCTCGACCCGAAGCACCCGAGCATCTTGACCGAGATCCTGTCCAGAACGACCCGGATGTCGGTCGTCGAGGCGACGCACGGCATGCGCGTCGAGGCCGGCCGTGTGTACATCATGCCGCCGAACGTCCGCATGACCATCGCCGACGGGGTCCTGAACCTGGCGCCGCGGTCCGAGGATCGGGGGCCGCACATGCCGATCGATCACTTTCTGCGCTCGCTCGCCGAAGACGTGCGGAGCCGGGCGATCGGCGTGATTCTCTCGGGAAGCGCGTCCGACGGCGCACTCGGGCTGAGGGCGATCAAGGCTGAGGGCGGCATCACGTTCGCGGAGGCCCCACAATCGGCGAAGTTCGACGGGATGCCGCGGAGCGCCGTGGCCTCGGGCGCGGTCGATTTCGTCCTGCCACCGAAGGCCATCGCGCAGGAGCTGACGCGGATCGGTCGCCATCCCTACCTCGGCCTGACCGGTGCCGCGCCATCCTCCGCGCCCCTCGCCACCGACCCCGAGGCCCTCGACCAGATCCTCCGGATGTTGCGCGAGAAGAGCGGCATCGATTTCACGCTGTATCGACAGACGACGATCACACGCCGCCTCGCCCGGCGCATGATGATTCACGGTCTCGACACGCTCGAGAGCTACCTCCGCTACCTCGAGGGGCACCCCTCCCAGGTGCACGCGCTGTGCAACGACCTGCTTGTGAACGTGACCAGATTTTTCAGGGATCCGGAAGCGTTCCAGACCCTGCAGCGGAGCGTCTTTCCGAGCATCATCAAGGAGCGGCCGGCGGACGCGCCGATCCGCGTCTGGGCGCCGGGGTGTGCGACGGGAGAGGAAGCCTACTCGCTCGTCATTGTGCTGCTCGAGTCCCTCGGGGACGCGGCCGGCGCCGTCCCGATCCAGCTGTTCGGAACCGACGTCAGTGAAATCTCGATCGTGAAGGCGCGCACCGGGATCTACCCTGAGAACATCGAGCTCGATGTCACGGCGGCGCGGCTGCGGCGCTTCTTCGTGAAGCTGGATGGCCAGCACCAAGTCCGCAAGGCGGTCCGCGAGCTCTGCGTCTTCGCGAGGCACAATCTGGCCACCGATCCGCCCTTCTCGAAGATGGACCTCATCGTGTGCCGTAACGTGCTCATCTACCTGGAGCCGGAGTTGCAGAAGCGCGTGTTGTCGGTCTTCCACTACGCCCTCAAAGACCCCGGCTTCCTGCTGCTGGGGGTGTCGGAGACGGTCGGGCCCTTAGCGGACTTCTTCTCCGTCGTCGACAAAAAGCTGAGGATCTACGCGAAGAAGCCGACCTCGAGGCGGTTCGACCTGAGCCCGACCAGTCTCGATCAACGGTTCGAGAAGACGGGGCTCGGCAGGACCGCGAGAAGTACGGGCGAGGCCGGTGGCGGTCCGTCGGACCTCCTGCAGGAGGTCGACCGGATCCTCCTCAGCAAATACGCCCCCGCCGGCGTCCTCGTCAATGAGGCCGCAGAGATCCTTCAATTCCGCGGTCACACGAGCCCATACCTCGAGCCCGCCCCCGGGCAGGCAAGTCTCAACCTCTTGAAGATGGCGCGGGAAGGGCTGCTGATGGAGCTCCGCGTGGCGATCGACAAGGCGCGGAAGCAGAACGCGCCGGTCAGACGCGAGAGGCTCAGCATCAAGCAGGACGGCGGGTCGGTCCAGGTGACTCTTGAAGTCATCCCGATGAGGGGGCCCGCCCGGGAGCGCAATTATCTCGTGCTCTTTGAGCGAGTTCCACCGTCGATGCCGGGGAGCACGACTCCCAGCGCAACCCTTCGCCCGAAGCGGACGGCCACGGCGCGGCAGATCGAGAACCTCCGGCAGGAACTCACGGCGACCAAGGAGTTTTTGCAGTCCATCATCCAGGAGCGGGAAGCGGCCAACGAGGAGCTCCAAGCGGCCAACGAGGAGCTCCAATCGAGCAACGAGGAGCTGCAGAGCACGAATGAGGAGCTCGAGACCGCGAAGGAGGAGCTCCAGTCGGTCAACGAAGAGCTCACGACCGTGAACGAGGAGCTCCAGCAGCGAAATGCCGAGCTGTCCCAGGTCAACAATGATCTCAACAACCTGTTCGCCGGCGTCAATATTCCGATCATCATGCTCGGCGGCGATGGGCGGATTCGGCGGTTCACCCCGACGGCGGCGAAGGTGCTGAGCCTCATCCCGGCCGACCTCGGCCGGCCGATCGGAGACATCAGACTGGGTCCGGACCTGCCCGACCTGGAGCTGGTGTGCAAGCACGTGATCGAGACGGCCACCGTCGCCGACCGCGAGGTGAGAGACCGCGACGGCCGCTGGCATTCGCTACGGGTTCGGCCCTACAAGACGGCGGACGACCAGATCGACGGTACGGTGATCACGCTGACGGACGTCACCGCTCTCAAATCGAGAGTCGACCAGGCCACCACCGCCCGCGTCGAGGCCGAGACGAGCGTGGACAGCGTGGCGGTGCCGCTCATGATCCTCGACGCAGAGCTGCGCGTCGCATGGGCCAGCCGCTCGTTCTGTGAGACCTTCCAGGTCACGCCCGAGGAGACGACAGCGCACTTCATCTACGAATTGGGGAACGGCCAGTGGGACATCCCCGCATTGCGGACGGCGCTCGCGGAGGTGTTCGAGAAGAACATCGGGTTTCATGAGTTCGAGGCGGAGCACGACCGGGGCCGCGTCCGGGCCAAAACGATGCTACTGAACGCGCGTCCGATGCCCTACGAGAA
>QHRX01000303.1 GCA_003221455.1 Candidatus Rokuibacteriota bacterium
CTCGAGGTACGCTGCGATTTGACTGATCTGCTGCTCGGTCAGGTACTCCTTCCAGGGCGGCATCTGCTTTCCGGTACGGCCGTTCTGCACAGTGACGACGAACTGGCTGTAGCCGAGCGAGAACTTCCGCAGGTCGGCCGCGTACTTGCCGAACCGTGACTCCCCGTCGGCGTGGGGTCCGTGGCAGGGCGCGCAGAACTTGAAGTAGAGCGCCCGTCCCTGCCGGATCGCGTCCGGATCGCCCGAGACGGGATTGGACAACGAAACCGGTGTCTTTTCTTCCTGTCCCATGGTGGCGAAGGCGGCGCCCGGCCCACCGAGGTGCGATCCGCCGCCCAGAGGCAGGAGGCAGATCGCAAGCAAGAGTACCCTCTTCGGCCGCACGTCGATCGTCACGCCCGAGCCCCCTTGGCTTCTGCGTTCATTTTGAGGCATCCCGTCATCGGCGTTCCGGAGCGAGCGAGAATCCGAATGTCAGGCCGACGGTGACCTGCCACTCAGGGGCGGCACTGGTAATGCCGTGGCGGACCCCGGCATCGATCCACAATTTTCGCGACTCGAACGGCTGCCAGATGAAGCCGACGAGGACCGAGTTGTTCGCCCGCTCCTGCTCGACGCTCTCGCCGTTTACCTCACTGACCACTCTGAAGGCGGGAATGACCGGCAGTTCGGTGATCAGGCCCCACGTCCAAAAAGGGCGCGTCTCCATCCGGGTCACGCCGGCGCCAAGGTTCAGGTGATACGTCACCGGACGGATCTCCCCGCTGGCGATCCCCGTTGCCTCGAAGCCGACCCCGTCCTCGCCGGGCGCGGATGACGGGAGCAGGGGCCCGGCCTCGAGGGCGACGCTCAACCCGCTCTTCTCCTGGAGCACCCCCTCCCGGAGGACCGCCTTGAGAAATACCGCCGGATCGACGAGTTGCAGGCTGTCGTGCCGTCCTTCCTCGACGGCGAATTCCCCGACGATCTCGAGCCGGTCGACCAGCCCGTAGTTCAGGACCGCCTTGGGCGTGGTGAAGAGGTCCCCTTCGCGCCTCGTGGCGAACTCAAAATATCCGAGCTCGATCTCGACCTCTTTCGGGTCAGCGACGGCCGCGTCGGTCGAGACGAACGGCCGGTACGCCCAGGCTGGTGACCCGGTCAAGACCATGCAGCCAACCGGCAACCACCCCGGCCAGACCCAGCGCGCGGTCAGACCCGACCCGTGCTGCGCTGCCTAATCATTGTCGGCCCCCCCGGAAATAGGCGGGACGTACGCAGGGGCGGCTCGCGCGGGAACCGGAGACGTCGAAGATGCGGCCGGCGCCGCGCCGGTCTCGGGACCGGCTTCAGCATTCCGTTTCGTGGTCTCCTCCCGGAGGAAGGCAATGATTTTCCAAATGTCCGCGCTGCTGAGGCTTGACGCGAACGCCCCCATTTGGCCGCCGGGGATCCCGCCGCTGATGGTCGCAAAGAGCTGGGCGTTGGAGCCGCCGCGATACAGGAAGTGACCGCACGTCAGGCAGGGTCCCTTCGCCCCATGCCCCCGCGTGCCGTGGCAGAATGAGCATCGCTCGTTGTACACCTCGAGGCCTCGCTCGATCGCCGCCGGGTCTCCTTCGAAGGGATTCTTGAGGTCGGCCGGCTCCTCTGCACTCACGCTCTCGGGAATCCCCCGACTCTGCGCACCGACCAGACAGGAGACCACGGACATGAGAAACACGAGAAGAACGCGCCGGATGGCTGACCGCACGCACACGGGTTTCATCCCTGGACACACCTCGCCTTCAAGGGGGGGCTGACGGGGAGCCGGATGTGCGACCGTCTCATCACTCCCGCGTGCCGGGTTCACTTGATTTGAATGTCGCCGGATGAAGGACGGGAGCGCTGCTGAAGTCCGAGGGCAGCGGTCCGGTGAGACTGCCCAAGAACGCGACGATGTGTTCAATCTGGTCTTCTGAAAGGGTCTGGCCTAATTGCACCTTGCCCATGATCCGGACAGCGGCTCGGAGCGTGGGCACGGATCCATCGTGGAAGTACGGAGGGGTCATCACAACGTTTCGGAGACTCGGCACGCGGAAGACGTAGAGATCACTCTCCTCATGGGTCACGTCAAATCGCCCTTTGTCCGGGTTCGGACTGCCGGTCGCCTCCCAGTAGTTCTGCACGATCCCGAACTTCCGGTACAGCCCGCCGCCGACGCCCACTCCGTTGTGGCACGTCGCGCACCCGAGTTGAATGAATTCACGCAGACCGACTTGCTCGGCACTCGTAAGAGCCCCGTCGTCGCCGGTGAGAAACGCATCGAAGCGGGAAGGGGTGACGAGCGTCCTTTCGTAGGCGCCCACGGCCCGGCCAAAATTCTCGGGCGTCATCGGGTCGGCCTCGCCGGGAAAGGCCTTCCGGAACGACTCGAGGTAGCCCGGGATCGCGCTCAGCCTGGCGATGGCGGCCTGGGCGCTGGGATTCCCGGTACTTGCGGGGCCCACCAGGGCCTGGGTGGCTTGATCCTCCACGGACTTTCGATCGCCGCGCCAGTGTGCAACAAAGTCGAGCGCCGCATTCAGCACCGTCGGGGCGTTCCGTGGTGTCACCCGGTGCTCCACGCCGATGGACCGCGGCAGAGCATCCGTCCCGTACAGTGCCGGCTGATGGCAGCGGGCACAACTGGTGGTTCCGTCCGAGGAAATCCGGGGTTCGAAGAATAAGGCCCGTCCCAGCCCGACCTTTTCCGACGTTACAGGGCTCTCCGCCGTTGACATATCCCGGGGCAAGGGCTGAAAGACCGTTTGCACAAGGTTTCGAAGGCTTTCTTCTTCGGCCGGAGCGATCGTGGGCCAGCCCAATAACATGCCGACCATCGCGACCACACCCACTGCCCAGCGAAACTCGCTGCTCATCGTTTAGAGCCCACCCTTATGACACCCTGCTCGGGGTCATGTCAGGCGGGCCTGTCTGACCGACCCGGGCCCATCCCCGAACTCTCTCTCTCCCCTGACAATCTCGTCCTCCATTCTTCGGCGCTGTCCTGGCTCACCGCGTCGCGCGGTGTCCCCAGCGTGTTCCACCACTCGCAGACGCTTGGGGGCATCAAGTCCACGGCGCGTGGTTCCTCCTTCCGCCCCTTTTTTTCAGTACAGTAACCGATGCTACTTGTCAAGAGAGCTGTTACAATCGTCTCCCAATAGGGCGCGCGTCGTTTCTTGCCGGCCAGGAGCCGAGCGAGAAGGTTGCGAAACAGGGGGTGCAATAGTGGAAGAGCATGGGAAGAAGGGTCACGGAGGTCCGGCTTCGAGGCCGAAACTGGAAGCTCTCACAACGGATCGCGAATACGTGCCTCAAGACCATGACGAGCAACAACTCTGGGAAGAGGAGGAGAGTGCTGGAAAGCATCCGCCGAGTCCGCCCAATTGTCACGAGAGTCGCTGATCACTCGGCTCCACGTCTCTGATCCGGCGTGAGCCCCTTCCTGCTCCTTGTCCTCGCGGGCTTTCTCGCCCGTTTCGGCTACCAGATGGCCCGGAGCCCCGTCTTACCGCGGTTCGCCCAGGACCTCGGGGCCGCGCCGGCGCTCCTCGGGCTGATCGTCGCAGCCTCGACGGTGACCGGCATCGTCATCAAGCTCCCCGCCGGCGCGCTGTCCGATCTCCTGGGGCGGAAGCGCATGATGCTGCTCGGATGTTGCTTCTTCGCCGGGCCGCCCCTCCTCTACCCCCTCATCCACTCGCCAGGAGCCCTGCTCGGCGTACGTTTTCTCCACGGCGTCGCGACCGCGATCTTCTCTCCGGTGGCCTCGGCCTACGTCGCCGATCTGTCCCGGCGGGAGCGCGGCGAGAAGCTCGGGTGGTTCGCGGCAGCCAACGATCTCGGGGCGACGGCTGGCCCGCCGTCAGCGTCCTTGGGATCCTCCCCCTGCTCGTGATGCTTCGGATGCCCGACGGTGACCCGCCGGCAGCCCACGCGGCCACCCTCGGAGAGCGATCGAGGCAGTTCTGGGCCGGCATCGCGGAGGTGCTCTCGAACCGCCCGGTCCTCGTCGCTTCGACAATGGAAGCGGCGATGTACGTGGGGTACGGCGCGTTCTTGGGGTTCTTTCCCCCGTACGCCAAGGGGATCGGGCTCAACGACGCTCAGATCGCGCTCGTGATGGGCGGCCAGCTCGCGGCGACGATGGTGGCGAAGCCGTTCTCTGGTCGCCTCTCGGATCGCCTGGGCCGCAAGCCCCTGATCGTGGCCGGGCTCTTCCTGTGCGCCGCGACTCTCCCGGCAGTCCCGACGTTGACCTCGATCTGGGCGCTCGCGCTCGTGTCGGGCCTCTTCGGCCTCGGCGTCGCGATCGTTACTCCCTCGACGACGGCCCTCGTCGCCGACCTGGTCAAAGCCGGCCGCATGGGGTCGGCAATGGGCGTGTTCGGGACAATCTGGGACTGCGGCGAGGCAGGCGGGCCGATCCTGGCGGGCCTCCTGATCCGCGCCCTGTTCTACCCGGCGGCCTTCGCCCTCATCGCGGCATTCATGGCCGCGGTGGCCTGCTTCTTCATGGTGACGGTCAGCGACCCGAGCGTTCCGGTCGCGGCCCAAGGCGGAGAGCTGCGGTCGCGCCAATAGCCGCCAGTGGCGCAGAGCGTTGATGCGATCGTCGACGTGCTCCCCGGTTAGTGTGGCGGAGTTGGCGTGGGCTCCCTGACTGCGACGTGCAGGCACCTTGGTCCTTTGACGGGGCCAGTCCCCGGCCGGGCATCTCGGTAAGTCACGGGAGGTGAGCCATGAAAACGCGCCTCACCTTGCTGCTCGTGTTCTTCCTTGTCGGAATCTTCTCCGCGCTCACACGGACCGCATTGGGCGTGACCTCGCAGTCCGACGCCCCTCAGTCCTGCACCACTGACGTGTGTGGGCAAGCGACGCGCAGCCGATGCGGAGCGACGTGCCCGGGCGCCTCCTGTCGCTGTCAAGGATGCGGGCCGGTGTGCGAGCGGCCCGTGTGCGAATGCACTTGTCCGAGCGGTCAGGTCATCTGGACGTGTGACAGCGGGGACGCCTGTGACCCAAGTGACCCGCCCAAGGGGTGCGGTGTGTGCCGGGGCCGGTGTTCACCGTAGGCTCGCGGCCCGTCAAGGATGTTTCTGCGCACGCCCCAGATGACTTGGAGGCACTCGCCAACGGTGGCCGATGAAGACGCGCGCGGCTCACATCAAGGCCAAGGCCGAACCCGGGAGGCGCCCAGCGCGAGGCCCTCGAGAAACCCGACTGACACCCTGGGCATATCGTCGCCCGCAGACGGTCTTCGCGGGAGAGAGAGCCTGGGCTCACGAGGTCCTCCAGTTGAGCCCCGAGAGTCGCCCATCCCCTGGCGGACGCCTTCACGTTCTAGGTATCGCCGCTGCGGCCTGACAAGCCTCCGGGCGCAGGATCGTCTTTACGGCCTGCTCTCAAGGGTTCGAAGCAGGGACGGTGACGACCCGGCGTATCGAGAAGCGGAGGACGCTGCCGGGAACCGGCTCGGCGGGAGCGAGCGCCCAGAGCCGCCAGCCGGGCCCGGCCAGCTCCACCTCGAACGCGCTTCCGAGGCATATGGCCCGCTCCACCTTGCCGGAGAGCGGGCCGTCGTCTCCCACGACAACGTCTTCGGGCCGGACGACAGCCAGGAGCTCCGAACTGCCTGCCGGATCGGGGCGCGGCAGAGGGAGGGCGCCGAGCGCCGACTCGTGACCGCCGTCTCGCGCTCTGACCGGCACGAGGGCGCACCGCCCAAGGAACGATGCGACGAACGCGCTCCGCGGCCGCTCGTAGAGCTCGCGCGGCGGCCCCACCTGCTCGACCCGCCCCGCGCGCAGGACGGCCGCGTGATCGCCTAAGCCGAAGGTCTCCTCGTGGTTGTGGGTCACGTAGAGGATCGTGAGGGTGAGGCGCCGCTGGAGCTGGCGGATCTCCTCGATGAGGGCGCGGCGGAGCGGCGGGTCGAGGTTCGCCAGGGGCTCGTCCATCAGGAGGATCCGCGGCCGGGTGACGATCGCGCGCGCGAGGGCCACGCGCTGGCGCTCGCCGCCCGAGAGGCTCGCCGGGCGCGCCTCCGCGTGGCGCTCGAGACCGACAGCCGCCAGCGCCTCCTCGGTCCGGCGGCGCCGCTCCTCGCGCGGGACCTCGCGGCTCAGGACGAGCTCGAGCGTCTCGCGCGCGGTCAGGTGCGGCCAGAGCGCGAGGTCCTGAAAGACCAGGCTCACGCCCCGCTCCTCCGGGGGGGTCATCACGCGGCCGTCACGGCTGACGGTCTCCTCGCCGATCACGACCCGGCCGCGCGCCGGAGGCTCGAACCCCGCGATCAGCCTGAGCACGGTGCTCTTGCCCGATCCCGAGGGGCCCACCAGGACCGTGACGGCGCCGTCGCGAACGTCGAGGCTCAGGTCGTCGAGGACCAGCGTGCGCGGGTACCTGAAGTGGACGCCTTCGAGCCGGATCAGCCCCATGCGCGGCTCCCGGCCCTGAGCGCCGCGAGCCCGATCCACGCGCCGACCAGTACGACCGCCGTGAGCCCGACCATCACCAGTGAGAGGGCGGCCGTCACGGCCTCGGAACTGTTCGCCATCAGCGTGTAGACGCGCACGGGGAGCGTCTCGGCCCCCGGCGGATAGATCGTCACGGCGAGGTCGAGGTCGCGCAGGCAGAAGACGAAGGCGAGGAACCAGGCGCCAGCCAGGGCCGGCCGGCAGAGCGGGACCAGGACACGGAAGAGCACGCGCTCCCAGCGGACGCCGGCCAGCCGGGCCGCCTCCTCGACGCCGGGAGCGAGCGATCCGAGGCCGATCCCCGCGACCCGCGCCGCGAGCGGCGTGAAGTGCCCGATCCAGCCAACGACGATGATCAAGGCACTCCCGTAGACCCACGCGAGCCCAGGCCGGTTCCAGAAGAGGATCAGGCCAACGCCGAGCACCGTGCCCGGGGCCGCGAAGAGGAGCAGGAGGAGCGTGTCGAGGGCGTCGTGACGCGAGCGACGGTGGCGCTCCACGAGATAGCCCACGAGGAGGCCGAGGATCACCATCGTGGTCGCCGCCGCGGCCGCCATCCACACGGTCCGGATGAGGCTGCGGCATACGTGGCCCCACCGCCCGCGCGGACGACGAGGCCGACCAAGGGGAGGATCACCGTGATCCCGGCGTACACCCACGCGAGCGCGCCCGCGGCCGCCCGCCAGCGTCTGAGCGGGATCGTCGCCGGGTTGATCGCCCGCGCGGTAGAGAGAAATCGAACGCGCTGACGGAGCAGATAGCGCTCGACGCCGAGGCCGGCGAGGACCAGGAGCGCCAGCGGGAAGGACATGGCCACCGCCGCCCGTATATTGAGAAAAGCGGCGAACTGGGTGAAGACCTCGGTGCTGAAGACCGGGTAGCGGACATACGCGGGGACGCCGAGCTCGCCGACGACGAGGATGAACGCAAGCAGTATCGCGAGTCCCACCGCGGGCCCGACCAGTGGCAGGTCGATCCGCCAGACGACGCGCGGCCAGCGGAAGCTGAGGCGCGCGGCCTCCTCGAGCGTGGGGTCGATGGAGCGGAGGGCGATCCGTACCAGGTGCGCGGCGATCGGCGTGTAGGCGGTCGTGAGCACCAGCACGGCTCCACCGAGGCCGAAGAAGAAGCGGAACGCCGCGCGCGGCCCGAGGGCCGCCGCGAGGAGGCCGTCCGAGCCGAGCACGCTGAACCACCCGAGTGCCAGGACGTAAGGCGGCAGGAAGAGCGGGAACGTGAGCACACCGGCGAGCGGGATGCGGAGCGGGAGGTCGGTCTTCCCGATCAAGACGCCGAGGCCGGTCCCAATCACCCCCGAGAGCAGGGCGACGAGCCCCGCGAGGAGGATCGTATGGAGGAGGAGCACCACCGCTCGCCGCGACGCGACCTCCGCCGCGAGCGCGGGCACGTCGCGGGCGGCCGAGAGGGCGAGCGGCACGAGGGGGAGCGCGCCGGCCGCGAGCACGATCACGAGGCCGCCGGCGAGCCAGGGGGTCGGGCGCCAGGTCGAGCGGGGCGCGCTCACCGCGCGCCGGCCCAGTCCTTGAGATACGGCAGGATCTGGTCGATCGTCGGGCCGAGCTCGGCGAAGCGCACGGGCATGTCCTTGATCGCGAAGACCGGCTTCACGGTGGGCGGCACCGGTACGCCCGGGTGGAGCGGCATCTGCGCCGCTGGGCCGGCAGCCAGGCGCGCCTCGACTCTCGGCGAGAGCAGGTAGTCGACCAGCTTCTTCGCCGTGTCCGGATGCGGCGCGCCACGGACCAGCGCGACCACATTCGGCATGACGAGCGTGCCGAGGCCGGCCTGGTCCGGGTAGACGACGGCCACCGGCTTCTTCTGCTCGAGCGCCACGTTCGCGTCGTCACTGTCGG
>QHRX01000008.1:0-37051 GCA_003221455.1 Candidatus Rokuibacteriota bacterium
CGAGGCCGTGGCCGGCGAGACCCGCGCCCGCATCGAGGGAGTCGTCGCGGGCCTGCCGATCAAGCAGCGGCTCGCCTTCATAATGAGAAAGCTGCACGACCTCGACTATACGACCATCGGCGGCAGCCTCGACTGCTCGGAGGAGAGCGCCCGCGCCCATGTCTTCCAGGCGCTTCGGAAGATCCGCCGAGGTCTGGACGGCCTCATCCTGGCCAAGACGGAGTCCCAGCCATGAGTTCCCCGCATCCTGCCTGTCGTGAGATCGAATCGGACCTCCTCGCCGTGGCCTCGGGCGAGGCGGCGCCGGCCGCGGCCGAGCGTGTGGAGGGACACGTGGTCGGCTGCGGCCCGTGCCGCGAGGAGCTCCGGCATTACCGCGCCATCGAGGGGTTCGTGGGCGAGCTTCGGCGTGCCCCGCTGCCCGGGGACGACGCGGTGCTCGCCCGGGCCGAGCTCGAGTCGCGCCTGGCCGACCTGCGCCGCCGGCTCGTGAGCTTCGGGGTTTTCTCTTCGCCCCTCGGTCCCATTCTGATCGCGCGCTCTGAGCTGGGAGTCTCACTCGTCAGGTACCTGGCGGGCAGGGGACCGGTAGCCTCCGAGGTCCGCCGGCACCTCGGCAAGGAGGCGATCGAGGACCGCGCGGCGACGGACGCGCTCTACGCCGAGCTCGTCGACTACATCGAGGGCCGGCGCACCCGTCTCGACTGGCCGCTCGATCTGCGTGGGGCTCGGAGCGACTTTCAGCGTCGCGTGCTCGACGCGACGGCCCAGCTCCCCTATGGCGCCGTCGCCTCCTATGCGGGCATCGCCCGCCGGATCGGGGCGCCGACCGCCGCGCGTCCAGTGGCCCAGGCTCTGCGCTGGAACCCCCTGCCCATCGTGATTCCGTGCCACCGGGTGATCGGAAGCTCGGGTGCCCTGGTCGGGTACGCGGGCAGGAAGGTGGCCCTCAAGCAGCGGCTGCTCGCGATCGAGGGCGTGCGGGCCGTGCCCGCGCGCGGCGACTTCCGGGTGCCGCGCGAGGCCATGTACGCCCTTCACGTGGGCGAGTCGGAGTACTGCCTGCCGATCTGCGGCTCGCTGGCCTCCCGTCCGTTGTCGGAGCTCGTGCTCTTCGGGTCGCGCGAGCGGGCCGAGGCCGCCGGCTTCGCGCCGTGCACGAGCTGCCGTCCCGATCTGCATCCCCTCTCCGCCTAGCTTGCTCGCTCCCCGTTTGGGGAGAGGACAGGGCGAGGGGAATAATCTCCCGCCGGCTTCACACCGCTCCCCCATCGGTGTTTTAGAGGGCAGATGGAGGTGACAGGACGATGGAGCTGACGATCCTGACCGACCTTGTGGTCCTCCGCCGCGTGCTCACGATCTCCGCGGCGGTCGTGCTACCCGCCCTCGCCTTCCACCGGGCCGGGGAGTGGCTGCGATCGCGTCGCCAGGCCTTCACCCGACCGCTCCCCGGCCCTGCCGGGGCGGCGGCCCGCGTCGGATCGCGAGAACGAACGGGCGCTCCGCATCAGTCAGGCCCGTTGGAAGCGACTTCTGTGAGCGAAAGGCGGGTGCGGCCATGAACCTGCAGGCTGAGATCGTAAGCGCGACAGTAACGGTCACGGTTGTGTTCCTCGCCATCGGTAGCCTCCTGTGGCTCGGGCGACGGATCGAGGAGCGGCGGTCAGCGGGCATCGCCCGACAGATTGCGCTCACCGACGCCATCCATTTCAAGCTCGGCGCGGTGGCCGCGCCCGAGGTGCGGAAGGCCTGGCTGGGCGCCTGGACCATCTCCATGGCGGTACCGCTCGAGCGCGAAGGCACCGTCGGTGCCATCGTTCGCATCGCGCACGACCTCTTCTCGACCCTCGACCGCGTCGACGCGCCACGGATCCGGATCGTGCTCGCGCCCCAGGACCAGAGGCTGGCCCGGCCGGCCGCGCCGGCACCGGCGCGCCCGAAGCTCACCAGGGCCGGCGCGCAGCTCAGCTGACGCGGAGATACGCCATGAGCATGAACCTCTATATCGCCCAGAAGCTCACGGAGGCGCGCATGCGTGATCGGCGCGCCGCGAGCGCCAGGACCGTTCTGCCCGAGGCGGCCCGGGGATCCGGGCAGCGGTTGGCCAGGCTCTCATCCAGGCCGGCGAGGACTGCTGCGGGGGCACGCACGGCGTGCCCGGGGAGAAGACATGACGCTTTTGCGGGCGGGTGAGGCAGAGCAAATGGGTAACACCACACGGGTGGCGCGGCTCAGCATTCAACCAGCGCCTCAAGTCGGTACCCCGCGCGAGCCCGCGTCGGGACCGGCCGGTCTGGGCAGGTTCATCGACCAGGGATTTCTGGTCCTGGCGGACATCTCGGGCTTTACCGCCTTTGTCACCGCGACTGAACTCGAGCACGGGCCACAGATCATCGCGACGCTGTTGGAGAAGGTCATGGGGCAACTCTCGCCCCCCCTCGAAATCCAGGAAGTGGAGGGCGATGCGGTCTTTGCGCTCGGTCCGGACAGGACCCTTCAGCATCCCGGCAGCCTCCTCGACTCTTTCGGAAATGCCTTTGTCGCCTTTCGGGAGGGCCAACGCGAGACGTCGGAGCCCCCAACCTGTTCGTGCGGCGCGTGCGAGAGGATCTCCGCACTCAGTCTCAAGATCGTCGCCCACTACGGGAGCTTCCTCCGGCAGACGGTCGGCGGTCGGGCTCAAGCGGCCGGGCCCAACGTCATCCTCGCGCACCGCCTGCTGAAGAACCGCGTGGACCGGAGGGGTGGCTACCTGCTCCTCACCGACGCCGCCCGTCAACGAATGGGGGTCGACCCGACGGGGGCGGGCTGGCGGGCGCACACGGAGAGTTATGAGCACTTGGGGGACATCCCTCTCCTTGTCGGTGACGTAGAGTCCGTGTGGGTCGATACGGTGCCGTCATCAGAGACCGCGTCAGTCGGAGAGTCGACCCCCTAGGCGTCGCGCCAGGCGCTCGCGCGGTCGAGGGCCGCGGTCGCCTCCTCGTCCAGGCGGAGGTCGATCCCGCCAACCAACTCCTTGAGCTGAGCCACGGACGTCGCGCTGGCGATCGGCGCCGTAATGCCGGGCCGGTGGGCGAGCCAGGAGAGCGCGACCTGGGCCGGCGTCGCGCCCACCGCCGCCGCCACTTTCTCGACTGCCTCGAGGATGGCGAAGCCGCGGTCGGTCATGTAGGTCTTCTGCACGCCGCTGGCTCGCGCCGTCACGGGCAGATCCCCGCCGCGGCGGTACTTGCCCGATAGGAAGCCGCTCCCGAGCGAGGAGTACGGGATGACCCCCACGCCCTGCTCGAGACACAGGGGCTCGAGCTCGCGCTCGTACTCGTCGCGGAAGACGAGGTTGTACTTCGGCTGGAGCGACTCGTAGCGCACGACGCCGCGGCTCTCGCTCTCCCCGAGGGCACGCGCCAGCCGCCACGCGTGGTAGTTCGAGGCGCCGATGTAGCGCACCTTGCCCTGGCGCACCAGGTCGTCGAAGGCGCGCAGCGTCTCCCCGAGCGGGGTGTCGCGATCGTCCCAGTGGGCCTGATAGAGATCGACGTAGTCGGTCTGGAGCCGGCGCAGCGAGGCCTCGACTCCCTCCACGATGTGCTGGCGGGAGAGGCCGGTATCGTTCGGGCCGGGCCCCATGGGCGCCATGACCTTGGTGGCGATGACTACGCCGTGACGGTTTCCGCGCCCCCGCGTCCACGTCCCCAGCACGGTCTCCGACTCTCCACCCGCGTGGCCCGGTACCCAGCGGGAGTACACGTCGGCGGTGTCGATGAAGTTGCCGCCGGCCTCGATGTAGGCGTCGAGCACGGCCTCCGACGTCTTCTGGTCCGTCGTCCACCCGAACGTGTTGCCGCCGAGACAC
This sequence comes from Candidatus Rokuibacteriota bacterium, assembly GCA_003221455.1. Lineage (GTDB taxonomy): Bacteria > Methylomirabilota > Methylomirabilia > Rokubacteriales > CSP1-6 > AR9. The sequence goes on from QHRX01000008.1 coordinate 3,857, forward strand.
AGGGCGGCGACTCGCAGCCCGGAGCGACCCAGCTTCCGCATCAGCATGACGATTCCCCCTGGGCGCCGTCCGCGCCGGTCCTATGATAGGGACGGTCCTTCGCATCCTCAATGGGCGGATCTCAGGGTAGAATCGGGACGGTTCGCGCGCTGCCGAACACGGGTTCGTCCGCCCCCTCGGCGAGGAGTCGACCATGACGGGTCAGAACCGCCACGCCTTCCAGATCCGCCCGGGCATGCGACGGGGGGTTCGCACGCTCGCACCGCTCCCGACGCAGCTCGTCTCCAACGAGGAGTTTCCGCCTCTCCCACAGACGGCCGCCCAGCGAGCGGTGGAGGACCGGATCCTCGCGAGGGCGGGCCGTCTGGCGCCGAGGCTCGGGCTGAGCCGCCGTGACTTCCTGCGGCGGAGCGGCGGGATGGCGACGTCGCTCCTCGCCATGAACGCGGTGTTCGGACGGTTCTTCGACGTACTCGAGGTCGAGGCGGCCGATCCGGCGGCGTTCCGGGAGCGTTCGGGCGCGCCCGTCTTCATCTTTGACGTGCAGCTCCACTATGTCGGCGCCGGCTATGACCCCGGCGATGCCGAGGCCGGCCGCAAGGGCGCGGTCTCGAAGCAGGGGTTACTCGGGCTGCGCAAGCGGGCGCGGCGGATGAACCCGGCGCTCGCGTCCGATCGCGGGACCCTGGCCGATCTCTCGTGGGAGAACTTCGTCAAGGAGGTGTTCCTCGACAGCGAGACGGCGATCGGGCTCATCTCGACACCGCCCGGACCGTATCCGCAGGAGGCGGTGGTGCCGCCGAAGGAGATGACCCACATCCGCGACGAGATCAACCGCATCACGCAGTCCCGCCGGATGCTCGCCCACGGCCTGGTCACCCCGCAGCTCGGGCGCGCCGATCTCGACTTCATGGACCTCCAGGCGGCCGCGCTCAAGGTCGATGCCTGGAAGGCGTATACCGGGGCCGCCCCCAAGGGCTTCGATCGCGGCTGGTTCGTCGACGACGAGAAGATCGCCTATCCCATGCTCGAGAAGGCCCGTGCGCTCGGCGTGCGGCGCTTCTGCGTTCACAAGGGACTGCCCCTCGGACCCGTTGCGGACTACAACCATCCACGCGACCTGATCAAGGCGGCCACCGATTTCCCGGACATCGACTTCCTCGTCTACCACGCCGGGTTGCTCGGCGTGTCGGCGGCCGGCCCGTCGGGGGACGTCCCCTGGACCACCGAGTTCTGCCAGGCGAAGCGGAAGGAGCCGGGCCTCCGGAACATCTACATGGAGCTGGGCTCCACCTTCGGGCAGCTCGTCACGACGAACCCTACCGCGTGCGCCCACCTGCTCGGCCAGGTCATCGACGCCTTCGGCGCCGACCACGTGCTGTGGGGGACGGACTCGATCTGGTACGGGACGCCGCAGTGGCAGATCGAGGCCTTCCGGCGCTTCGAGATTCCCGACGCGCTGGCGGAGAGATACGGGTACGGGCCGCTCACGCGCCCGGTGAAGGAGCAGATCTTCGGGCTGAACGCCGCGCGGGTCTTCGCCATCGACGTGAACGCCCAACGGAACGATCTCCCCACGGACTACCTGAGCCGGATCAAGATGGCGTACCTCGAGGACGGCGCCGCCCCCAGCCACCGCTGGTACGGATGGGTCGCGACCTGACGCCACCGGAAGCGGGGGACGCCGACCACCTGACGCGGCCATCGGTTACGGAGACACTCGCGCCGTGAAGATCACGAGCGTCCAGGCGACCTGGGTCCACGTCCCGATCCCGTACGAGCGGCAGCACGTGAGCGACTTCGGTCGCATCGCCTCGTTCGACTCCGTCCTCGTAAAGGTCGAGACGGACGACGGCCTCGTGGGCTGGGGCGAGGCGAAGGCCGGGGTCGGCAGCGCGGCATCGGGGTACGGTCTCGCCGCCATCATCAACCGCGACCTGGCGCCGCTCCTCGTCGCGCAGGACCCGCGCGACGTGAGCCGGCTCTGGGACGTCATGTACAACACGCCGCGCGAGGGTTTCGCGCTCGATCGCGGCCACGTGCTGCCCCAGCTCGGGCGGCGGGGCCTCTCGATCTCGGCGATCGCCGGCGTCGACATCGCGCTCTGGGACCTCCTCGGCAAATCGCTCGGCGCGCCCGTCTGGCGCCTGCTCGGCGGGCGCCGCGCCGAGCGCATGCCCGCGTACGCCTCGGGGGGCTGGGCCGACGAGGCCCGCATCGGCGAGCAGCTCCTCGGCTACGTGGCGCAGGGCGGGTTCCGCGCCGTCAAGATGCGCGTCGGCGTGATGGACGGCGAGCCGCATCGTTCCGCGGCGCGGGTGCGCGCCGCGCGCACGGCGCTCGGACCCGACGTGAAGCTGATGGCCGACGCCCACGGCACGTGGACGGTGGCGGAGGCGAAGGCGTTCTGCCGGATGGTCGAGGACTGCGACCTCTACTGGCTCGAGGAGCCGGTGACGGCCGACGATAAGACCGGCCTCGCCGAGGTACGCCGCGCCTCCACAGTGCCGATCGCGACCGGCGAGAGCGAGTTCACCCGCCACGACTTCCGCGAGATCGCCGAGCTGCGCGCCGCGGACGTGCTGCAGCCCGACCTCGCGATCGCGGGCGGCATCACGGAAGGTGTGCGGATCGGCGCGATCGCCTCCGCCTACAACTTGCGGCTCGCCCCGCACCTGTGGTCCGGCGCGCCCGCCTTCGCGGCCGGCGTCGCGCTCGCGGCGAGCCAGAGTGCGGGGTTCATCCTCGAGTATTCGCTCGGCGCGAACCCCCTGCTGCACGAGCTCATCCACGAGACATTCGCCGTGGTGGACGGCCAGCTCGAGGTCCCGGACCGGCCCGGCCTCGGGATCGTGGTCGACGAGGGTTTCGTGCGCCGCCACGCTCGCCAGTGACTCGCCGCCCTTCCCCTGAAAACGGGAGGGCCGGGGGGCAGGGTCTTCCGGGGCTCGCCCTCGATCAGTGCGGCTTCGGCACGTCGAGGGCCGGGTTTTGCCCAAAGAATCCGTCGGGCTCGAGCGTGAAGCTTGCGCGATGCACCGGCATGACCGGCCAGTCTTCCGGACGCGGAATGTGGGTCACCCCCAACGTGTACCAGAGAACGATGTCGCGGTTGTCGATCGACCGGTTCGCCTGGACCCATGTGGCGAGCCCTCGGGTGCGGGACGCCTGGTTGACGTAGGCGCCCGCCGCGTACATCTCCGCCGGGTCATAGGCGGTGACCCACACATGGGCCTGGATGAACCCGGCCCGTTGGCCGACGATGGAGTCGGGGCTGGCGTAGGCCCGGACATTGTCGCCGGGGACCAGCGCGTATCCCGCTGGCTGGCCGAGCTCGGTCCGGGCCGCTGGATTAATGACCCTCCAGCGGCGGCTCGACAGCGGGTTGATCTGGCGGCGGGCACTCGCCTCGTGCCCGAGCGGCGTCTCCTTGACCGAGAATCCACTCCCGGATGTCCCCGGCGCGGGGACGGTGTCGACCTCCACCACCCGATTTTTCGGGCCGTCGACGTCGACATCTAACCGAAAGTTGAACCAGTGCTGGTGTGGCACCGCCGCCAGGTGGGGCGCCACTAACGCAATCGACCGCCCCGGTCCAGCCGTTGCGACCCCTTTCGGGAGCACGATCCCGGTGAGGACCGCCTCCACCGTCAACGTCCCGTCCTGGCGGAAGATCCAGTTGAACCCGTACTCGTAGTTACCCTGGTTGCCGACCCACGTCAGCACCAGCTCGCGCGCTCGCCGACTCTCGTTCACGCGCGGATAGTCGACGTGCTTCCACAGGAGCCCGCCGTCGCGCTCGTAGAGGGCGAGAGCGTTCGGGATCTCGTAGGGGACGCCCTTGTCGTCCGCGATCACGGCGCTGACAAATACGGCATTCGTCGGGACGTCCGTTCCCGGCTCGAGGCGAGTCGCCCACCGCCCCAAATCGATCTCTCCCTCGTCAAAGGCGTTTCGAAAGGCCCAGGCCGGGCTCGGGTCGGTGTACTGCACGAAGAGCTCGGACAGCGAGGCTCGGTAGAGAATCGGGCGAAGTCTTCCCCGGTCCTCGTACGCGACCGTGTAGAGCACCAGCCCCTCGCGCGGGTGCATCCCGAACCGAAATTGCCACTTCTGCCATCGGACCAGGGAGCCCGCGATCGTGAAGCTCGGGCCGTGCGGCTGGACGATCTCGAGGGACTGCGGCGGCTCTCGCTGGGGCGCGAGGGACGCCTCGTCAAGCTCCCGCGGCGTGGTCTCCAGCGGGACCACGCCCGAGTCGAGGAGGCGAATGACCCGCTTCGCCGTCAGATCGACGACGGCGATCACCCCTTCGATCGGCCGGGCATACGCGTTGTGAGACGAGGCCTTGTAGTAGGCCACCGCCTTGACGATCCGCCGGGTCCGCTCCTCCGGTGACAGCGCCTCGCCCGCCGGCCAGGGATCGACGTACACGTTGGTGAGGTCGCTGATCCCCCGTCGTCTCATGGCGGCTTGCCAGCGCGCGTCGTGCCGGACGATGTCTCCGGTCAGGGCGTACTCCTCCGTCAAGATCGCTGGCTGGACCCCGGGGATCTCGGTCCAGGAGCGCACCTGCCGCCCTCCAAGGTCAATCGCGGCCTCGAAGGTCCTGTTCGCGGCGCGCTCGTAGACAACGACGAAGGCCTCGCGTCGGACGGGCAGGCCAGGGACGAAGCCGAGCACGTCCTGTTTCGCTGGTTCGCGGAGCGCGATGAGCGCGAGCCGGCTGCCGGCGTTCGTTCGACCGCTGGCCGCGAGGATCTCGACGGCTGCCGCGAGCTCTTCCCGGGTGAGCGGATCCAGCGGGTGTGGCTGGACGGAAACGCCACCGGCGAGCGGACCTCCCCAAAGGACCAGCGCCGTGGACGCCAGCCACAGCGAACACACGCGCCAGCGCCGTCGTCCTATCCGAAGAATGTCTTTCTCACCTCCCGGCGCGACCCCTCCCCAAGCCGACCGCTCTCAGCCAGGTCCGACGAACTTCGCCAAGGGGTCCGGGCTCCCCGGGGCCGGGCCGCGCCCGTGCCCATCACGGATCGCCGGTCGGCTGGCCGATCGCCCAGACGTCACGTGTCAGGACTTCCTGAAACTGTTCGCCGTGTCACCCCGCCGCAAGCGTTCCGCACTGAAGAGACGTTGTCAAATGGTGCGGCCTCGGCGAGGCCGTTCTCGTGCTTCGAGGGACCGGCCCGAGCCATTGCCGGGTGCGACCGGTCGCCCGCGGCGGGGTTTTTGCGATTGACAACCGACGTTCGCCAGTGGTACTCGTGCGCCCAAAACTTACAGAACAAGTGCAAGGTTTGATCGCGCCCTATCTCAACATCCACACGACGGCGAAGGCGGCGGGGGTCAGTCCCTCCGCGTTGCGCCTCTGGGAGCGTCGGGGCCTCGTCGTGCCCACGAAGACGGCAAGCGGGCATCGGCGCTACACCCAGGACGACGTGAGCCGGATCCGCGACATCCGCCGGCTCCGATCGCTCCAGGGGCTCAACCTGGCGGCGATCGCGGCCACTCTCGGCGTCAACGGAAGCGGCCCCGCCCGGGGCGGACTGCCGGAGGCCGTTCGCGAACTGGGACGGCGGCTCCAGGCCCTCCGGGCCCGCACCGGACTGACGCTGCGCCAGGCGAGCCGGAAGACCGGCCTCGCCCCCTCCTTCATCAACTCCATCGAGCACGGGGTGGGGCAGCCCTCGGTCGCGAGCCTCCAAAAGCTCGCACGGTGCTACGGGACCACGGTGTCGGCCCTGACCGCGCGCCGGACGGGCGCGGCGGGGAAGGTGATCCGCGCCGGCCGGTACCGCGTCCTCCCCATGCTCGGCGAAGGGATCAAGATCGAGCAGCTCGCCGAGGGCCGGGTGGCAATGGACTGCCAGCGCTTCACGCTCGCCCCCGGGGCCGGCAGCGAGGGCCAGTACGCGCACGAGGGCGAGGAGTTCATCCACGTCCTCTCCGGCCGGTTCGAGATCACGCTCGCCGGCCGCGAGCGATACCGGCTCGGTCCGGGCGACAGCATGTACTTCAAGAGCAGCGCCCTCCACGCGTGGCGCAACCCCGGCTCCGACCTGACGGCGCTCCTCTGGATCAACACGCCGCCGACGTTCTGAGGACGGACGCGCGGAGGACTCATGGGGCAAGAGCAGGCGATGACGGTGAATTGGTCGACCGCGGGACTGCGGACGACCGCCCTCGGGGCGGATCGGCGAGCGGCCATCGGCGACCGGGCGACGCCCGCGATGACAACGACGGGTCGATCACAAGGAGGAATCGTATGAGGTCACGTCGGAACCTGGTTTCGTGCCTGGCCCTGGCGGGCATGCTCCTGGCCGCGGGCGCGCTCGTCGCCGCCCAGGAGAAGCAGTGGTGGCCGTTCCCGGTCGAGGACCGCGATCCGCCCTTCAATATGGAGGGCAAGAAGATCAAGAAGACGTACGTGCCGCTGCTCGAGAAGGCGGCCAAGAAGTGGAACGTCTGCGTCTCCTTCCCCCACATGAAGGACGCCTACTGGATCGCGGTCGACTACGGCGTGGTCGCCGAATCGCGCCGGCTCGGCGTCAAGATGCAGCTCGTGGAGGCGGGCGGCTACACGAATCTGGCCAAGCAGATCAGCCAGATCGAGGACTGCGTCGCCCAGGGGGCCGACGTGGTGGTGATCGGCGCCATCTCCGAGACCGGCCTCAACAAGCTCGTCGAGGAGACCGCGGCCAAGGGGATTCCGGTCATCGACGTGATCAACGGGATCAGCTCGCCGAAGCTCTCGGCCAAGTCCCTGGTCTCGTTCGGCGAGATGGGGGCCAAGGCGGGCGAGTATCTGGTGAAGATGCACCCGAAGGGCTCGAAGCCGGTCAAGGTCGCCTGGTTTCCCGGCCCTCCGGGCGCGGGATGGGTGGTCGCCGGTAACAAGGGCTTCGAAGAGGCGGCCGCCAAGGGCGCCATCCAGATCGTCAGCACGAAGTACGGCGACACCGGCAAGGAGATTCAGCTGAAGCTCGTCGAGGACGTGCTCCAGGCGTACCCCGACATCGACTACATCGTCGGCACCTCGCCCACGACGGAGGCGGCGGTGGAAGCGCTCCGGGACGCCGGCAAGGCGGACAAGGTCAGGGTCCTCGCCTACTACTTCACCCCGGGCGTGTATCAGGACATCAAGCGCGGCGCCGTGCTCGCCGCTCCCACCGACTCGGCGGTCATCCAGGGCCGGATCGCCATCGACCAGGCGGTCCGGATCCTGGAAAAGAAGCCCTACACCAAGCACACCGGTCCCGAGATCTACGTGATCGACAAGTCCAACATCAACACCTTCCACTACGAGTCGTCCCTCGCCCCCGCCGACTTCAGGCCGACCTTCACCGTCGACTAGGAGCGCGCGCGGTGGCGTTGAGCGATACCCAGACGGGACGGGCCCCGGAGGTGACCTCCGGGGCCCCACCCGTCCTCCGCCTGCGCGGGGTGACGAAGTGGTTCCCCGGCGTGCAGGCGCTGCGCCGTGTGGACTTCGACCTCCGGCCCGGCGAGGTCCACGTCCTGTTTGGCGAGAACGGAGCCGGAAAATCGACCCTCATCAACATCGTGGCGGGCGCGCTCCGGCCGGACGCGGGAGAGGTCGAGCTCCGGGGGCGACCGGTCCAGTTCCGCTCCGTTCACGACGCCCGCCTGCGGGGCATTAGCGCCGTCTTTCAGGAGTTCAGCCTGGTCCCGGGCCTCACCGTCGAGGAGAACCTCTTCCTCGGCGCCGAGCCGACGACCGGGGCCCTCATCAACAAGCCCGAGATGCGCCGGCGCGCCGAGGAGGCCCTGCGCCGCCTCGGATTCCCCATCCTGCCTCGGATGCGGGTGAACCGGCTGTCTCGGGCCGAGCAGCAGATGGTCGAGATCGCCAAGGCCTTCCGCACGAACCTCTCCATTCTCATCCTGGACGAGCCGACGGCGGCCCTGACCGATCGGGAGACGGATCGGCTGTTCCAGCTGGTCCTGGACTCCAAGCGGCAGGGGGTCGGGATCATCTACATCACGCACCGCATGAACGAGCTCCACCGGATCGGTGATCGCGTGACCGTCCTCCGCGACGGCGGCCGCGTCGATACCCTTGCCGTGCGTGATGCCACGCCCGAGAAGCTCGTCGAGTTGATGACGGGCCGCAAGATCGAGGCGTTCTTTCCCCGCATCGACCACCGCCCGGGAGAGGAGCTGTTCGCGGTGGAGCACCTGACGGCGGGGACGCTCGTCCACGACGTCTCGCTCACCGTCCGGGCGGGCGAGATCGTCGGCCTGGCCGGACTCGTCGGATCCGGCAAGTCGGAGGTGGGGCGGGCGTGTTTCGGGCTCGAGCCGATCCGCGGGGGGACGGTCCGGCTACTGGGGCGGAGCGTGGGCAAGCCGACGCCGGGCGCGATGCTCGGGGCCGGCCTCGCGTACGTGCCGCCGGACCGGCGCACGGAAGGGCTCGTGATGGAGCGGAGCGTTCGGGAGAACATCGCGCTCTCGGCGCTGCCGAGCGCTCACTTCAGCGGCCGCGTCTTGCTCCGTCGGCGGAGCGAGCGGGCGATCTGTCTCCGGCTGGCCCAGCAGCTCCGGCTCGTGCCGACGGGCATCGAGCGCCCGGTCGCCCTCTTCTCGGGGGGCAACCAGCAGAAGGTGGTGCTGGCCAAGGGGCTGACCCGCAACCCGAGGGTGTTCGTCATGGACGAACCCACCACGGGGGTCGACGTCGCCGCGAAGACCGAGGTGTACACCTTCATGAAGGACCTCGTCGAGCGCGAGGGGGCGGGGATCCTCCTGATCTCCTCCGATCTCCCCGAGATCCTCCATCTCGCCCACCGCGCCTACGTGATGCACCGGGGGCGGCTCCGGGCCGAACTCGGACGGGCGGAGCTCACCGAGCAGGCCGTGCTCTCGCACTTCTTCGAGACGACGACCACCCATGGCTGATGCCGGGCTCGCGACCGTCGAGCGGCGCCCCCGGGTCGGGACGGCCCTCCTCCGGCTCCTGCGGCGGACCTTCGTTCACCTCGGGGTCCTGCCCCTCCTGCTGGTCATCCTCCTGGTGGGCTTCGGGACCTGGGAGCCGCGCTTCCTCTCGAGGCAGAACCTCTTCAACGTGGCGCGGCAGGCGACCTACCTGACCGTCGTCTCCATGGGGCAGATGATCGCCCTCCTGACCGGGGGCTTCGACCTCTCGGTGGGCGTGATCCTCGCCATGACGAGCGTCGTCCTCGCCAAGGTGATGGCCTCCACGGTGGCGAGCGACCCCACTGCCGTCGGCCTCGCCATCGGTCTCGGCATCCTGGCCGGGCTCGGCGCGGGCACGACCATGGGCATCGTCAACGGCATCGGCGTCGCCGTCCTCAACGTCTCGCCCTTCATGATGACGCTCGCCATGGCCTCCATCGCCTTCGGCCTCGCCCTCTTCATGACGGGCGGCGTTCCCGTCTACGGGATGCCCAGCCAGTTCGGGGCGACCCTCGGCTTCGGCAAGCTCCTCGGGGTCCCGGTGCCGGTGTACGTGACGGCCGTGCTCGTCCTCGGCATGTACGTGCTCCTGAACTGGACGCGCATGGGCCGGTACTTCTACGCGATCGGCGGTAATATCAAGGCCTCGATCCTGAGCGGCGTCTCGACCCGCTGGTACCTGTTCATGGCGTACGTGCTGGTCGGGTTCCTCGCGTCGGTCGGCGGGGTGATGCTGACGGCCCGGCTCGAGACCGGGGAGGCCAACATCGGCGCCGCCATGCCGCTCCGGTCGATCGCGGCCTGCGTGATCGGCGGCGTGAGCCTGCGCGGCGGGACCGGCCGTCTCGGGAGCGTGGTGCTGGCGGCGGTGTTCATCGAGTGGTTCGAGAACGGCATGAACCTCGTGCGGATCCAGTCGTACCTGCAGATGGTGGTGCTGGGCGTGCTCCTGATCTTCGCGGTCGTCATGGACGAGGTGCGGCACCGGTACGTCGCCGGGATGCGGGACGGGTAGGCCCGTGGCTGATCGCGTGGCGGTGATCGGTCTCGGCCGGATGGGCCTCCCGATCGCCCGCAATCTCCTCGGCGCCGGCTACGCCCTGACCGTCCACAATCGGACGCTGGCGCGGGCGGAGGAGCTCGTGCGCGAGGGCGCGACCTGGGCCGACTCGCCCGCCGCGGCCGCCCGCGAGTCGCGGATCGTGATCACGATGGTGGCGGACGACGCCGCCCTCGAGGCGGTGGCGTTCGGCGAGAGCGGCCTCGTGGCGGGGCTAGGGCGGGAGGCCGTCCACGTGGGGATGAGCACGGTCGAGCCTGCGACCTCGCGGCGCCTCGCCGACGCCCACCGCGGGACGGGGAGCCGCTACGTCGCGGCCCCCGTCTTCGGCCGGCCGGAGATGGCCACGCAGGCCAAGCTCTGGGTCGTCGCGGCCGGACCGAGCGCGGCCGTCGAGACGGCGCGGCCGGTCTTGCAGGCGCTCGGTCGCGGGCTCTCTGTCGTCGGGGAGGAGCCGAGCCGGGCGAACCTCCTGAAGCTCGCCGGCAACTTTCTGCTCGCGGCCATGGTGGAGGGCCTCGGCGAAGCGCTCACCCTCGTGGAGAAAGCCGGGATCGACCGCTTGGACGCCCTGCGGACGCTGAACGAGGCGCTCTTCGCGTCCCCGGTCTATCAGACGAACGGGGAGCGGATCTGCCGGGGCGCCTTCAGCCCGGCCGGCTTCCAGATGACGCTCGGGCTGAAGGACGTGCGCCTGGTCCTGAAGACGGCGGACCAGCTCGAGGTGCCGATGCCGCTCGCGGCCCTCGCCCACGGCCACTTGCTGGCGAGCGTGGCCCGAGGCCGCGGGCAGCTCGACTGGACGGCGATGGCGGAAGTCCTGCGGGAGGCGGCCGGGCTCAAACCGCTCGGGCCGGCGTAAGGAGGCATCATGCCCGGTTCGCATGAGGGGAATCGCGCGATCATCGACGTGCTCTCGGCGACGGCGGACCGCCCCGCCGTGACCTACCGCTACGCGGGAGATCGGTTCATTCTCGTCGAGTACGGCGAGATGGTGCTCGACCTGACGACGAACTTCCGGATCTTCGGCCTCAACGACGCCCTCAAGAGAGCCGGCCTCGACGGCCTCATCGAGACGGTGCCGGCGCTCCGCAGCATGCTGCTCCACTACGACAGCCGGCGCCTGCCGACGCGCGAGCTCGTGGCGACCTTGAAGAAGCTCGAGGAAACGGTGCCCTCGGGGGAGAACCTGAACATCCCGAGCCGCCGGGTGGAGCTGCCGATCGCCTTCGGCGACCGCTGGACACGGGCGGACATCGAGCGCTACGTCAAGTACACGCGGCAGGACGCGCCCAACATCGTCGACGGGCACAACATCGAGTACATCGCCCGCTACAACGGCCTCCGGAACGTCCAGGAGGTGGTCGACTACATCTGCGCGACCGAGTGGTGGAACGCCTGCATCGGCTTCTGGCCCGGCCTGCCCTTCATGTTTCCCCTGGACCCCCGCTACGCGATCGTGACGCCGAAGTACAATCCGACCCGTCCCTGGACCCCCGAGGGGGCCGTCGGGATCGGCGGCCCCTGCGTCGCCATCTATCCGGTCGAGTCTCCGGGCGGATACCAGCTCTTCGGCCGGACGATCCCGGTCTTCGACCTCAAGCAGCGGAACCCGGCGTTCAAGGCCAACCCGATTCTGCTGAAGCCGGCCGACCGGATCCAGTGGGTCCCCGTCACCGACGAGCAACTCGAATCGACTCGCGAGCGGGTGCACGACGGCACCTACCGCTATACGATCGTCGGCTATGAGGCACTCAACGTGAAGTCGTACCTCGGGTTCCTCGAGGGGATCAAGGCCGAGGTCACGGCCTTCCAGCAGCGCCAGGCCGAGGCGGTGAAGCACGTGGCGATTCCGTAGGGAAGGAGCGCGGTCCATGTTCGAGGTGCTCGAAGGCGGCATCCAGACGACCGTGCAGGATTACCCGGGCCGGGTGGGCTACCTCGACCTCGGCACGTATCCGGCCGGGCCGATGGACCACTTCGCCTTCCGGATCGCGAATCTCCTCGTGGGCAATCCCCAGGGCGCCCCCGCGCTCGAAGTCACGGCGGGCGGGCTCAAGGCCCGCTTCCACGACTCGCGGGCGGTGGCGATCACCGGCGCCGACATGCAGCCGACGCTCAACGGCACGCCGGCGCCGCTCTGGGAGACCTTCGCCGTCGGCCCCAACGACCTGCTCGAGCTGAAGTTCGTCAAGGGCGCCGGGCTCCGGGCCTATGTCGCCGCGAGCGGCGCCTTCGACGTCCCCGAGTACATGGGGAGCCGTGCCACCTTCACGGTCGGGGGGTTCGGGGGCTTCGAGGGCCGGGGGCTCAAGAAGGGCGACCGGGTCCGACTGAAGCCCGCCGGCGCTCCCGCCGGGCAGGTCGGGCGCCGGCTCCGGACCGATCGCCGGCCCCAGCACGGGACGCACTGGGAGATCGAGGCGATGCGCGGGCCCCAGGCGGACCCCGACTACATGACCGCGGCGGACATGGACTTCTTCTTCAGCCATGCGTGGAAGGTGGACCGAAACTCGAACCGGATGGGCGTGCGCCTCGAGTCGCACAAGTGGCAGTGGGCGCGGAAGAGCGGGGGCGTCGCGGGCGGGCATCCCTCCAACATCCTCGACAACGGCTACGCCGTGTGGACGGTCAACGTGTCCGGGGATCAGCCGATCATTCTCGTCGCGGACGGGCCGAGCCTCGGCGGGTTCATCTGTAACGCCACGCTCATCTACGCCTCCAGCTGGAAGGTCGGCCAGCTCATGCCCGGCCGCGACACGATTCGGTTCAAGGAGGTCACCATCGACGAGGCGACCGCACTGGCCGCCTCGATCGACGAGGCGATCGCCGAGCGGTCGATCGAGAGGAGGTAGCGTCATGACGGCCAGGATCGACATCAACGCCGACATGGGCGAGAGCTACGGGCGCTGGACGCTCGGCCACGACGACGAGCTCATGCCCTTCCTCAGCTCCGCCAACATCGCGTGCGGCTTCCATGGCGGCGATCCGCACGTGATGCGGCACTCCGTCCGCCTCGCGAAAAAGCACGGCGTCGCCGTAGGCGCCCACGTCTCGTTCCCCGATCTCATCGGCTTCGGTCGCCGGCGCATGCAGATCTCGCCGCAGGAGCTGAAGGACTACGTCGAGTACCAGGTCGGCGCCCTCCAGGCGTTCGCGGCGGCGGAGGGGGCGCGGGTCGAGCATGTCAAGCCCCACGGGGCGCTGTACGTGATGTGCACCGAGGACGAGGCGTACGCGCAGGCCGTCTCGGAAGCGGTGAGGGAGCTGGGCGAGGGCCTGATTCTCCTGCTGACCGGCGAGCGGGTGGCCGCCGCCGCGAGGCGGGCCGGCGTGCCCTTCGTGATGGAGGGGTACATCGACCTGGACTACGATGCGAAGGGCTCCCTCATTCTCGAGCGGGCCAAGAAGGCGCGGGATCCTGAGGACGTGGCCGCCCGCGCGGTCACGCTGGCCACCGAGGGCAAGGTGCCCGTCCGCGACGGCGGCTGGCTGCCGCTGGGCGCGCGGAGCGTCTGCGTGCACGGTGACGCCGATAACGCACCGGCCATCGCGCGAACGGTCCGGGAGCGGCTCCTCAGGGCGGGTGTCGAGGTCGCGCCCTTGCGCGCTCTCCTCTAATTCCTCACCACGGGGGGCGAACGGGTATGGCGAACAGCGTCGATGTGGTGGCTCCGGTTCCCGGCCTCGTCGCGAACGTCGTGGCGAAGGTCGGAGCGACGGTGGCGGCAGGCGACCCGGTCGTGACGCTCCAGGCGATGAAGACCGAGATCGCCGTGGAGTCCGAGCACGCGGGCACGGTCGAAGCGGTCCTGGTGCGGGAGGGTCAGGAGGTCGATCTGGGAGCCGTCCTGGCGCGGGTGCGCACCGCGTAGCGTCCGGGCATGCCCTTCGACACGGTGCTGGTCGCCAACCGCGGCGAGATCGCCGCGCGGGTACTCCGCGCCTGCCGCGAATCGGGCCTCCGCACCGTCGCCGTGTGCTCGGAGGCCGATCGCGACAGCCCCTATACGCGCCTGGCCGACGAGGTGCGTGAGATCGGCCCCGCCAAGGTGGCCGAGAGCTACCTGAACCTCGACCGGATCCTGGAGGCGGCACGGGCCACGGGGGCGGGGGCCATCCACCCCGGCTACGGGTTCTTCGCCGAAAACAGCTCGCTGGTCCGGAAGATCGAAGAGGCCGGCCTGGCGTTCATCGGACCGTCGAGCGCCAGCATCGCGCTGATGGGCGACAAGCTGGCGGCCCGCCGCACGGCCACCGAGGCCGGGGTCCCCATGCTGCCGGGCACGGAGCGGGTCGACGGGGTCGAGGAGGCCCGCCGCCTCGCCACCGAGGTCGGCTTTCCGCTCGTCCTGAAGCCCGCGGGCGGCGGCGGCGGCATCGGGATGGCCATCGTGCGCGACGCGGCGGGCCTCGAGCGCGCATACGCGACCGCCTCGCGCCTCGGCCAGCTGACGTTCGGCAACCCGGCGGTGTACCTGGAAGCGCTCCTGCCCGAGGCCCGCCACGTCGAGGTCCAGCTCATCGCCGACGACCATGGCCACTACGTCCACCTCGGCGAGCGGGAGTGCTCCCTCCAGCGACGATACCAGAAGCTGATCGAGGAAGCGCCCTCCCCCGCGGTCGACGACGCCCTCCGGCTGGAGATGGCCGCGGCGGCGCTCCGGCTGGCTCGCGCCATCGGCTACCGCAACGCGGGCACCGTCGAGTTCCTGCTCGGGCCCGACCGCCGCTTCTACTTCCTCGAAATGAACACCCGCATCCAGGTCGAGCATCCCGTGACCGAGATGGTGACCGGGATCGATCTCGTGCGAGAGCAGATCCGCGTCGCGGGCGGGCTGCCGCTCAGCTTCGGGCAGGACGATGTGCGGCCACGCGGTCACGCGATCGAGTGCCGCGTCTACGCCGAGGATCCGGAGCGGAACTTCATGCCCTCGCCCGGCCAGGTCAAGGCGTTCCGTCCGCCGCTGGGCCCCGGCACCCGTCTGGACGGGAACGTCGAGGCGGGGATGCAGGTCTCGGTCCACTACGACCCGTTGCTGGCCAAGCTCATCGTCTGGGATCGCGACCGCCCGCAGGCCACCGCCCGGATGCGGCGAGCCCTCGCGGAGCTGGTGGTCGAGGGCGTCCGCACGACCCGCGATCTGCTGTCTCGGATCCTCGAGGCGCCGGAGTGGCGGGCGGGACGGCTCCACACGCGGCTGCTGGAGGAGGAGCTCCTGCCGCGGTTCAAGGCGGCCCCGCTCGGGTCTGGGTCCGCACAGTGAGGGGACGAGCGTCGGTCCGCCGCCCCACAGCGTCGGAATGCGGTCGACCAACTCGTTAGGCTTCTGAACCGTTCACGAGTGGACCCTGCCGTGGAAGCGTGATCGCGTCTCGACATCGATACTCGCGGCCGCTCTGAAGGGACGCAGGCCGGAGGCGATCGTCCCGCCGGGCACGTCGGGCGCGCTGGCGAGGTGCGCCTAGACGCGGGGGGGAGACGAACGATTATCCGTCCCACCGCGCCGAGCTTTTCTCAGCTCGGCTTCGCGGCGCCGGCGCGCGAGACGCCGGAGTCGCCGAACAGCGCGATTGGTCTTGGAGTGCGTCGCCATGCAACCCCACCCCCTCGAAGAGGAAGGACGTCAATTGCGCTCCACAGTAGCATGGTTGAGGACCCGTGAGGCACGCGCCTCCCGGCATGCTTCTCCGTGATGAACGCGGCTGGCGCCGATAGGCGCGACCGGGCTCGGCATT
Source organism: Candidatus Rokuibacteriota bacterium (assembly GCA_003221455.1). Taxonomy (GTDB): domain Bacteria; phylum Methylomirabilota; class Methylomirabilia; order Rokubacteriales; family CSP1-6; genus AR9. Next base: position 19,602 of record QHRX01000008.1, read on the forward strand.
TGATCGGACGCCATGGCTGGTCGCTCAGCGCCCAGGCGCCCGACTCTCCCGTCGAGGAGCTCGCGGGGCAGGTCGTGCCGGCGTGCTCGGCCCCTGATACCCTCCTCTTCCCCTCGCCTTCGTAGCAGGATCTCGATCTCCACCTGCGTCTGACCCGGCAGCCGCTCGGGTCGGCGCGGTTCCGCTATTTTTCGCGGTGAATTCACCCTAAAATACGGCGTCGAGACAGGTCCCGGATCGCCAAGCGCGGCGTCAGACAGGGTTGAGCGTGCTGCACTCTGGCCCGTGAGCAGCTGGGCCGGAGGATGGTATCTGAGGGTGCTACCGCGTGCCAGTCAGGGGTCGTGGTCAACGTGGCTCACACATTCGTTTCGTTACGGCTGGCCACGCCGAGCCATGCTCCTCTGGCGCACGCACCGCTGTCCGAACGGGGAACTATTCTATCGTTCGAGTGGGCGTCTGACTGTCAGACGGCGTTGGTCTGGAGGCAAAGCTGGGAGTACGCGAGGAAGGGATTGCCGATCATCGGTCTTCATGCTGACGGGCGTGTGTGTAGCTCGTGACGACCCAAGGTCGAAATAGAAGAGGGCGTGCGTCGCGCCCGTTCAGACGTCCTTACCGGAGATGATCCTGGTCGCGCTCGTGCTCAGCCTCCTCGTCGGGCTGTCGCTCGGACTCCTCGGTGGCGGCGGCTCGATCCTCACGGTGCCGATCCTCGTGTACGTGGCCGGCGTCCCGGCCGCGGCCGCCATCCCGATGTCGCTGGTTGTGGTGGGCCTCGTGAGCGTTCTTGGCGCCATACTCTACGCGCGGGTCGGACTCGTGCGGGTCCGGGCGGCGCTCCTGTTCAGCGGCGCGGGGGTGCTGGGTGCGCTGCTCGGGGCTCGCCTGACGCGGCTCCTCCCCGAGCGCTGGCTGCTAACGCTGTTCGCGATCCTGATGCTCACCGTCGCCGCGTCGATGGCCCGGAAGCGGTCTGAGCCGGCCGGGGACCGCGAGTCCCGGCCCACCGTGATGCTCGGGGTCGGTTTCGGGGTCGGGCTGCTCACGGGGTTTCTCGGCATCGGGGGCGGCTTCGTGATCGTCCCCGCGCTGCTGTGGGCGGGCCGGCTGCCGATGAAGGTGGCGATCGGGACGTCCCTGACGGCGATCGCGTTCAGCAGCGCCGCCGGCCTGCTCGCTCACCTGGAGGAAGCGCCGATCGACTGGCGCCTCACCGCCGAGTTCGCGGGATGTGCGGGAGCCGGTATGGTCGTGGGTCAGCTGGGCGCGCGCCGGGTGTCGGCCGATCGCCTCCGCCAGGGCTTTGCCTTGCTGGTCGCCGTCGTCGGCGTCGTCATCTTGCTCCGGCAAGCCACCCTGCTCAGTGGCGCGGGCAACACGCCGTGACGAGCATGCCCTTCCCGCGGGACTTGAATCGGGGATCGAGGCCCAGGCCCCCACGCCCAGCGGTGCCCGGGTCGTCGCGATGGCCTTGGCGGCTCGCGCGGCGACGCCCGACGGCCGTGACCGGAGGATGAGGGGTTGAGCCGGCAAGGCGCCGTCGCCGCGATCCTCGCCCTCGGCCTCCTCGGCGGGGCGGTGACTGTCGGGGTCGGTCAACCGAGCACCGGGCAACCCGCCCTACCATCGAAGGATCGGCTTCCGGGCCCCGCGCCGGACGAGGTTCCGGACGGACCACTGGGAGCGTCGATCCGGTACGGCGAGAGGATCCTCACGCAGACTCGGGTCTACGCGAAGGAGTACACGGGGAACGGGCTGAACTGCACGAGCTGCCATCTCGACAAGGGGCGGAAGGCCTATTCCTCGCCGTGGGTCGGGACCTGGGGCGTCTTCCCCGAATACCGGAGCCGGAACGCGAAGGTGAACCTCCTAGAGGACCGCGTCAACGATTGCTTCGAGCGCTCGATGAACGGCCGGCCCTTGCCGCGCGACGGCGAGGAGATGCGCGCGATCCTCGCCTATATCTGGTGGCTGTCCAGGGACCTGCCGGTCGGCGTGGAGCCCCCGGGGCGCGGATTCGTGAAGCTCGCGCCGGTCGGCCCGACGGTCAAGGGTCGTGGCGAGGCGGTGTACGTCGCGAAGTGCGCCGTCTGTCACGGTCGCGATGGTCAGGGGCTCACGAGCCCGAGCGGGGACTACCTGTTCCCCCCGCTCTGGGGGCCACAATCGTTCAACATCGGTGCCGGTATGGCGCGCCGGAACACGGCGGCGGCCTTCGTCAAGGCGAACATGCCGTACGGACAGGACGGAACGCTCACCGATCAGGAGGCGTACGACGTCGCGGCGTACTTCACGGAACAGCCGCGACCCGACTTCCCGAGGAAGGACGAGGATTGGCCGAAAGGCGACAAGCCCCCGGACGCCCGTTACTAGAGCCCGCGCCTTCGGCCCTAGCGCCCCTGCGCTCCCCCGAAGCTCCCGTTCTCACCGCCATTCGAGGACCGCAGCAGCAGGATCCGGCTCGCGCGCGGAGACGCCGGGATCAGCCGAGGCCCGGGCGCCTGTTGACAGTCGCCGGCGTGTAGTCTAGAAGACTCGTTAGCGCCTTCGGGGGACGAAGGAGGGCGTCCGCCGATGCGCGCGTCCCGGTCGCTTTCCCACAGCACAGCAGTATCCATCCAAACCCCTGACGCGAGACATCTGGAGGAGGCCGAAATGGACGACGACACGAGACTTCAGGGCAACCGCCGCGACTTCCTGGGTCTGGCGGCCACGGTTGCCGCCGCTGGCCTTGGCACCATGGTCCCCGGCACGACAGCTGTCGCTGCAGCGGACGGTCCGAACACTGACTTCACGCGCTGGCTCGACAGCATTTCCGGCAAGCACCGACAGCTCTACGACATGCCCGAGGCCAACCAGGGGATGGGGCTCGTGTGGTCGTGGGCGTTCTTCACGACCGGTCCGGAAGCCTTCGGCGTACCCGAGAGCGATCTTGGCGTGGTGATGGTCCTGCGCCATGGCGCTCTTCCGCTGGCGCTCACCGATTCGGTCTGGGCCAAGTACAAGCTGGGTGAGGTGTTCAAGATCGAAGACCCGGACACCAAGGCGCCCGCTGTCCGCAACCCGTTCTACCTCAAGCCAGGCGCCCTCCCCGTGCCGGATGCTGCTCTCCAGAAGCTCATCGCACGGGGCGTCAAGGTGGGCGCGTGCAATCTGGCCATCACGTTTTACAGCGGCATGGTCGCTCAGAAGACGGGCATGAAGCACGAGGACGTGAAGAAGGACTGGACCGACGCCGTGCTGCCCGGGATCCAGGTCGTGCCCTCCGGCGTGGTCGCGTGTAACGGCGCGGTGTCACGCGGCTGCGCGTATGTCTTCGCCGGGTGATCCCGACTCGCCGACTCGGGGCGTTGGCGCACGGAGGTCCGCCGCAGGCATCTTCGACTGAAACAGGCGGTCGGTCGCGTTCGTGGGGACCCGCTCACTGTGCGTCAGCTGACTACTCACGTAGTGCTCGGCATATCGTAGCGACGGCGGCGTCGTCCGAGCGCGGAAGCGCCAATGGGCTTGGCAGTGCGGGGGGCACGTATTTGATCCCAGTCCCGGTCACGATCAACACGATGCGCAGGTCCGACGACAAGTCCCGGCGGTCCTTCAGCACGCCGAGCGCGCTCACGGCGGCGGCGGCTTCTGGCGCGACCCACACACCCTCCAGTCGAGCCAACAGGCGCTGCGCATCGGCGATGGCCGCCTCGCTCACGGCGATCGCGCCGCCGCTCGTTGCGCGGAGGACCTCAAGGATCTGGCGGCCCGCAAACGGGGCCGGCACCCGCAGGCCGGCGGCAGACGTGACCGGATGCTCCCAGGGCGTCGTCGTTGCCGCCTTCTCGAGCCACGCCCTCACCACCGGCGCGCAGCCCTCGGCCTGGACCGCGACGAAGCGCGGGAGCGGGCGCTGGAGCCAGCCCATCGCCCGAAGCTCCTCGTACGCCTTGGCGATCCCCAGGAGGCCGGTTCCGCCTCCCGTCGGGTAGATGAGCAGATCGGGCGTGGTCCACTCGAGCTGCTCCGCCAGCTCGAGTCCGATCGTTTTCTTGCCTTCGAGACGATAGGGCTCTTTGAGGGTCGAGAGATCGAACCAGCCCAGCGCGGCGGCACTCCCCGACACCACTTGACCGGCGGTGGCGATCGACCCCTCGATCGTGAACACGCGCGCGCCAGCGATCAGCGCCTCGGCGACCGCGGCGGCGGGGGTCTCCCGCGGCACGACGACAGCCGCGCGAAGTCCCGCGCGCGCCGCGTACACCGCCGCCGCACCGCCGGCGTTGCCCGCCGACGGGATCATGACCCCCCTCGTCCCCAGGCTCCGCGCGCGGGTGATCGCCATGCTGAGTCCGCGCGCCTTGAACGTGCCCGTGGGATTCTGACCCTCGTCCTTCGCCCAGAGATGGCGGAGGCCGAAGTGTGCGGCAAGGCGCGGAAGCGGGAGTAAGGGCGTCCCTCCCTCACCGAGCGTCACCGGCTCCTCGTCGGGGAGAAGCGGCAACAACTCGCGAAATCGGTACATCCCCGGCACGCGAGCGCTTAGCTGGTCTCTCCTGACATGCGCCGCCACCTGGCCGAGGTCGTAGCGGACGGCGAGCATCTGGCCGCACGTGCCGCAGACCGTCGCCACGCGGGTGGGATCGTGCGCGTGTCCGCACCGTGTGCACTCGATATGCGTGACGAACCTCATCGCGGCGTCCCGGGCCCCGCTACCCCTTGACGGCTCCAGACGACGAGGTGGCGCTGGACGAAGATGAGCGGGACCACCGGCGGAACCATCATGAGGGCGGCCGCGGCCATCATGCCCCCAGTCCACCTGCACGCCCTCGAAGAAGGGCATGCCGCCGACCGTGAGCGCATCGCCGTCACTCCTGTCCTTCGCCCAAAACCCCATTCAGCAGACAAGCTGTTGATCCTTCGGCTCTGAGCCGGTGACAATCGCCGTCCAATGATCGGCATGCTACTCCACCTGCTTCGACTCCTCCCGCTCCTCTGCGGCGGGTGAAGGCGATGGCCACGGCCCCAAGCCCTCCTCGCCCACATGCTCTGCGGCACGACTCGTGGCGCCACGGGCGCCCGGACGAGGCCGGCGATCTTGTCCTGCTCGGGGCGCGGGATCGCCGCCGGTAAATCGCGCGCAGAGCGCCGAGGCGCCGCCGCTCGTCGAGGAGGCGCTCCGCGGCGGCTTCGGTTCCTACGCGCTCGGTCCTCGAAAAACAATTCTTGACAATTTTGACCGGGAATGTTTTTAAATGCGCCAAGAGGAGGCCGAGGGGTCAAACTGATCGGGCGTGAAGGGCCAGGTCCCATCGCCTCTCGGTCAGAGACCACACGATTCGACGGCGGTGCCACAGCTCTCGGTCACTCGGGTGTTCGTGGAAGGACGCAGCGGGACTCGGGGAAGCCTACCGAGCCTTTCTGAAACGCAACCGGATCCAAGACGGGTGGGGGAACATCATGACGACGCTGTCGCGTAGGCAATTCATGCAGAGGTCGGGAACGTTCGTCGGAGCCGCGATGGCGACGTCGTGGGTGTCTTCTGCTCGCGCGGGAGCTGCCGAGCGGGAATTGATCCCCAAGAAGTTCCCGTTTCCTCCCAACGATCAATTTGGCAACTACGAGCCGACAATCACCGGGGATGGGAATACCATCTATTTTGCCCGCTTTGCGGCGGCCGGCGACAAACGGGTCAAGACGACGGATCTATTTGTCACCCATCGAATCCGTCAAAGCGGCGAGTGGCCCGGTTCGAACGGAGACTGGACGGTTCCTGAACGACTCCCCGATTGGGTGAATAGTGACGCGATGGATCTGGAGCCGAGAATCTCCCCGGACGGGGGGACCCTGCACTTCATGAGCACGCGGACGGGCGGCCACGGGGCAACAGACATCTATGTCGCCCACAAGCAGCCGAACGGCGAATGGACGAAGGCCGAGAATCTTGGACCGAACGTGAATTCGCAGTACGTTGACCACTGCTTCATGCCGAGCGGCATACCCGGTCAGGAGAATGTGTCGGTCTTCATCTCGATCAGGCCCCGAGAGCCGGGAGCCGCTCCCTCACCCGACGTGTACACGAGCACCCTGGAGCGGGGTGTATGGCAGCCCGCCAAGCGGCTCGACAGCAAGGTACTCGACTCGATAGGTTTCAAGTGCCGCATCAACGCGGTGGCAAAGGACGGGCTGGTGCTCGGCGTCGCCTCCGTCCACGACTTCGGAAAATTCCACAAGATGGTATTCCTTCGCTACGACCCGTCGACCAACCGGTGGAAGGGACCCATCGTCGAAGCTCCGTTCAATCTCCCGAATGTGGATGGGGCGTGCCCGCAGTTCACGGCAGATGGTGACAAGATGATTTGGTCGTCCGGTCAGGACCGCGGTCCCGGGCCGATTTCGGGGTCGGACGGGAGCGGGTCGGTATACGATCTGTTTTGGTTGAAGACGAGCGACGTCGTCGCCTACTACCGGGCAAAGGCACGACTGACGTAGAAGGCAAGTCGGTCAGCCCGTAGGGGCGACAGCGCCGCTGCGCGAGTGCGGTCACGGAATGGTGTGCCCGCTTCCCGAATACGCTCGCGCCCGGGTACCGCGACCCCGCTTCGTGAAGTCGATTGCCCCGCTGGTGCTCGTCCTTGCCGTCTGCGCACTGACAGGCACCGCCGCCGGCCACGCGATGCTTCAGCGGACGGAGCCCCGCGTCGAGAGCAGGGTGAAGCGTTCTCCCGACGAGGTGAAGCTCTATTTCACCGAACCCCTCGAACCAGCCTACAGCTCGGTCCGTGTCGTGAACGATCGCGGAGGGCAGGTGGATCGCGGGGACAGTCGTGTTGACCGCTCGAACCCGGTACTGCTCCGCGTGACACTCCCGGCGCTTCCTCCAGGAACGTACCGGGTGAGGTGGCGGGTGCTGTCGATCGACGCCGACGTGACCGAAGGCGGCTTCGCGTTCAGAGTCGAATGAGGCTCTTCCTTCTCGCTGCGTCTTGGGTACACCTCGCCTCCTCCGTCCTCCTCACGGGGGCGTTCTTCATGCTCCTCCTGGCGGGCAACCCGAGCGAGCGGCCGACCGCGCGCCGGTGGGAGAGGACGATCGCCGTCTACTCGCGCCGCGTCCTCCTTGTCGCCCTCGGCTCCGGGATCGCCTGCCTGCTAGCGCGGACCGCAGTCTTCGAGGGCCGCCTCGAGGCGGCCCTCGAGCCTCGAGCGGTGTGGCGGGCTCTCCTCGATACGCGTCCCGGACTCATCTGGCTGGCGCGTCACGGTCTCCTCGTCGTGCTCGGGGCGTTTCTCCTCTTGCCAGCGGACGTCAGGGAGACCAGGAACTGGATCGCCGCCCGCGTCGAACCCCTCGTGCTCGGCATGCTCGCGCTCGCTCTCGTGAGCGGCTCGAGCCACGCGGCCGGTGTCGCCCCTCGCACGGTGCTGGCGGTGGCGGTTGACGTCGCCCATCTTCTTGGGTCCGGCATCTGGATCGGTGGGCTCGTCCCGCTCGCGCTTTTGCTGAGAGCGGCGAGCCGTGAAGCCGGTGCGGACTCACGGCTCTATGCAGAGCGCGCCGTCCTCCGGTTCTCCGGCGCCGCGCTCGCGACGATGATCGTCCTGATCACGTCGGGATCGATGAACGCGTTCGTGCAGGTCGGGAGCGTCGCGGGCCTCGCGGGGACGGCATACGGCCACCTGCTCTTGGCAAAGCTGTCGGTCCTCGTTCCGGTTCTCGTCCTGGCGGCGGTCAACCGCGTGCGCCTGCTTCCTGCGCTTTCCCGACCGACCACCACGGTCGGGTGTCCGGCGATGCGCAGCCTTGCCGCATTCGTCGGACTCGAAGCCATCCTGGCGCTCGTCCTGCTTGCCCTGGTCGCGGCGATGACGCTTACGACGCCCGCCCGCCATGAGCAACCAGTCTGGCCGTTGCCGTTCCGATTCTCCCTGGACGCCGCGCTCGAGGGGCCGGCCACGCGATGGCGGGCACTCCTGGGCAGCCAACTCGTCTTGCTCGGAACCGTTGCCGCGATCGCATCCCTGTTCGTGCGCCGCCGGCGCGCCCCGGTGCTCGCCGGCGCGCTGGTCCTCATCGCCGTCGGCGCCGGCGGTGGCCTTGCACCGTTCGTGGTCGACGCCTATCCAACCACGTACCGGCGGCCGCCGGTGACCTATCACGCCGCCTCGATCGCACCCGGGATGCTCGTCTACCATGAGCACTGCGCCACCTGCCACGGCGCCACGGGGGCCGGTGACGGACCCTCGATGCAAGGCCGGCGGCCGCCGGCCGATCTTCGCTCCCCGCCCGTATCCCGCCGGCACGCGGGCGAGATTTTCTGGCTGGTGACCCACGGCATCCCCGAGCGTGGCATGCCCGGCTTCGAGAACCGGCTCGGCGATGCCGAGCGCTGGGACGTGATCAACTTCATCAGGGCGCTCGGCGCTGCCGGTGACGCCGGCCGACTCGGACGGGTGGTGGAGCCTGAGCGCCCCTGGCTGGTCGCGCCCGACTTTGCCGTCTCGGTGGGCCCGTTAGCGCCGGGTGCGCTGCGCGACTACCGAGGGCGGCGGATCGTCCTGCTGGTGTTCTACACGCTACCGGGATCCCGCCCGCGCATGACCCAGCTCGCGCGGAGTTACGACCTCTTGTGGATCATGGGTGTGGAGGTCATCGCCGTGCCGACCGATGCCTCGTCCGAGGCGATCAGAGAGCTCGGCTCCTCACCGCCCGCCCTGTTCCCGGTGGTGACCGACGGGGCCCTCGATATCGTCCGGGCCTACCGTATGTTCGCGCCCGGGCCTCACGCAGAGCTCCTGATCGACCGTCAGGGCTATATCCGGGCGATCTGGAAAGGCGATACCGAAGCGATGCCCGAGGCCACGGTGCTCCTGGGCCAGGTCGAGCAGCTCAACGAAGAGAGGAACGTCGCCCCCTTCCCGGACGACCACATCCACTGATGGAATCCGGAGCGCCTCCTTGATGCCCGTGTGGCAGGTGGTCCTCCTCGTGAACCTCACGCTCGCCGTTGGCCTGGGCCTGGGCTACGCCGACTGGGGCCGGCGGGCGGACCGGCTCTATCAGGAACTCGAGGCCACCCGCGCGAGAGTGGAGCAGCTCGAGCGCGAGCGCGCGGCGTGCACCACCGGTGCCCGTGCCGGCGAGCAGCAGTGGGAGGCGCGCGGGATCGTACGGGCGATCTTCCCCCGGGCGGACCTGCTGGTGATCACGCACGAGGAGATTCGGGGGTTCCTCCCGCCGAGGACCACCAGCTTCCGGGCGTCGCCGAAGCTTCGTCACGCGGTCCGGGTGGGCGACGCGATACGATTTTCGCTGCGGGGCGCGTTCCGGGACGCCACCATCGTGGCGATCGAGAGATGGTGAATGGATCTGGCCCGGCCGCGCGCAGGTCGAGGCCGCGGTAATACCGACAGGTCGTATCCCCGCCGCTCGATGTCCAAGGAGCTCCTTGATATGCCCGATCTGGCCGCCGTTGACACGCGCGCGAATCATCCCCTACCTTCTCCCTCATCTCTCGGGGCCCCACCGGGGGTCTCCGAACGCGTCGTGATGACGGTGATCGGCCACACGACTCGTGCCGTCTTCGGTCGCTACCACACGGTCAGCCCCGCTGAAAGAACTTCAGGTACTTACCTGAGATTTTGATCTGACCATCTGCCGCGCCATGTCTGTGATCAACGCCCTCAACGGCCGGCACGCCGGCCAACAACGCGCCGTAGGTCAAGGCCGCTGCGGAAATCATCACCGAGAAATTGAGAATGATGATGCCAGTCTGCGGCACGCCGTCCAACTCCAGGTGACCAGGAGGATGTCATGAAACCAGGCAGTCCAGTTGATGCCTAGAACCTGTTCAACGCCGCCGAAATTGGTGAACCTTCACACACGCTCCACCAGGCGCAGTTGCCGGGGCTGGGAGCCGAGCGAGGATCACTCGTGCGCCTGCTCGGGCAATGATGTCGTGCCGTCTGCGGGCGGAGAGCGCGGCGATCATGTCGTTCCTCTCGTGGGGTCATCCGTTGGCGGAGCGCCCCACGCCAGGGCCGCCTCGATGACGCGGTCCAGGTGGTCGAAGTCGATCGGCTTCGTGACGTAGTCGAACGCTCCGCTTTTCAGGGTCTGCCGCGCCGCAGGAACGTCAGTGTTCGCTGTCACCATGATGACCGGGGCCAGCGTCCGGATCCGCCAGAGGAGCTCGAGGCCGTCCATGCCGGGCATATGGAGATCCAGGAGCACCACGTCCGGGCGCGCGCGGGCGATGACCTGCGGCGCACGTTGGCGTCGGGGGCGGTCCAGCGAAGCGCCAGCCTGCGGGAAGTCAAGGAATCGCTGGGGCACAGCTCGCCGGCGATGGTGATCCGGTACGCGCACCTGAGCCCCGAGCATCTCCGGCGCGCGGTTGCCCGCCTGGATGGGGGGCGCTTGCCGACGCTGTTACCGCTTCGGCCTCAGCGCAAATCTCAACGCAAGAGCCTGCCGACCTCGTAGGGGTGCCCCAGAAGTCCTTGTCGTAGTTGGTACGCCCGGCAGGAATCGAACCTGCGACCTTCGGATTCGAAGTCCGACGCTCTATCCAACTGAGCTACGGGCGCATACACCATAATGGGGTGAGCGAAGGGAATTGAACCCTCAACCCCTGGAGCCACAGTCCAGTGCTCTGACCAATTGAGCTACGCTCACCGCGTTCGTGCGCTGGAACCAGGACGGCCCGGGGCTTCATGCTACCGTAGCTTCCCCAGGGGCGCAATCACGTCCCGCATCGTCTCGAGCCCTTCGCGGGCCGAGCGAAGGGGCGTCGCCAGGACCCGGAGCGCCCGCTCCACCCTGAGACCGCCCCGCAGCGGGCGCGGCGCCCGCTGCCCGAGGCGCGCCGTCGGGACGGGCGCCAGCCAGCCGTCGTCGAGCCCGAACACCTCGGCCACGAGCCGCGCGAACGCGTACCGATCCAGCACGGACGTCCCCGCGACGTGATAGACGCCACGCGCGTCGTGTTCGACAAGTTCGACGCTCGCGGCCGCGAGGTCGCCGTTGAAGGTGGGGCTCGAGACCTGATCGGCCGGTACCGACATCCTCTCGCCCTCGCGGCAGTGCCGGATCACTTGGTACACGAAGTTCTTCTCCTGCCGCTCCGGCCCGTAGACGACCGTCGTCCGAAGGATCAGGCAACGCGGAAGCGCCTCTCGCACGGCCAGCTCGCCCTCCCATTTGGTGCGCCCGTAGACCGACAGGGGGTTTGCGCGGTCGTCCTCGCCGTAGGGCCCGGCGGTGCCGTCGAAGATGTACTCCGTGGAGTAAAATACGAAGCCCGCGCCGAGCCGCGCCGCCGCCTGCGCCGCCGCCCGCGGTCCGTCGCGGTTCAGCCGCGCGGCATCGTCGGGATGCGCCTCGCAGAAATCGACATGGGTGAGGGCGCCCGCGCAGAACACCCAGTCGGGGGCGGTCTCGCCCAGGAGCCGCTCCGTGGTCGGCGCATCCCCCAGGTCGAGGTGGACGGTCCCCGGCGCGGCCGTGCGCGCGTGTGTGCCGACGACGGCGTGGCCGCGGCGGCCCAGCTCGAGGCAGAGCGCGCCACCCACCTGTCCCGACGCGCCGATCACCAGAGCCCGCATGTCGAAAAACCCGTCGATCCGCGACGAGACGGGCCGTGCTACTCCGGCAGCGCGATCTCCGCCTGGCGGCGCGGAATCTCCCGCTCGATCCGGAGCCAGACGCTGAGGGGATCGAAGGACGCTCGGTTCTGGGCGGCGCAGGCCTGGAGCTTATCGACGAGCTGCCGGCCCTCGGCGACCCGCCGCCGGGGTGCCTTCGCCTCGTGCCGGAGTGTGTCGTCCCTGGCGGCCTTGGCATCGATCCACGCCTGCTCGAGGTGGGCCATCAGCAGAACGACGTCATTGACCCTCGCCTCCTCGAACTGACTCCACTCCGCGTCGCTCGAGAAGCGGGGGCAGGGCTCGACGAGCACCGCGCCGAGCCGGCTCGCGACAGAGTCGACCGCCTGGAGGGGATGGTCGACGCGCACGCTCGCCTCGGCGACCGAGCGGATCGTGGGGCCGGCTGACGCCGCCGGCGCGACGGCGGCAAGGCACGCGAGGAGGACGCCGGTCGGGCCAGCTCGCACGCGGCTAGTATATACTCAGCCAGTGAAACGCCGGCGGATGGTCTGCCGGGCCGCCTGCCTCGCGGTCCTCGGCGCGCTCTGTCTCGTCGCGGGCGCGCATGCGGCCGACTACTTCACGATCACCTACAACATCGATCGCAGCGGCCCGCGCCAGATCCGCCTCGACGGTCGCATCTTCAACAACACCTCCCTCGACGCGGTCAACGTCCGGCTCCGCGTCCAGGCGCTCAGCGCCGCGGGCGACGTCGTCGCCGAGCTGCCCGCGTACGTCGACCGGCTCATCCGGGCGCGGCACGAAGGCTACTGGGACGCCTCCGTGCCGCCCGATCCTCGCATCACGGGGTTCCGGATCGTCGTCGCCGGCTACCGCTTCCTGGTCCAGGGGCCGTAACCCGCCTATGCCTTGGCGAGCGCGCGGATGATCTCCCGGCAGAACGCGGGCAGGTCGTCAGGCCGGCGCGACGTGATCAGGTTGCCGTCCACCACGACCTCTTCGTCGACCCAGTTGGTCCCCGCCGCGACCAGGTCGTCCTTGATCGAGAAGAACGACGTCGCACGCTTCCCCTTCAGGATGCCCGCCGACACGAGCATCCAGCCCGCATGGCAGATCGCCGCAACAACCTTCCCCTGCTGGTGGGCCTCACGGACGAGCTTCACCATCGCGGCGTGGCGCCGCATGACGTCGGGGGCGTAGCCACCGGGCACGATCACGGCGTCGAACTCGACCGCGCTCACCGCCTCGGCCTGGACGTCGACGTTGACCGGATAGCCGTGCTTGGAGGTGTAGGACTTGGCCCCGCCGGCGCCGATGACCTTCACCTCTGCCCCTTCCTCCCGGAGCCGGTAGTACGGCACCCACAGCTCCATCTCCTGGTACATGTTCTCGGCGAGCACCGCGATGCGCTTTCCTTGGAGCTTCATGTCTCCTCCCTTGCTGTGCCGGCGCCAGACTAGGGCCCCGGCGGTCCACGGTCGTTCGGCTCGGACTCCCCGGCGGCCCGGGTCGCCTACTGCTGTTGCTGCTCTAGCTGCCGCTCCTTGATGCCCTGCTCGATCGCCTTGATCCGGCCCTCGACCCGCCGGATTTCCACGCGCAGCCGGATGAGTCGGGTGAGCTCTTCGTCGCTCTGCGGCTCCTGTTTCACGAGCGTCGTAAGCTCCTGCCTGAGTGTAACGAGTCTCGCCCGCTCGGACTCCAGGAAGATCTCCGTCATGCTCTGGGCCTGCGCGGGGCCGACGAGCGCCAGGACAAGAAACAGCGCCCACAGTACCATCAAGATCCTCCATCGGCCTGACACCCTTGCCGAGGCTCCCGCCCGTCCTCCGGAGCAGAGTCCCATTATCGGCGACCCCAGGCCCCCGTGTAAGCCCCCCGTTAAATCGCTTGCCGTCGATGCGATAATCCCGACCAACGGGCCGGCGAGCCGGCTCGGACAGAGGAGGCCGCGTGGGCCAGCTGTTATTCGTCGTGTCACGGGAGGCGATCAAGCGCTACCAGGACTTCAAGCGCGCCTTTTCGGACCAGGAGTCGGTCGAGATCATTCTCGACCGCCGGGTCGGCCAGCGGCGGCGGTCCGCCGCAGGGCCCTCCGACCCTGGCAGTGACCGCCGGCACGCCGACCGCCGCGCGAGGCCCGACGTCGACTCGGATCTGAGCTCCCTCGGCTACTCCGTGGTGCGGCTGACCAAGCCCGCGCGGTTCGTCTCCAGCTCAAACACGAACCGGTAAGCGCCCAGGCCTAAGGTCGAACACGGGGCGGCCCTTCACGATCCTACCCTTTCCGCGAAGTCCGTGCCTTTATGGCTCCGTTAGCCCCCGAGGATCCGACGGCGGCGGCCCCGCGATCTGCAGCGGGCTGGCCACTCTCCTGGCCGCGGCGGACCCGCTCGGCGTCGGCGAGCTGGCACTGACGAAGCCTAGGCTCGGCCGGCGCGGCCCCAAGCCCACGTTCGTCTACGCCGCCTCGAGCTCGCGACGCCAGGGGCGGGAGCGCTGGTCGGACTCAAGGCCGGCCAGGTGCGCCCGCCCACCGGGCCTGGGCGTCGTCAACCCACGGACGGGAGGGAGGGAGATCCTCGACCGAAGGGTCGCCCGCCCCGAGCCCCGACGGCGGCTTCGCGACGCTCTCAGATCGGGCCAGGAGCACGACGGACCCCGCGACGGCGAGGCTCGCCGTGCTGACGCCGGCGGCCCAGCAGCTCAGCCACGGGACCTAGAGAGGGGGCGGCGGCTCGTCCGATGCGCGGCGTCGAGCAGATCCCCTGGCTCTACGACGCGCTTGCGGCGCTGGCCGAGCGAGGCGAGATCGGCCGATGGCGGCGCTGGCTGACGGCGGGCGCGCAGGGCCGGACGCTCGACGTCGGCACCGGGACCGGCCGCAACCTGCCCCTGTTCCCGGCGGGCACGTTCGTCGTCGCCGTCGACCCCTCGCTCTCCGCGCTCCGGCGCGCCCGGCGCCGGGCGCCTGGAGCCGCGGTGACAGCCGCCAGTGTCGAGGCGCTCCCGTTTCGCGACGGCGTCTTCGACACGATCGTGAGCAGCCTCGCCTTCTGCAGTGTCCCCGACCCTGCCCGCGGCCTCGCCGAGGTGCGGCGCGTCCTGCGTCGGTCCGGCCACCTGCGGATGCTGGAGCACGTGCGCTCGGTCGTCCCCTGGCGGGCCCGGTGCCAGGACCTCATCCAGCCCGCCTGGACGCGCATCATGGGCGGCTGCCATCCCAACCGGGAGACCGAGCGGGCGGTGGAGGCCGCAGGTTTCAGGATCGACGCCGCAGAGCGCAGAGCTCGCGGCGGCCTACGCCGCTTCAGCGCGAGCGTTGCCGATTCTATGTCATAACATGTCGATTTACCTTACTTCTGACAGGGCGACCAAAACGGTCGCCAATGGATCTGAAAAGGTGTAAGCTTTCGGGCGGGAGACAAGAAGGCGATGCTCCGCTTTACGAAGCGTGTCGACTACGGACTGATGGCGATCCAGTACGTCGCCTTCCACGAGGGCGTGAGTCCGGTCGCCGTCAAGCAGATCGCGGAGGAGTTCAACATCCCGACCGAGCTCCTCGCCAAGATCCTCCAGCGTCTGGCGAAGCGGGGCCTGATCGTGAGCCAGAACGGCCCGAAGGGCGGCTACCGGCTCGCGCACCAGCCGGAGGAGATCACGGTCGGGCAGGTGGTGCGGGCGCTCGAGGGGCCGATCGCCATCGTGAGCTGCTACAACGACGAGGGCGACTGCCCCCAGATGCCGCGCTGCACGCTCCGCCGGCCCGTCCAGAAGATCCAGGCGGCCATCGGCCAGCTGCTCGACACGATGAGCCTCGCCGAGCTGATGGGTGGGGACGTTCCGGAACTGCTTTCGGTGAAGGGATAGGAGACGGGAGAGGAAAACCATGGCGATCCAGCTTTCTGAAGAAGCGGTCAAGCACGTCAAGGAGCTCAAGCGAGCCCAGAACCTCCCCGAGGACGTTTTCCTCCGCATGGGCGTCAAGGGCGGCGGCTGCTCGGGCCTGTCATACCTGCTCGAGTTCGATAACGAGCTGCGCCCACAGGACAAGCAGTTCGAGATCGACGGGGTCAAGGTCGTGTGCGACGCCAAGAGCTACCTCTACCTGAACAGCACCACGCTCGACTACGTGAAGCAGGGCCTCCAGGCGGGGTTCGCGTTCGTCAATCCGAATGCGAAGTCCAGCTGCGGCTGCGGCTCGTCCTTCTCCGCATAGCATGCGACGCGCCTCTTTCGAGGAGTCACGATGAGCACGACGGCGAAGACGGTCGAGGCCCTCGTCAACCGCGAGTACGAGTGGGGGTTCGTCACCGACATCGAGGCGGACGTCATTCCGGCCGGTCTCAACGAGGACGTCGTGCGGCTGATCTCCTCGAAGAAGAGCGAGCCCGCGTTCATGCTCGAGTGGCGGCTCCGGGCCTTCCGGCACTGGCTGAAGATGGGGACGGCGGCGGGCGAGCCCAAGTGGGCGAACGTGACCTATCCGCCCATCGACTACCAGTCCGTCGTCTACTATTCGGCGCCGAAGCAGAAGGTGACGCTGGGCAGCCTCGAGGAGGTCGACCCGAAGCTGCTGCAGACGTTCGCGAAGCTCGGCATCCCGCTCGAGGAGCAGAAGCGCTTGAGCGGCGTCGCCGTCGACGCCGTCTTCGACAGCGTCTCGGTAGCGACGACCTTCAAGGAGAAGCTAGCCGAGCTGGGCATCATCTTTTGCTCGTTCTCGGAGGCGGTGCAGAACCACCCCGACCTCGTCGAGAAGTACCTCGGGTCGGTGGTGCCGTACACGGACAACTTCTTCGCCTCGCTGAACTCGGCGGTCTTCAGCGACGGATCGTTCTGCTACATCCCCAAGGGCGTCCGCTGCCCGATGGAGCTCTCCACGTACTTCCGCATCAACACGGCGGGGTCGGGCCAGTTCGAACGCACGCTCATCGTGGCCGAGGAGGGGAGCTACGTGAGCTACCTCGAGGGCTGCACCGCGCCCGTGCGGGACGAGAACCAGCTCCACGCGGCCGTGGTCGAGCTGGTGGCCCTCGAGAACGCCCAGATCAAGTACTCGACGGTCCAGAACTGGTATGCGGGCGACCGCGAGGGCCGAGGCGGCATCTACAACTTCGTGACCAAGCGCGGCAAGTGCGTCGGCCGCAACTCGAAGATCTCGTGGACGCAGGTGGAGACGGGCTCGGCCATCACCTGGAAGTACCCGAGCGTAATCCTCCAGGGCGACGACTCGGTCGGCGAGTTCTACTCGGTGGCGCTCGTGAACAACTACCAGCAGGCCGACACCGGCACCAAGATGATCCACATCGGGGCGAACACGCGGAGCACGATCATCTCGAAGGGCATCTCCGCCGGCCACGGCAACAATACCTACCGCGGCCTCGTGAAGGTGCTGCCGCGGGCCGCGCACGCCCGCAACCGCACCCAGTGCGACTCGCTGCTGCTCGGCGACCGCTGCGGCGCCCACACGACACCCTACATCGAGGTGGCCAACCCCACCGCGAGCGTGGAGCACGAGGCCTCGACCGCGAAGATCAGCGAGGACCAGCTCTTCTACTGCAAGCAGCGCGGCATCTCGGCCGAGAACGCGGTGTCGATGATCGTCAACGGCTTCTGTAAGGAGGTCTTCAAGAACCTGCCGATGGAGTTCGCCGTGGAGGCGTCCAAGCTGCTCGGCGTGAGCCTCGAGGGAAGCGTCGGGTAGGCGAGCAGAGCGAGGGAGACGACATGCTGAGCGTTCGGAACCTGCACGCCGGCGTCGACGGCCGCGAGATCCTGCGGGGCGTCGACCTCGAGGTGAAGGCCGGCGAAATCCACGCGGTGATGGGCCCGAACGGCTCGGGCAAGAGCAC
>QHRX01000008.1:37110-71653 GCA_003221455.1 Candidatus Rokuibacteriota bacterium
CTGTTTCTCGCGTTCCAGTACCCCGTCGAGATCCCCGGCGTGAGCACCGCCCAGTTCCTCAAGGCGGCGGTGAACGAGATCCGGACGCGCCAGGGCCAAGACGAGCTCGACGCGATGGACTTCCTCGAGCTCCTCCGCGAGAAGCTCAAGCTCGTGGAGATGGACCAGAGCTTCATCAGCCGGGCCGTGAACGAGGGGTTCTCCGGAGGCGAGAAAAAGCGCAACGAAATCCTCCAGCTGGCCGTGCTCGCGCCGCGGCTCGCCATCCTGGACGAGACCGACTCGGGCCTCGACATCGACGCGCTCAGGGTCGTCGCGAACGGCATCAACCGACTCCGGACGCCCGACACCGCCACGATCCTGGTCACGCACTACCAGCGCCTGCTCAACTACATCACGCCCGACCAGGTCCACGTCCTCTACAACGGCCGGATCGTCAAGTCGGGCGGCAAGGAGCTGGCCCTCGCGCTCGAGGCCCATGGCTACGACTGGATCAAGGACGAGATCCCCGCGGTCGCTCCCCTCGGCGCCGCCTGAGGGATCCGGAGCGATGACCCCGGTCGCCCCCCCGGTCAGCAGGTATCTCGCCGCCTTCGAGGCGCTCGAGGGCACCGGCGCCGCCGCGAGCCCGGCGTGGCTCCACCGGATCCGCCACGACGCGATCACCCGCTTCGCCGAGCAGGGCTTCCCCACGGTGCGGCTCGAGGACTGGAAGTACACGAACGTCGCGCCGATCGTGGCGACCGCCTTCCAGCTGGCCGACACGGTCCCCGCCGGCCTGCCCGCCCAGGCGATCGAGCGCTTCGTCGTCCGAGATCCGGTGGCCCACCGGCTCGTCTTCGTCAACGGGCACTACTCCGCCACGCTCTCCTCGGCGGCCCCATTGCCCGGCGGGGTCCGGGTGGCGAGTCTCGCCGAGGCGCTCAGCACGGACACGGCGCTGCTCGATCGGCACCTCGGCCGCCACGCGGCGTCCGAGGGCACCGGTCATGGGTTCACCGCCCTCAGCACCGCCTTCGTCCACGACGGCGCCTTCGTGCACGTGCCGGCCGGAGTGCGGGTGACGACGCCGATCCATCTCCTCTTCGTGGCGACGGCGCCGGCGGGGCCCGTGCTCGCGCAGCCGCGCAACCTCCTCGTGGCCGACCGCGGGGGCGAGGCGACCGTCGTCGAGAGCTACGTCGGCCTCGCGGACGACACCTACCTGACGAACGCCGTCACCGAGGTCGTCCTCGGCGAGGGCGCGATCCTCCAGCATTACAAGATCGAGGACGAGAGCGAGCGCGCCTTCCACGTGGGCACGACCGCGGTCGTCCAAGGGCGCGACAGCACGTTCACGTCGGGTTCGATCGCGGTCGGCGGCGCGCTCGCCCGCAACAACCTCGGCGTGCTGCTCGCCGCCCCCGGTGCCAGCTGCGCGCTCACCGGCCTCTACGTGCTCCACGGCCGCCAGCACGTCGACAACCATACGTTCATCGACCACGCCGCGCCGCGCTGCACGAGCCGCCAGCTCTACAAGGGCGTCCTCGACGGCCGGGCGCGGGCCGTCTTCAACGGCCGCGTGACGGTCCGCCGGGACGCGCAGCACACCGACGCGCATCAGACGAACAAGAACCTCCTCCTCTCCGAGGGGGCGGAGGTCGACACCAAGCCGCAGCTCGAGATCCTGGCGGACGACGTGAAGTGCACGCACGGAGCGGCGGTCGGCCAGCTCGGCGAGGACGCCGTCTTCTATCTCCGGAGCCGCGGCCTCGGCGAGGAGGCCGCCCGCACGCTCCTCACCTACGGGTTCATGAGCGAGGTCATCAACCGGATCACCGTCGAGCCGATCCGCGCGCAGCTGGACAGCCTCCTGATGGCGCGACTCCGAGAGGCCCGGGCCGCAAAGGAGACACGATGATCACAGCCCGAGACGCGAGGGCCGCCGCGGCGCCCGCCGCCGCCCTCTGGGACGTCGAGCGGATCCGGAAGGACTTTCCGGCGCTCCACCAGCGGGTTCACGGAAAACCCCTCGTCTACCTGGACAACGCGGCCACGAGCCAGAAGCCCCAGGCCGTGATCGACGCGCTCGTCGCCTACTACTCGCTGGAGAACTCGAACGTGCACCGGGGCGTGCACCTCCTGAGCGAGAAGGCCACCCAGGCCTACGAGGAGGCGCGGGTCCGCGTCCAGCGCTTCCTCAACGCCGCCGAGGCGCGCGAGATCGTGTTCGTCCGCGGGGCCACCGAGGGCATCAACCTGGTCGCCGCGAGCTACGGCCGCACGTGGATCGGGGCGGGCGACGAAGTCATCATCTCCACCATCGAGCACCACTCGAACATCGTCCCCTGGCAGCTCCTGTGCGAGGAGCGGGGCGCCCTTCTGCGCGTCATCCCCGTCGACGACGCGGGCGAGCTCCTGCTCGACGAGTACGCCCGGCTCCTCGGCGCGCGGACGAAGCTCGTGGCCGTCAGCCACATCTCCAACGCCCTCGGGACGGTCAACCCGGTCAAGCGGATGATCGAGATGGCGCACCGGCAGGGGGTCCCCGTGCTGGTCGACGGGGCCCAGGCGGCGCCCCACCTGCGGGTGGACGTGCGGGAGCTCGACTGCGACTTCTACGTCTTCTCCGGGCACAAGGCCCTCGGCCCGACCGGGATCGGCGTGCTCTACGGCCGGGCGGAGTGGCTCGAGCGGATGCCGCCCTACCAGGGGGGCGGCGACATGATCGCCTCGGTCACCTTCGAGAAGACCACGTACAACGCGCTGCCCTACAAGTTCGAGGCCGGCACGCCCCACATCGCCGGCGTCATCGGCCTCGGCGTGGCCCTCGACTACCTGAGCGGGCTCGGG
Organism: Candidatus Rokuibacteriota bacterium; assembly: GCA_003221455.1. GTDB lineage: Bacteria > Methylomirabilota > Methylomirabilia > Rokubacteriales > CSP1-6 > AR9. The sequence continues at coordinate 39,943 of QHRX01000008.1, forward strand.
CTCGACCGGGTGGCGGCCCACGAGCGCGAGCTCCTGACCTACGGGACCGCGACGCTCCAGGCCGCCCCCGGGGTGCGGATCATCGGCACCGCCCGGGACAAGGCGAGCGTCCTGTCGTTCATCGTCGACGGCGTCCACGCGCACGACGTCGGCACGATCCTCGATCACGCGGGCATCGCCGTCCGGGCCGGGCATCACTGCGCGATGCCGGTCATGCGACGCTTCGGCGTGCCGGCGACCGTCCGCGCCTCCCTTGCCTTCTACAACACCCGCGAGGAGCTGGACGCGCTCGGCGCCGGGCTCCGCGAGGTGCGGGAGATCTTCGGGTGATGTCCGAACTGCGCGAGCTGTACCAGCAGGTCATCCTCGACCACAACCGGAAGCCGCGCAACTTCGGGAAGCTCGACGGGGCCAACCGGACGGCGGAGGGCTATAACCCCCTCTGCGGGGACCAGGTCCGGGTCTACCTCGACATCGAGGCGGGCGTGATCCGCGATATCCGCTTCGAGGGCTCGGGCTGCGCCATCTCCAAGGCGGCGGCCTCGATGATGACCGCGAGCCTCAAGGGCAAGACCATCGGCGAGGCGGACCAGCTCTTCGGCCGGTTCCACGACATGCTGACGGCGGCGGGGAACGGCGGTGCCGCCGCCGAGCTCGGCAAGCTCGCGGTCTTCTCCGGCGTCTGCGAGTTCCCGAGCCGAATCAAGTGCGCGACCCTGCCCTGGCACACGGTACGCGCCGCGCTCGCCGGCAAGGACGAGCCGGTCTCGACCGAGTAGGAGAGCCAACGCGATGACCGATCCCGCCGCGACCGAGAAACTCATCATCGAGGCGATCCGGACGTGCTACGACCCGGAGATCCCGGTCAACATCTACGAGCTCGGGCTGATCTACGACGTCAAGGTGGACCCGGCGGGCGTCGCCGCCGTCCGCATGACCCTGACCTCGCCCAACTGCCCCTCGGCCCAGGAGCTGCCGCTCGAGGTGGACGCCAAGGTCCGCGGGGTCCCCGGGGTGTCCGACGCCAAGGTCGAGGTCGTCTTCGATCCGCCGTGGAACACCTGCATGATGTCGGAGGCCGCGAAACTCCAGCTCGGCCTCCTGTAGCCGCCGGCGAGCGCGATCCATGCCGCCTCGCACCATCGGGCTCCTGCTCGCCGCGCTCGCCCTTCCCGGTCTGGCCAGCCCGGCCCGCGCCCTCGAGGCCTCACCGAGCGACATCCTCGCCGAGCCCGACCAGTTCGACGGTCGGCCCGTGGCCCTCCGGGGCACGATCGCCGACCTCCGGGAGCTCGGCGCCACGACGTACACGTTCACGCTCGACGACGGCAAGCGGGCGATCCAAGTGCTCTCCCCCGGCACCCCCTCCTGCGGAGCCGGGGAGGCCGCGACCGTGGAAGGCGTCTTCCGGAAGGAAAAGCGCGACGGCTACACGATCTACAGCGAGGTCGAGGCGACCCGCGTGACCTGCCGCTGAGGGTCGCCCGTGGCGCCCACGCCGAGACGACCGCACGCGCTCCATCCGTCGCTCCGGACGATCCTCTGTGTCTCGGCCCATCCCGACGACAACGAGTTCACCATCGCGGGAAGCGTCGCCGCGTGGGCGCGCGACGGCCGCGACGTCGTGTTCTGCCTCGTGACCAGCGGGGGCGCCGGCACGAACGAGCACACTCCGCGCAGCGACGGCCTGGTGCCGCTGCGGGAGCGCGAGTGCTGGGAGGCGGCGCGGATCCTCGGGGTGAAGGATGTCGTCTTCCTCCGGTATCAGGACGGCGTCGTCGAGCCCACGCTCGGCCTGCGCCGCGACCTGACCCGCGTCATCCGACGACACAAGCCGGACGTGGTCGTCTGCGGCGATCCGACCGTGCGCTGGTACGGCAACGAATACCTGAACCACCCCGATCACCGCGCCGTCGGGAGCGCCGCCCTCGACGCGGTCTTCCCGTCGGCAGAGACGGGCTCGATCTTCCCCGAGCTATTGGCCGAGGATCTCGAGCCCCACAAGGTCCGGGAAGTCCTGCTCAGCGGGGCCAACTCCCCAGACACGTGGATCGACATCAGTGACACGCTCGAGCTGAAGTGCGCCGCCCTCAAGGCGCACGTCTCGCAGGTCGGCTCCGGGCCCTGGGTCGACACGCTCCTGCGAGAGTGGGCCGCACGCGCCGGCAAGCGCGCCGCCATCCCGTACGCCGAAGCCTACCGGCGCATGGTGTTGGCGCGCGGCGACTGACACGGACATCGGGAGGCCGACCGCGCCGCGGCGAGGGCGTGATCGGCATCCTATCGCGACGAGGAGGACACACGTGAGACTCCGGGGGCGAACACCGGCCATCGCGGCGCTGCTGACCATTTTCCTGACGGCCCGGCCCGTCGCGCACGCGCAGGACGAACCACCGATGATCCACATGACACCGGACGAGGTGAGGTGGGCCGACTCCGCCGAGGTCCCTGGGCTCAGGATCGCGGTGCTGGCCGGAGATCCGCGGAAGGCCGGGCCGTACACGATCCGCGTCAAGTTTCCGCCGGGCACGATGACGAGACCGCACTATCATCCCGAGTTGCGGACGGTCACCGTGATCTCCGGCACGTGGTGGGCGGGCGCCGGGGAGACGTTCGACCCGGACGCGACGACGCCCCTCGCGGCGGGCAGTTTCGCGATCCACTTTCCGAAGAGAACCCACTTCGACGGCGCGAAGGACGACGGCGCTGTCGTGCAGATCAACGGAATCGGTCCGAGTGCCACGATCTGGGTCCACCCGGAGGAGGGTCACGTGTGGGTCGGCCCCACGCCGGGCCGCACCACGAAGTAGCTTTCGCCCGCGGGGCCCACCCGCCGGAGACCAACTCGCCGAGCGTCAACCTTCGACGCCGGCTCGGACCCCTCGTCGAGGCATTGTCAGACGCGACACGGAGGCCGTGGGGTCAGGGCGCCTAGAGGATCTCCTTGTCCACCAGATTCGCCGCCTCCGTCCATCCGGCGTACGTCACCCGCGTGATCTGTCGATGGAGGATCTCGAAGCGTTTGCGGAACTCGACGGTGAAGGTGACCTTCACCTTGGTGCCTTGGCGTTCGACCACCTTGGCGAACGGGACCATCATCTTCTCGACGAACCCGGCGTCGACGAACATGCAGAGCTTCTCCGCCAATAACCGGCGTTTCAACTCCTCCAGGTCGCCGTCTCCCCTGCGCTGCTCCGCGAGCGCGACGTCGTAGGCCTCCGGGGTGCTGCACACCCAACAATCCGCCTTCAGCGTCTGCAGATACTCGCCGGCGTACGCGCCTGCCGTCACAAGGCCGAACACCATCAGCGCGAAGGAGAGGGTCTTCATCCTATTTCCAGGAGGCGCCTTCGATGGCGAGCGTCTCGAGGTATGCGCCGATCTGACTGATCTGCTGCTCGGTCAGGTACTCCTTCCAGGGAGGCATCTGCTTGCCCGTGCGGCCATTCTTCACGGCGACGACGAATTCGCGGTAGCCCAGCGAAAACTTTCTCAAGTCGGCCGCATACTTGCCAAACCGGGACTCGCCGTCGGCGTGCCGGCCATGGCACGGCGCGCAGAACTTGACGAAGAGGCCGTGCCCTTCTCCGATCGCTTCCGCGTCGCCGGAGAGCGGATTGGAGGAAGCCGCCTTGTCGGCGGCAGGGGACGACTGAACGATCTTTGGTTCTTCGTGTCCCATCGTGCCGAAGGCGTCGACCGGCCTTCCAAGCTCCGATCCGGCCACCGTGAGGAGGGTGGCCGCGAGACAGAGTGCCCACGGGGCGTCCAGGCTGAATGTCACGTCGGAATCTCCTTGGCCTTCTCGACGACGACTGGCTGACGGTAGCCAACTGGCACACACCGGCTGCGGGGGTGGCGGGCAGTGACGTTCGGCGCGCACATCAACGGGCGCGGGGCAGAAAGGCGGGACAAGGGACGACAGACGAGCCGAACCCTTGTCCCGCCGGGAGCCTGCTCCTCAATCGAGGGCGAAGACGATCACCGCAGCGCTTTCCTTCAGGTTAATCAGCTTATCCTTGAAGTAGTGGTCCGCGAGCGCGCGACCGACGTAGGAGCCGTGGCCGGTCGCCACGGCGATGTACTGCTTGCCGTCGACCGAGTATGAAACGATCCCGCCGTTGTGGCCGGTGCCGTTGTTGAAGTGCCACAGCATGTCGCCGCTCTTCGCGTCGAGCGCTTCGAGCCAGCCATCCGTGGTGCCAACGAAGAGGAGACCCCCCGCCGTGGACAGGAGCGCCGAGTGCGGAATGATCTCGTACCGCTTCTCCCAGGCGAGCTTGCCGGTCGCGGGATCACGGGCCGTGATACGGCCGTAGGCACTCGACTCGCCCGGCGGGCTGGTCCCGATCCACTCGGCGTTCATGAACGCCTGCACGAAGGGCTCTAGGGTTCGGGTGTCAGAACCGGCCGAGATCGTCGTCCCACCGCCCTTCGGGGCGACGGTCAGATCCATGCACCACTCGTTGGTGATCCGGTAGAACAACTTCGTCTGCGGGCTGTACGTCCCGGCATTCCAGCTGTGCCCGCCATCGATTGCCGGACAGACCAGGGTCTTCTCACCCGGCTTCGGCCACAGCTGGTTCTCCCATTTCCCGGTCTCCAGGTTGAACCCGGACGTCCAGTTGTAGGACTTCATGTCGGGGTAGACGCTGAGCGGCTGGCCGGTCTTCCGGTCGTGGACCTGGTTGAAGCCGTTCTTCCCGGGATGGAGCACGAGCTTCCTGCCCCGTCCGTCCTCAAACAGGACGTACTCTCCCGGAGAGGCGTCGTAATCGTACGGGTCACCGGGCGCCTCCTGGAAGTACCAGTTCAGCTTGCCGGTGTTGAGGTCCAGCGCCACGGTCGACGACGTGTAGAGATTCCCGCCCGGCCGCCAGCCGTCCGCGTTGGGGTCGAGGCACTTGTCACCGCAATAGTCATAATCCGGATCGGGGTTGCCGACACCGATGAGGATCTGGTTGTTGTCGTAGTCGACCGTCCCCGGTTGCCACGAGCCCCCGCCGCCCCACTTCCAAGAGTCGCCCTTCCAAGTCGCCAATGCTCTCGGATCATCCCGTCCAGTCGTATAGAAGATCCACTTGATGTCACCGCTCCGCGGATCGATGCCGAAGATCTTGCCCTCGATCGGATACTCGCCGCCGTTCTGTCCGATGACGAGCAGGCCGGAGTTGACGAAGGTCCCGGCGCCACTGAAGCCGATGGTGTCCTTCTTCGAGTTCACGAGCTGCTTGTCCCAGACCACCTTCCCGGTCGCCTCGTCCAGTGCGACGAGGTGACCATCGGCCTGGCCCATGTAGACCCGTCCGTCGCCGATCGCCAAGCCCCGCGTGTGGGCAAAGAACGAGCGGGCGATGATCGCTTCGTCCATCTGGGGGACGTACGCCCAGACCCGCTGCCCGGTTTTGGCATTGAGCTTCCAAACCGTCGACGGGTTAGTCGACACGTACATGTAACCGTCGACGACCAGGGGTGTGCTCTGGAGGCCCATTCGCACTTCGCCGGGCTGGAAGATCCAGACGGGCCGCAACTGCTTGACATTACGTGTGTTGATCTGGTCGAGCGGGCTATGCCGCCACCCGGTGTTTGCCGCTCGGTGGTACGCGCACCAGTCCTGGGCTGGACAGTTCTTCATCTCGTCTGCGGAAGAGCCAGCCATAGCAGGGGGGGCGACCAGCATTACCGCCATCACAAGCAAGGCGGCCACCTGTGCCAATTTCACCAATGACCTGGGCATTTGTCTTATCCCTCCAGCGCTCCGAAACTGTAGTCCTTCTTGGGCATCGTGCCAGATGGCGTTTGGTTACCTTCCTTTCGAAGAGGCCCGCGGCGGGCCACGAAGAGACATAGTACGCGGCGGGCCATCTTGGTGGCCGCTGAGGCGCTCTGGGGACTGCCAGGGGACCCGCTCTACGCGCATTACGCCCCCCACAGAGAACGACCGTTAATGGCTCGAAAGCACCAATTTAGGTCGACGCCAGGGCAGAGTCAAGAGCCCAGTGCCCATCACATAAGGGTGCTCAGCGGCGGGCGCTCAGCGGCCACTAACGCGCGGCGGCATTTGGAAAACTCGTCAGTCCCCGCTGCACGAGACATCGCTTGCTGAGTCTCGGCCACCGTTGCGGGAGAGCCGTCTCGGGAATAGCCGGCATTCGGTCGTCGTGCCCCTCCTAAAACGGCGAGCGCGCGGAATCACCCGAGAATCAGACGATCCGCGCTTCGGCCCTCGGACGAATCCCGACCTGGGTTCAGCGTAGGTGGCACCCCACGCGTATCGAGATCCCTAATACGCGGAGCGAGGACCATCTGAAGAAGGGAGGCGAGCCGGCCGGCCTCGGCGGCGTGTCCCCCAAGTGCAAGAGGGGCATGCGAGTCCGAAGCCGGGCCGCCCCGCATGGATGACGGCGCCGCACGGGAACCGGCACGACGTCGGATCGTGACCAAGGTCTGGAGCCAGATGGGGCCGGGACCCAACAACAAAAGCGTCTAGCGGAGGCCCGCGTGGTGAACTCGACGGGTGGGAACACCGAGTTCGCCGACGTGCCCGCGGCCCACGCCGAGGTTCCACTCTCGCAGTGGCGGCTCGAACGAGAGGGGAGCACCGGTCGCACGCCGGACGTGCTCGGCCGTCGTCACCGCACGGGCGAACTCGCTCGACACGATCCGCGCAATGCCCCCGCGCGGGGAGGCGGCGCGCCAGCCGCTCCGGCCTGCCCCACGCCGCAGGATGAGAGCGCGACGTCAGGACACCGGACGATGCGGGAGGCGTTGCCCATAGTCTCGCCGTGACGGATCAGGACGAGCCGATTCACTGCTACGACTCGTGCGCGGTCGCGAGTGCCGAGGGCACGGCCGCCAGGACCTCCCGGAGGCACTGGCGGACACGGGCGATGTTCTCCTCCGCCTTCTCGGGGACGCGTCCGCGTGACACCTGGGCGATGAACTCCTCGTGGCTGGTCGTCATCAGCAATGACGCGTTGATCTCCAGCTGCATCGCGTGGACTCGGCGGGTCCGGGGCTGGCCAAACGTGGCCACGATGTTGCCGCCGGTATAGCCTTTGACGTTCTCCTGCACCACGAAACCGTGGCGGGTGAAGATCGCCGCCACGGTCGCAGCGAGTTGAGGGTCACACGTGGCATCGTGACGCGTCCCGATGATGACCTGATGGTCCTTCATCCGGCGCGGGCTCCCGGTGTGGCCATCGAGCAGCATCGCGTACCCGTAGGCGTCACGGAGCTGGGTCAGCAGGCGCTCCAGAGCCGCGTAGTAGGGATCGTAGAGCGTCTGCAACTGCGCTTCGAGGTCGGCGAGCCCGAGCGGGCGCGCAAAGATGGCCGCGTCGCGCGTGGTATGGGTGCGCACCACCCCGCGTCGGGAGCGCACCTCGCCGTCGTGGTGCTCAAAGTCATCGCGGCGGCGATTGACGTCGACGAACATGCGCGAAAACGGCGTCGCGAGGACGGTCGCCCCGTGCTCATGCAGATCGGCGTAGAGATCGCCCGCGAAGGTGTCGGCAAACCCGTAGGCGAAGGTTTCGTACCAGGGCTCGCAGTAGTCGTCGCGGGTGATGTGGGGCAGCGGCTGCGTGCCGTAGTGGGGCACGCTCACCAGAACCGGCGTTCGCTTCCCCGGCGCGGGATGCCTGACGATCGGGAACGAGCGCTCCATGGTCGATGCCCTTCCGAGCGTAGCATGATGGCCTGGGGGACGGACGTCGCTGCATCACCGACGAGCGACAGCTGTCCGACGTGGCGTGACGAGGCCGACGAGGTGGTCGCCATGAGGGCCGCCAGGAAGATGGCGCCGGGACACCCAGGATTGACAGGCTTCGGCGCCCCAGCATAATTTCGCCATGGCTCCCCCACCCGCGACACCCGAACAGCGGCTCCAGACGTTCGAGGCGGTCGTCCGCGAGCAGTGACAGAACCCGTGAGCACCGTCCGGGTGCGTCCCGCCTCGCCGAGGCCGCGATCCTGGCCGAGATGGCCAATGACCTCAACGACCACGTCGGGATCCCCGGCCGGCCGTTCACGCCGGAGGGGATCCAGGCCGACGGCTTCGGCCCCCTGGCCGCCTTCACCGCGCTGGTCGCCGAGCTCGACCGCGTCGTGGTCGGCTACGTGTTCTTCGGCCCTGGCTACAACACGGACGTGGCGGCTCGGTCCATGTGGCTCCACGACCTCTTCGTGACGCCGGCGGCGCGCGGACGAGGCGTGGGCTACGGCCTCATGGCCGCCGTTGCGGCGGAGACGGTACGCATTGGTTGCGTGTCGCTGGAGTGGGGCGTCCACACGGCCAACGCGGGCGCGCTCGAGTTCTATCGCCGGCTGGGCGCGGCGGGCACGGAGACGCGCATCTTGAGCGTCGCCGGCGACCGGCTGCGCGCGCTGGCCGACGCCGCGCCATAGCGTCGACGGCGCCGCGCCGGCAGGCGCATCCATCTGAAGACGTTGACGCGTCCGTAGGCCCCCGATACGGTGCGCGCGATGGCGGATACGAGACCAGCTCCCGACGCTTCAGCCGAGCCGGAGTACGAGAGGCTCGCCGACCTGGGCGTGGTTCGGCCGGGAGAGGACACCGAGCCGATCGGTGGGGGCTAATGGTCGCCAAGCCCCAACGTGCCGCGCACTACACGGCGATCCGGAAACCGCGAAGGCGCTCGAGGGGGCGTGGGAAGTGCGTAGCAAGGGCCCGTCGGGGTGTCGCCACTGTGCGGCAACCGCGACAAGTGCTCAACGTCTCCGGGCGGAGACGCGGGGTCGCCGGCGCTTGTCTCGGCGCGACGGGCGGTCCGCACGACCCGCGTGCACCGGCGGCGCGTTCTCCAGCTCGATCCCGAAGACCGCCGACAAGCGATCGTCGGCGATGCGCTTGCCCACGGCCGGGTGCGCGCGCGATACGGCGCCGGCGGTAGCCGAGCTGAGCAGCTCCGCCTGGTCTACCTGGCGGAGCACGAAGTACAGCTCCGGCTTGGCGTCGAGACGGATGCCCACGCCGTAGAGGACCGCGGCGACGTGCTTGCACACGTACGCCGAGTCCGGGCACGAGCAGTCGAGCGTCATCTCGCGTGGCTCCGGGAAGAGTCCGTCCTTCGCGTCGGTCAACACGGCCAGCACCTCGTCGGACAGCTCACCGCGCAGCAGGCCAACGAGCGAGCCGATCCGGCCGGTGCAGCGAGTGACGACACGGCGCCAGCGTGTCTTCGCCATGGGGGCGATGCCGATCGTCACGCGGTACAGCTCGCTGCCGGCCACGTATGCCTCGACGCGGCCCCGGGCGATCGCCAGGTCGAGTACCGAGCCGTTGCGGAGGTAGGTGCGTCCGCGCGGCAGGCGGTTGGCCAGGTCGGCGTAGCGCTCGAGGTTGTCGGCCCAGGCCTTGCCCCAGAACGTGGTGGTGAACTGCCGCTTGCGGTGCGCGATCACGACCGGGTCGGCCGTGCGCTTGCTCTTCTTCAGCAGCTTCGCCAGCGCCCGGGCGCCGTTCGCCTTCTTCTCGGCCACCGACACGTAGGGCGGGTAGTAGTCCCAGCCGCCTCTGCTGTACCACGCCATCGCGCGCCCTTATCTCAGGTCTCGGCCGTGGCACGACGGAGGTCGAGCGCGACCATGGCCATCAGCTCTTCGTCGCTCATCTCGGTGAGCAGCGTCTCGCCGCCGCCCTCTAGCACCCCGCGCACCATCGCCTGTTTGTCCTCGATGAGCCTGTCGATGCGCTCCTCGACGGTGCCGCGGCACACCAGCTTGTGCACGAGCACGTTCTTGTGCTGGCCGATGCGGTAGGCGCGGTCGGTCGCCTGGTCCTCGACCGCGGGGTTCCACCATCGGTCGAAGTGCACCACGTGCGAGGCGGCGGTGAGGTTGAGACCAGAGCCGCCCGCCTTCAGGGACAGCACGAAGAACGGCACGGTCGCGTCCTCCTGGAAGTGCCGGACGAGCCCGCCCCGGTCCTTCACGGGCGTGCTGCCGTGGAGCAGGAGCCCGGAACGGCCGAACACGCCCGCCAGGAAGGCGGCCAGCGGCTCGGTGGCCTCGCGGAATTGCGTGAATACGAGTACCTTCTCCTGCTTCGCGGCCACCGCCTCTACGATCTCGCGCAGCCGCGCGAGCTTACCGCTTCCAGCCTCGTCCCACGCGCCTTCGCCCAACCAGTGCGCGGGGTGGTTGCAGATCTGCTTGAAGCGCATGAGATACGCGAGCACCAGGCCGCGCCGCTCGATCCCCTGCGTGAGCCCGGCGATGGCGCGCTCCAGCTCGTCGACCGTCTTCTGGTAGAGCGCGGCCTGCGGGCCGGAGAGCAGGCAGAACGCCTTCACCTCGGTCTTGTCAGGCAGGTCGGCCACGATGGAGCGGTCGGTCTTGAGCCGGCGCAGGAGATAGGGCTGGACCAGGCGGCGCAGGGGCGCGTAGCTCTCGTCCGGGCGGGCGGCCAGCCGCTTGACGAACGCGGAGAACTCGCGCGCCGATCCCAGCAGGCCCGGGTCGAGAAAGTCGTAGATCGACCAGAGATCGCCGAGACGGTTCTCGACGGGCGTGCCGGTGAGCGCGATGCGCGCGTGCGCCTTCAGCGCCTTGACTGCCTGTGTTTGCCGGGCCCCGGGATTCTTGATCGCCTGCGCCTCGTCGAGGATCGCCAGCGACCACTCCCGCGAGCGGAGCGTCTCGACGCGCGCCAGCGTCCCGTAGGTGGTGATGACGAGATCGGTGCCGCCGAGATCGGCGCCGGCCAGCTCGGCCAGCTCGCGCGTGGGCATGGCCGAGGGATGGGCCACGAGCGTCGTCAGCGACGGCGCAAAGCGTTCGATCTCGGACTGCCAGTTGGCGAGGAGCGACGCCGGCGCCACGAGCAGGTGCGGCGGGTTGCCGCCCCGCGCGCGCCGCTTGTGCAGCAGCAGGAGCGCCAGCACCTGGATGGTCTTGCCGAGCCCCATGTCGTCGGCCAGGCAGACGCCGAGCCGCAGCGACGAGGCGAAAGCGAGCCACGCCACGCCGACTTTCTGATAGGGCCGCAGCGCGCCGCGAAAATCGGCGCCCGGGTCGGCCGCGGCGAGCCCGGCCGGCCCGCGCAACCCCTCGAGCGTGCGCGCGAGCCAGGCGCCGGCCTCCACGCGTGACCAGCCCTCGCCCGCCGCCAGCGCCACGGCCCCGTCGTCCGTCCGGGCGGCACCGGCGAGCAGCCGCATGCCCTCGAGGAACGAGAGCCCGCCCTCCTCGGCCTCGCGCCGCACCCGCTCCCAGTGGGCGAGCACTTCGCGCAGCCGCTCGCGGTCCAGCTCGACCCATTGCCCGCGCAGCCGTACCAGCCCGTCCGACGAGGCCAGGAGCTGGCGCACCTCGGCCGCCGTGAGCTTCGCGTCGCCCAGCGCGATGGCGACCGAAAAGTCGAGCAACGCGTCCATGCCGACTGCGCTCGGCTTCTTCTCGCCCACGCGCACGGTGACCTCGGGCCGCGGCGGCCGCCGCGGGCGCCACCAGTCGGGGACACGCACGACCAGCCCGGCCGCCTCGAAGGCCGGGATGGCGCGCAGGAAGCGGTGCGCCTCGGCGGGCGTCCACGCCGTCGCCTGGTAGATCGCGCCGGAGTCGACCAGCTCGCCCAGCCACGCGTTCTGCTCCGCGGCCCGCTGGAGCGGCACCAGGAGGTGGAGCAGCCCCTGCCGGTCGCCGCGCGCGGAGGACTCCTCGAGCGCGCGCGCCAGCGGACGATGCTGCACCCTGCCCCCGGCGCCCGCGCGCACCGCGTAGGTGGCGAGGAAGGCGAACGGGTGCTCCTCGTCGCCGCGGTTCTCCGCCAGGTGCAGGCACACCTTGCCGACGACGTGCCACGAGGGGTGGCGCGCACTCAGCCAGTCCCCGACCGCACCGCGATGGGCGCGGATCTCCTCGGCGAACGCGCGGTTGAGGTCGGCCCAGCGCGCGGCAACCCAGTCGGCGTCGACGTACTCGCCGCCGTCCATGGGCGGAACGGCGCCGGCCACCCGGCCGCGCTCATCCGGGGGGCAGTCGACTTCGACCCGCTCGCGCCGTTCCTCGAGATCGGGCACGGCACAGAGTCGGGTCACGAACGCGCGACCGAGGTCGCGTAGGAACGCAAGTGGAGGGGCGAGCGACGCGTCGAGCTCGGTCGCGCCGAGGTCGAGCAGGGCGTGTCCGGGCCCACGCGCAAAGGCGCGAGCGACCCGGTCACGGGCCGCGACGGACAGGCCGTCGCTCGCCTCGTCGTCGCCGGGTGCCGTGTCCGCGAGCAGCGCGCCCGACGGCAGGATGGCAACCCGCATCGTTCGCAATCTAAGCGCGAGCGCCGCCTCGCGCAAGCGCCCGGCGTGCGTTTTCCCGGCGCCGCCTCAGCGTGGCGTCATACAGGGAACGACCTAGCGGCCGTACCGGCGATAGATTCGGAAGTCCGCGTCGGTCGTAAGTATGATCAGACCCGCGAGCGTCTCGCTCATCCTGACGAGGCCTGCATCGGCGAGGCTCATCTTCGTGTTGGCCGAGGAAAACCGCTCCGTTACTGATTTCTTGGTGCGCCTGGCAGGAATCGAACCTGCGACCCTCGGATTAGAAGGCCCGGACACACGGCGAGGCCCCTCGGTGAATGTCTGATTTACCGAGGGGGTTCCCCTTTGTCGCTTGACTGGAGTGAGGGCAGTTTTGGGTGGGTTGGAGGCGGTCGCGGCATAACAACGGGCATAACGGAGCGAGGGAAATGCGGCAAGACGGAGCGTCGCGGTGAGACTCAGGAGCTTGCGCGGGCGGCCGGCGGTGGGCAATCAAGGAGACCGATGGAGCCACCGATGGTGGCTGAGGCGATGCCCGGCCCTCGCGCGCGAACAGAGACAACCGTTCAGGGGCTTTGCAGAGCGAGGTCTCGCGAGAGTCGCAGTTCGCCCAGGTGTGTCCCCGCATGACGGATTGCCTCGACAAGGGCCTCACGGCGCGAGATCTGATGGATCTCGCGGGTGCCCCACAACTCCCTTTCCGGAGTGATCCGCTCCTCAAGCGAGGCCGGCTTCAGCGAAATAAGAGCGGTTTCGAGCTCGGCCGAGAGCTGGTCGACGCGCGTCCTCGGCCGAGAGAGCTATATTAGCTGGCCGTTCGACATCCGCGCACCTCGCTGTTCGGCTCGGATCAGAAGCTATAGGAACCTTGACCCGACGCCTCGCTCTAATTATAAGAGGAGCGAGGATGCCCCCGGGATGGCCCGTCAAATGCCTGTCGGTAGCATTCGCAGTTCAGAACTGCTTCTCGCGACGGGCTCGCACGGACTGAAGAAGGAGCGGACCAGAGGGCGAAGAGGCGCACCCGCGGGGCGGTTTTGGAGGAGCGAGGTGATCTCGTCCCGTTGCCTCGGCGGATGGAGCGTCGGCTGGAAATCTGACCCGAGCCCGGAGCTCTGTCCATCTGAGTAACGAATAATAACGCTCGGTATCAAGCGCAGCTCTGGTCCATGACGTCGCGCCGATCCTATCTCGGCAGCTCCATTTCGCGAAAGAGCGAATCGCACATTAGCGAACAGATCTGCCTCCGACGTGATATCATTTCGCTAAACAGCGAATCGCTGATCTGCGAAATACGGAGGTCAGGTAATGGCGCCGGCCCCCTCAGACAACCCCTTTGCGATCGGGACCCTCGTGACGGGGGATGAATTCGCCGACCGGGCCGATGAGCTTCGACTGCTCGAGGACGAGCTCCCGAGCGGCGGTCGGATCTTCCTCCTCGCGTATCGGCGGTACGGGAAGAGCTGCCTGATCTGTGAAGCTCTCCGACGCCTCGAGAAGAACACTGGTGCGATTGCCGTGTACGTGGATCTCTACAAGGCGAGTTCCGAACGAGAGTTCTGGGAACTCATGATCAACCAGCTCGTGGCCGGCAGCCGTGAACCGGTCAAGCGCGTCGTGGATTGGCTGAAGTCCTTGGGGGGGACCCTACGGCCGACATTTTCCGTGGACCAACAGAGCGGCATGCCGACAGTCACCCTGGGTCCTGTTGCGACGTCCGCCGAACTCGGGCGCCTACGGGAGCGAGCGCTGGCGCTTCCCGGCGAGATTGCTGCGCGAGGACGGCACCCGGTTATCGTCGCCTTCGACGAGTTCCAGCAGATCCATGAGTTCGACGGGGGGCGGCTTGAGAAACAGATGCGCGCGGCCTTCCAGCAACACCGCCAGGTCGGATACGTGTTCGCAGGTTCGAAGCCGCACCTGTTGCGACAGATGGCCGAGGATCCCAATGCCGCCTTCTATCGTTTCGGCCGTCGACTTGAATTGGGTCCAATCCCTGCCGAAGCGTGGTTCGGATATCTCAAACCGAGGTTCGGTAAGGGCCGTATCCAGGTATCGGGCGACGCGCTCCGTCGTATCGTCGAACTCGCAGAAGGAATTCCCTACTACGTCATGCGAGTCTGCCGCCTCCTGTGGCCGCGCGGACTCCGAAGACAGACTATCGACATCAGCGAAGTGGATGCCGCATTCGGCGAGATCGTGGACGAAGCGGGCGAGATCTTCGCGCCGACGTGGGAAGAGCTGACCCTTGCGCAGCGACGGACGGCCGCGGCACTCGCGGAGGGTCGGGGCCACGAAATCTTCGCGGAGGCTGTTCGTAAGGTCTACGAGCTCGGCGCGCCGTCCAGCGTTGCTCGGAGTCTTGAACGACTTCGGGACTTGGGTCTCGTCGGTCATGAAGGGCCGACGACCACGGGTGCGCGCTACCGGATCGTTGACCCGGGCTTCGTCGCGTGGGTGCGCCGTCAGCGTCCGAGGGACCCGATAGTTTCTGGCGCTCGCGCTCCGACCTCGGCTCAAGAACAGGGATCTCAGCCGAAGCGTGCCCGTCGCCGGGGGAGGTTATAGGGGTTCCCGGTCCCAGGACTTTGGATCATCGTCCTCATCCTGCGCGGTAGACGACATGACTCATTTCGGGGCATAATCAAGCTGACCCTAGCGACCCAGCGAGACGTCTCGACCGCGACTGTGTAACCGGGCCGGCGAACCATTGCATCCCTCCACCAAATTCTCCTCAAGGGCGAGACGGAATTGCTCCGCTCGCGCTTCTCACCGCCAGAGCGAGTGCGCGACGTGCTGCGCTTGCGATGACCGGTGACCAGGCAAGCAGCCCGAATCCGGAGGCCGATCCTGACCACGATTTACGGATCACGCCGTGCCGGAATTGGAACGCCGTAAAGAAGATTCTCGGTAAGGGGCGGAAGGTCGCCCTTCTCGCATCGAAAACCGAGATCCACGTGTGGCCGACCGATACTCTGAGCCCCTCTGATCGATGCCTCTGCGGCGCCCGCCGCTGGTAGGTGGGCTGCAGCGGTAACATCAGCGGTGTACCTCGCGTGGCACCCTACCTGGGTGAGAGGACGGCGCACGGCTGGTGAGCCGAGGGGATCGGAAATTCTTTTCAGCCTGCGCCCTTTCCCTGCAGATCCTGTGGAAATTGCTGCGCATAATTCGACGCCAAGTCCCCGGCGAATTGGCGCTTCGGCTGGTGGTACGGTCCTTGCTGCGCTCAAATGGGGACCCTGATCTGGCTGGCCATGTAGGTGCTACGACCAGCACGGAGGCGCACCATGAACAAAGTGTCGATTCCCGCAATTGCTGCTCTCGTCGGGATACAGATCGGCCTGGTCGTCCGCGCGGCCCATGCCGCGGTCGTCCCGGCGCCAGAGCCAAGCAGCCTCACGCTGCTCGGCGCCGGTGCCGCCGTGGTGGCGATTGGCGCCTGGTGGCGCAACCGCAAATAGCCGGGAAGCCTCAATCCGTCTGCTGCTTGGAGAGAGGCAGCACGCGTCTGCGTGTTGGGCCGGGGCGCGATCCACGTGCTTCTTGATGGGCTGATACGAAACAGCTGGTTTTTCGCTCTCGTCGGCGTCGTCGGCCTCTGGGAGCTCGCCGCGCCCCGCGGCGTACTCACCGCTCGTCGTAGCCTCCGCTGGCCGACCAGCTTCACGCTCGGTCCATTCAACGCCTTGCTCGCCACTGTTCCACTGGCCCCGTTCGCGCTCGCCATTGCGCTGACGGAACGCGGTTGGGGCCTCTCGACTACCACCAGGCTACCCCTGTGGGTCACGATTGCGGTCTCGGTGCTCCTCCTCGACCTGCTTTTTTATTTCCAGCACCGTGCCTTCCACGCGGTGCCGGTGCTCTGGTCCGTTCACAGGGTGCATCACGCCGACGTGGACTTCGACTACACCACGGCCTTCCGTTTCCATCCCATTGAGGCGTTGCTGACGAATGGCACGGCGCTCGCCGCGGTCACAGTATTCGGCCTGCCCGCCTTCGCTGTCCTCGTCCACCAGACGCTCGCCACGGGCATGACGATCTTCGAGCACGCCAACGCTCGTTGTCCTTCAGCGGTCGAGGTTCGTCTCCGCCGGATCTTCGTCACTCCCGACATGCATCGGATCCACCATTCGACGGGCGCGCCAAGCACCGACAGCAACTTCGCGACGATCTTATCGTGCTGGGACCGCTGGCTCGGGACCTACCGGTCACACGCGACGAGAGGTCGAGACGGTATGGAGATCGGGTTGACCGAATTTCGCGACCCAAAATATCTCACGCTTCCGTGGACGCTCGCGATGCCATTTCTTCGCCCTCGGCGGGTCCAAGGGTGACGTCCGTGACGGCCCACCAGTCGCACGGTCCTCGTCATTCGTTGCTGTCAGGGTCCGAAGCCCGAGTCGGTGCTGATCTCCAAGAGCCTACAGCTCCCACGGCGGCTCGACAGCCATCGGGAGTTCGAGCACCGCCGGCCCGTCGGCGTCGAACGCCTCCGCGAGCGAGCGTGGGAGCGTGTTCACGGTGCTGAGCGGCCACCGTCGAAAAAGATCAGATTTGCGGCTACGCGGACTCCGGGCGCCAAGTCCCCACCGTCAGCCCCGCTGACCTCAAGGAGGTCGCCCAGAAGCTCACGGGCATAACCGCGGGCATAACGGCGGGGCCCACGCCAGACTCGCAGTCGTAAGTCTCTGATTTTCAGGGGCGCCTGGCAGGAGCCGAACCTGCGACCCTCGGATTAGAAGTGGAAGGGCGGTGATGAGCCGTCCCTCCAATCTTCTCGCTTACTTCCGCGTAACTGCGCGAATCGCCCGCCCTTCTTGCGTTGATCGCTCACGACACAGACGTATTCTCGTGACAAGCGCGGATGCGAAAGCACGGCGATTCGTGGGGTCGTTCAGCGCAAGATAGCGCAAGAGAGTTTGGCCATCTGGAAGAGCCCGAGGTCTCACGAGGAGGATCGTCCGCCTCCGCGTAGACGCCCACTTGACGCAGCGCCTCTTTGAGCAAGTTCTTGGTCGCACCGAGCCATCGCCCCAGACCCTTTCGACTTGCCGCCGGAGGTCCCCTCGTTCACCCTCGAGAGCAACGACGTCGAAGACGGGAGCCACTGGACCCCGGAGTTCGCCTGCTCGCGCCTTGGCGCCAGGACATCTCGCCGGAGCTGCACTGGTCGAGCTTCCCGGTTCATATCGGAAATTCCGGGTGAACCGAGCTTGTGGAGCTTCGACGCGCTGGAATCTCGGCCCGACTTTCACGTTCTTGCGGAAAAAATGCTCCAGAGGTATCGCCGGAAGCCGATCTTCCGTCCCAACGGCGAATCGCGATGGTTCGGACGGGGCGCAATGGACGCCGGATCGACAGGCTTGCCCTCGAGGAGCACGAGCTGTTCGACGGAGAGTTGCAGGGGGGCCGACTGCGAGCAACTCCAGCGACTGGAGGTCACCCTCGACCAATGCTGGGACTTGCTCCTGCCAGCCCCGGGCCCGCCGGGCGGGCGGCCTCGACCCCGACCGGCTGGCGTCGGGGACGAGGGGACTGTCTGTCGAAGGCTACACCGACTGACCGAGCTCACGCAACAAGGAGGTCTAAGTCGAATCGGAATCCTGGACAGGGAGTATGGAACTGAGCAGCGGGGGGCGGTGCGGGCGCGGTCTCGTTGCTCGAGGTGGTTGGAGTGACCAAGCTCTCGGAAGCAAGGGGCCCGGACCGGTGCCAGGGTTCGGCAGGCTGACTGTCGTCGACGTGTTTGGGGAGTGTCAACCAGCTGGCCGACCGGACGGCCGGCTCGATGGACCCCGTCACTCGGGCGACAGTCGATTCATCGTCGTGATCCAGACTTCGTGGCGCTCGGCGCAGGCATCCCCGCTGCGAGCCTTCGACAGAGGAGGCAGGAGCGGCATGGGCGTGGTCACTCATTTGATCAGACCAAGGGCACGCACGCGTGAAGCGGGTGGCGAGCCGCCCTCCGCCGGTTCGCTGACCACAACACGAACGAGAGGAGGGCGCCATGAGTACGAACTCGACTGACGAGGGACTGTTAACCGGTCGACGCTTGTTTCTAAGGCAAGTCGCAACTCTCGCCGGTAGCGCGTCACTTGCGCCAAAAGTCATCGGTGCCGCAGCTGTGGCGGCGGGCAGCGCGATCGCCGCGCCAGCCTCAGCGCAGCCGGCCGGCGCGCCCATCGCGTCTGCGCCGGCGTTCGGTTATGAATCGCTGGGCCCTGACGAGGCGAGTTTCGTTGAAGCGATGGTCAACGTCATGTGCCCGGCCGATAACCTTACACCCAACGGCGTCGACTGCGGCCTCGCCGTATTCATCGACCGGCAACTCGCCGGCGGCTTTGGCACAGGGGATCGTCTGTATATGCGCGGCCCCTGGAAGCAAGGGAAGCCGCAGCTCGGTTACCAATTGCCCCTCACCCCCGACCAATTCTTCAAAGCGGGCGTCGCGGCAGCCAATGCCGCGTGTAGAGGCAGGTTTGACAAAGACTTCGATCAGCTGGAGCCCGCCGATGCGGATGCTTTCCTACGCGACCTGGCCGGCGGCAAGATCAGTGACATACGCGTTCCTCTTGGCCAATGGTTCAACGAACTCGTCTACCCATTGTTCACGCAGGCCTGTTTTGCCGATCCGATGTATGGCGGCAATAACGGCAAGGTGTTTTGGAAGATGATCGGCTATCCCGGCCTTCCCGCCACACACACGCGAGATATGGTGAACTTCCGTGGCAAACCATACCCAGGGGCCAAGGACCCGAAGGCAATCCAGGACTTCAGCTGAGAGAAGGGACGTGTCATGGCGACGACAATGAAAAAGCGCACCGTAGTCATCTGCGGTGGCGGTCTGACCGCGGGCCTCATCGCGCGACAACTCACTGCAAAGAATGTCGACGTACTCGTCTTGGAGCGTGGCTACGACCACACCCGGGCAGCCGAGGCCAAGTTGCCGAACCAGCGCGATGAGCTGCGTTGGGCGACGCATGCGGGTCTTGCCCAGGACTGGGCCGTTCAGACGTACACATTGCGTCATGGGCGCAACGAGACCGCGCTGCCGGTCCGGCGGATGGAAGCCTTCCTTCCCGGGGAAGGTATGGGCGGCGCGGCAAACCATTGGAACGGACAGACGTGGCGCTGGGCCGAATACGATCCGACCCTGCGGACGCGTCTCGAGGGTCGGTACGGCAGGAAGGCAATCCCTGCCGACATGCCGATCCAGGATTGGGGCGTCACGTACGGGGAGATGGAGTCCTATCACGACCTGTTTGAGCGGCTGTTCGGGATCGCTGGCAAGGCTGGCAATCTGCGTGGACAGATCCAAGCCGGTGGCAACCCCTTCGAAGGGCCACGACAGAACGAATATCCGCAGCCTCCATTGGAGACGACAGAGGCCGGAGTGATTTTTACTCGCGCTGCCGAAAATCTCGGCTACAAGCCATTTCCGATGGCGGCGGCGAATTCGCCGAACGCATACACGAATCCCGATGGAATGAAACTCGGCCAATGCCAGTACTGTGGCCACTGTGAGCGCTTCATCTGCGAAGCGAGTGCAAAAGGAAGTCCAGAAGTTCTCTTGTTTCCGATGCTGCTCAAAAGGCCAAGTTTCGAGCTGAGGTTACGTTGTCATGTCTTGGAGGTGGAGTACGATCGTCAAGCAAAGCGAGTACGAGGAGTGCGTTACGTCGACCTCATGACGGGTGAAGAGTACGAACAGCCGGCCGATATTGTCGTGCTCGCCTCGTTTACTATGTCGAACACCAAGTATCTGCTGATGTCGGGAATTGGCCAGCCGTACGACCCGACGAACGGGAGTGGCGTGGTCGGCAAAAACTTTTGCCATCAGATGATGTCGGGTGTGAACGTATTCTTCAAGGATCGCTGGATCAACCCATTTCTCGCTTCCGGGGCATCTCAGACGTGCGTCGACGAGTTCAATGAAGACAACTTCGACCATACGGGGCTCGGGTTCTTCGGCGGCGGGTACATCTATTCGAACGTGACCAACGGCCGGCCGATCGCCTCGCGCCTGGTTCCGCCTGGCACCCCGGCATGGGGAAGCAGTTGGAAGCAGGCAAACGCAGATTGGTATGCGCACAGCTTCGCGATCACGGCTCACGGCAGCTGGTACCCGCACCGGGAAAATTACCTCGACCTCGACCCCACGTATACAGATGCGTACGGTCAGCCGCTCGTGCGGATGACCATGGATATCCGAGATAACGAGCGGCGCATGTCGGAATACTGTACCCAGAGGGCCGAAGAGATCGCCAAAGGGACCGGCGCGACGATCGTCGCGTCGGGGACGCCCCGCCGGGGACCGTACGATTCGCGAGTGTACCAGACGACCCACGTGACGGGCGGGACCATCATGGGCGCCGATCCGGGTACGAGCGTCGTGTCGCCGCACTCGCAGCATTGGGATGCTCAAAACCTATTTGTGGTTGGGGCGTCAGTCTACCCGTTCAACGCGGGTTATAACCCGACGGGTCCCCTTGGGGCGCTCGCCCTTCGCCTTGGCGACGATATGGTTCGATATATCGACCGGCCACAGATTTTGTAGGAAACCCGCCGGAGGGCCCCTGTATGCGACGTCGAATGTCAGTGGCCGTGGGCGCGCTACCCCTGTTTCTCCTCTCTCTTTGTGGAGGGCCGGCTCATGCGCGGGACACCAGTAAAGGCAGGGAGGTGTATAGCCTCTGCGGCGCGTGTCACCCAACCGACTCGAGTAATGGTGCGGGGCCGGGCCTAGCCGGCATCGTTGGACGCAAGGCGGGCACCGCGGCAGGCTTCCGTTACAGCAGAGCAATGAAGAGTTCTGGCATCATCTGGGACGACAAGACCCTCGATGCATATATCGGGGAACCGCAGAGAGTCATTCCCGGCAACGTTATGCCATTCTCCGGCATCGCGGATCCTGGCGCGCGCGCCGATTTAGTTGAATACTTGAAAACGCTCAAGTGAATTTAGCCCACATGTCCGATTTGAGACGGGAAGGGACTGGCCCATAAGAGCACTTCGCGCCTCCCGTGCCGAGAACGCCCTTTATGTCGCCTATCGCCCCACGGCTTCCTCGCAATGGTCATGCGGTACACGCACCTGAATCCAGAGCATCTCCGTGGTGCCGCCGCTCGTCTCGATGGCACTCTCGCCGGCGCCGTGCCTGCCGCCCGCCCTACCGGAGATTCAACGCAAATCTCAACGCAAGAGGCTGCCGGCCTAGTGGGGGTGTCTCAGAAGTCCTTGTATTGGTGCGCCTGGCAGGAGTCGAACCTGCGACCCTCGGATTAGAAGTCCGATGCTCTGTCCAACTGAGCTACAGGCGCGTGCATATAAAATAATACGTTACGTGTTGCGCCGCGCGGCATTCTTGCCGTCGCGCTGACTTTGAGCTGAGAGCTTAGCCCGGAAACCGAACCCAAAGCTCGCGGCTCGCTGTTTGGCTTCCGCCCTCTCTGTACCGCTCGCACCCCGCGACCTTGTGCAACGGCCCGCCTCCGGCCTGCAATGATCGGGCGAGCAGCCCAACGAACGCGACGGCTCGCCTTTGTCCGCCGCGATGCCGGGGTGGCGCCGTCGAGGTGGCACGGGCACAGGCGCGGGACATGCGCGAGGATGGCGGCCTCGCTCAGCTGTCGCCAACCACCATCTTCTCGTACAGCGCACTCAGCGTCTCGTCGATCCCCGCGCACGCCCACACGTCGAAGAAGGGCGAGCCCTGCAGGGCCAGGAACTCCCGCCTGTCACGCTCCTTCCTCTGCTCCTCGCTCTCGCCGGGTCTCGCCGCCTGCTGATGTCCGCGAATGCGGTCCTTGTGATAGATGGCCGGGTACTCGATGTGGCGGTGGAGCTCCCGGAAGTCCTTCGCATAGAACACCGCCACGGGCACAGACGCCCACTCTGCTCCGTTCTTCTTGTTCATGAACTCGAGCATGAGGTCGTGGTTGGCGTCGGGGGCGGCGGCGGGATCGGGACGCCGCCTGCCGAGAACCTTCTTGCCGTCCCGGTTGAAGATACGTAGCTCCATACCGCCCGCCTCGGACAACCGCGCGAGAACGGGCACGTCGCGACGGCAATCCGACGACCAGTCCTCGGAAATCACGAGGATCTTCGCGGGCCCGTTTGGCTGCGCCACGAGCCACTTGATCGCGGCCGTCTGGTGGTCGCTGAGGCGCGCCCTCGCGTAGCGCTCCCGGAGGACCGCGCTGTTGTCCTTGCGCGGAGCGCTGAACGACCCGCCATCGGGGAAATAGCCACCCCAGGCCTCGCGTGCGAGATTCTCGGGGCTGCCGGCGTATCGTACGTACTCGTCGAAGGTCATGCCCTTGGCGAACCGCTCTGCGTTGACGACGCTTTTAGCCACGCTCTCCTCCTTTGGGTCTCCGGTCCCTTGTCGCCGGCCACAGCGTATCGTAGAACGCGCTCGGGCCGAGGGTCCGACATAGACGCGCTTCGAAAGCATGTGGCCAACTGGGCAGCACTACGCGGATGGGGCGTTACGTAGCCCGCTCGGCAGCCTGAGCACGTGAGGACCGGAACTCGGCCTCCGTGGGGGGATTCCCCCTCGCTGATTCGGGTCTCCACCTGATTGGTCGGCAACAGGGCTCCGCGTAGTGTCGACTCCGAAGACGCATAGGTGTCTCCGTTGAACGGGGGGTAGTGGTCACGTGATGACATTCAAGATACCCGAGATGAACGTCGACCCGGCCCCGGGCGCGCCGACAGCGTTCGTCTCCGGAGAGGCGGCCGAGAGCCCACATCCCGTTCTCGACGATTCCGAAGAGAGCCCAGAGCTAGCCAGCGAACGAACCTTCACGCCACTGAAAGGCGAGGACGGGGTTCGCTTGTACCTCAGGGAGATCGGCAAGATCCCGCTGCTGACCGCGCAGCAGGAGGTCGAGATCGGCCGGCGGATCGAGATCGGCCAGATCGCGCTGCGCCGGGCACTCGCCGGTATCCCCATGGCTCTGAGTGCCCTCCTCCAGGTGGGGGACCGCCTCCGCCGGGAGGAGATCCCGGCCGACGATGTCATTCTGCAGGAAGGGGAAGAGCTGGACGGTGCCGAGGTCAAGTGTGTCCTCCGGGCGTTCTCGCGCGTCCGCTGGCTCGAGCGGCAGATCGCGCGTCCGAGACAGTCGACGCGCCTCAAGCGGCCGTCTGCCACGACCCGGCGCAACGATACAAGGAGGATCGCGGCGGCCCGAGACGCGATCCAGAAGATCGTCGCCCGGATGCCGCTCAAGCCCGCGCTCATCGACCAGCTGGTCGCCGACGTCCGCCGTCGCTGCGAGCCTATCGAGCGGCTGTCCGCTGACGCCCGGCAGGCGCCGAACCCGGCGGCCCGGCTGGAGCTGCGGAGGCTCGAGCGTGAGGCGAGGCTGCCGCGCCGGCAGCTCGAGGCCATGCTGGCGGAGATCGCCAAGCACGAGCGCGAAGTCCGCCAGGCCAAGAAGGAGCTGATGGAGGCGAACCTCCGCCTCGTGGTCTCCGTGGCCAAGCGCTACCTGCGGAGCGAGCTATCGCTGCTCGACCTCGTCCAGGAAGGGAACATCGGCCTCATGAAGGCGATCGATCGCTTCCAGTACCGCCGGGGCTTCAAGTTCTCCACATACGCGACCTGGTGGATCCGGCAGGCGCTCAGCCGGGCCCTCGCCGATCAGTCGCGGACCATCCGGATTCCCGTCCACATCGTCGAACAGCTCCACCGGATCTCGCGCGTAAACCGTACCATGGTGAACGAGCTCGGGCGGGATCCCACGCCCGAGGAGCTAGCGCAGCATGCGGGGGTCCCGGCGAATAAGGTCCGAATGATCCTAGAGTCCTCACGGCGGCCGCTCTCGCTCGAGAGTCCCGTCGGCGGAGACTCGGAGCTGGGCGACTTCCTAGAGGACACGTCAGCGGGCTCACCGGACGACGCCATCCTGAGCCAGGATCTCATGACACGGGTCGAACGGGCACTGGCCATCCTGTCCCCAAAGGAGAAGGAGATTCTCCGCCTCCGCTTCGGGATGGGCGCCGAAGGCGAGCGCACGCTCGAGGAGATTGGTCTACGCTTCGCGGTGACACGCGAGCGCATCCGCCAGATCGAGGTCAAGGCGCTGCGCAAGTTGCGCCATCCGCGCACTGGCCGAATCCTCCGAGCCTTGGTCGAGCGCTGATGGCGCCGAGGCCGCCTGATACACCTCTCGACTAGAGCCCTTCCTCGGGCCTCGAGACACTCTCAGGAGGGCTATGCGGTCGTCGACTCCACGCGAATCTCGGCCCGCCCTCGAATCCTGCGCCCCACGAGGGCTTTCCCCATCTGCACATCGTCTCTTCGTCGCGAAGTTACAAGATCCGGGTCCCCGAGCCTCGAGCGTCGCTCCTTGAGTTTTGAGTAGACGCCGCGGGAATGGTCTGAGCCGGCGTAGAAGTCCGATGCCCTGTCGAGCCGAGCCGAAGGCGCGTCCCTATAAATAGGCTAACGCCTTGCACGCTGCCCAGCGCGGCAGTTTTGAACCTACGCTGATCGTGCGCCGGGAAGCGCCGCCCCGAACTGGCGCCGCCGCTGACGGTGTCGATCCGTCCCCCTCGCGGCCAGCGGCCCCTGTCCGGTCGCCCTGAGCAAGAACCGAATCATCGCGAAGACTCGATGGAATCAGATCGTCGACCTTGTTCGCCGGCCGACCCGCACGGGCACCTCGTCCGTCTCGCTGTGTCCCCGCGCGAGCTCTTTCGCCTCGCTCTCAAGGAGCTCACAGAACATGGGTTCCGCGATGCTCCCCCTGGTCCCTCGACCCCACTACCTCGGGCTGTCGGCGGACGCCTCCACGACGCCTATCGTCGGCCCCTCAGCCCAGGCCCGCGCCCGCACCTGTGCAAACTGCTCTCCCTCGTGGTACTCCTCCACCTGGAGCGAGTCACAGTCCTCGCACTCCTGCTCCTGGCGCGTGTGACCGTCCAGCACGAGGTAGAGCTTCCGCACACGGGTCTTGGTCGTAGCCTCCTTGTCGGAGGTGGTTGACGCGACCGCCCAGGATCGCTGGCCTTCGGCACCGGCCCTCGTCTCGACGTTGATCTTGAGCCATACCAACTGCTGCGCACGCGCCACCGGCCCGCCGGCAGGGGCGAGCGAAGCGATCGCGGCTCCGAGAGCGATCACCGTCCTGAGGCTCCGAACGCGCGTTGCCACCTGTCTCCTCTCCATGGCCGCCTCCCCTCTCGCAGCACTTCTCGACGAGTGTTTAACGTGAGCTACCGGCAAGAAGAAGGTCTCGGGAATTCTGTCGCTGAGACTACAGTCCTCCCGCAGGCCAACTGTCAGATCGCGGCATGGATGGCCTCTCGTCATTCCTCCCGGGACCCCGGGCCTGGCCGTTCCAGGCGCCACCCACACGGGGATGGCCTACAAGACTCGCTGGGCCAGATGTCCGGTTGCGGTTCGCGGTAGCGCAGTAGATGAACCTCGCCTCCTGACTGTCCCGTCGGGGCTCGTCGGTGTAGAGTCAAGTCCTTGAAGCAGTCTAGCGTGACGTCGTGCCGAGCGAGAAGCTTTTCGATTCGTTGGGCTGACGCGAACGCGGCCGAGGCCGCGTGGTTCGGAGGTCGACGATCACGAGGTGCGTCACCGCGTGTGGGTGAACTCGGCAACTCCGGGCTCCCGAGACAGGGCGCCACCGCGGCAGGACCCTCCTTCGGCCTCTTCGCCTGGGCTCTCGGGTGTGTGCCTGCGGTTCGAGGCACCGTCGCGCAGGATGCATGCGCACCCATGGGTGGGTGCCGGACAAGCACGGCTCGGCCGACCCTCGAGACGGCCGGCCAGAAATACCTCCACTTGATTAGCAGCCGCCTGACGAGGTAGAGTACCCCCGCTTCGGTCCGGGGGCAGTGTGCCCCGATTGTTCGCCCCAGAGGGCGGCTCTCGAGCGCAACGGGGTCGCCCATGAGGCCCGCCGGCGTCCCTTCTCATCGTCGCGCAGTTCCACAGGTACGAGCACGCGACGCGGTTGCCGGCTCGCTCCACGCATGTCGGGGTCGTCCTTGACCGACGCCACGAGGGGCTGCGCATGGGTACCACGAGCCGGAGAGACAAGATGGCCGAGAAGAAGGACCGCGGGCTGGGAATCCCAACGGAGCGCGACACGATCCGCTGGCTCCTTCGGGGCCAGCGCACGCTGCAGCAGGAGCTCCGTCAGATCAACCGGGCGCTGGACGCGAGCCAACGGCTTCTGCAGGATCTCAGCCAGCATATACGAATGCTGATCCAGCCCATCGATGCGAGAGCCACCCGAGAGCGGCGCAGGACTCGACGCTCCTCCGGGAGAGTGACGAGATCTAAGTAGCGGGGGCGCCCAGGCCGAAAGCGAGATCATCGCGGCCGTCGCCAATGACCCTCGGTGCCCTCGCCGCCGACCGGTCTAAGCGCCAATCCGGAGGCGACCACAAGACTCGCGCCAATCTATCGCCGCTACGACGGGTCCGTCGACAGGCCGAGCGTCGGCAACAGTTCCTCAGCTGTGAGGCGCTCAACCCCGTGACGGCCTCACCCCCATGACCACCCGGCGCGGACGCCCGAGACGGGCGTCCCCGCGCTGGGAGAAAAAGCGCGTCGCGTGGCTCTCCCCGTTAGATTAGAGGTGCAGAACGCTGTGCTGAAGCAGCCGACGAAGTTCGCTCGAGCGCGGTCGCCTAGGCAGACTATCTGCCGCGGAGATGCGAGGTTGAACGATACGCGCGGGGCGGAACGGAGCGATCGACGACGTTCAGCTGTCCGAGCCGCGCCGTCCCCTCGGCGACCGCTCCTGCGATCGTGCGGAACGTCCTACCGGACTCCTCGACGACTTCACCGGCGTAGTTGACGATTCGCCAGCGCCATTCGGGATGAACGGGAGTCGAAAACGCCACGACCTGCATGAGTTGCCTCCTCGCAACCTCTCACGTGTTCAGCTGACGTCGAACGCCGCCCGCGCGTCGCTCTACCAGCGGCTCCCGCGGGAGCCGCCGTGTCCGCCGCCGTACCCCCCGCGGCCCTCGCCACGCCTCTCCCCGCCAGAACCGGAAGGCTTTGCGACCTCCACCTTGATTTGGCGGCCGTCGAGTTCCGTGCCATTCAGGCGCCGCACGGCCTCACTGGCCTCCTCCGAGGTCGTCATCTCGACGAACCCGAAGCCTCGCGACCGACCCGAGTCGCGATCGGTCACCACGCTGGCGGAATCGACTCCGCCGACCGCGGCAAACGCCTCACGAAGACGCTCACTGGACGTGGAAAACGAGAGACCTCCGACGAAAAGCTTGACGGCCACGACGCACTCCTTCTGAAGGCTTCCGTTCAGTGCACGGCCAGAACCCGGAAGAGGCTCGAGACGCGGCCTGAGGCTACGGAGGGTTCTCGGTGAACCGACGGTCCGCCAGGCCCATTAAGTTTACACGAGTCAAGCGCCTCCCGCTGAAGGGATTTCGGGCCCCAGACTCTACGGCGTAACTCGATGTCGTCAGTTCCGGCGTGACCCGCCGGGGTCCGGCTCCCCGCGCTCCCCCCCGGGGTTCCTTGACCACGGCCGGACCCGGCGCTAACCTCGGCGCATTCTCCGACCTTGACGGCCCTCGACGCCGCCCGACGAGCGACCCGACACGTTCACGTGGGTGCGAGTGGAGGCGGGCGGCGACGGAGACGAAGGGAGCCGTCATCACGACCGGGGGCGAATCGAGGAAGCGGGCAGGCCCGCCGCGGAAGGAGTGGCATCCGATGACGATGACGCCGAACGACCCCGACAAGCCTCTGGACTCCCGTGTCGATCGCCGGACCTTCCTCAGGATCAGCGGTGCCGCCGGTGTGGCCGTCGCCGCCGGCGGGGTGGAAGAGATCCTCGCGGCGCGCCGGGCGCCCGCCTACGCTCAGGGGACCAAGGTCCACCTCCTTCAGTGGGTCGATTTCGTTCCCGAGGGGGACGTCGAACTGCGGCGCCAGATCGCCGAGTACAATCAGCAGACGAGGGCCGAGGTCACCCTCGAGACCATCAACGCGAACGACCTCCAGGCGCGGATTACCGCCGCGATCCAGTCCGGCAGCGGCCCCGATATCATCCTGATGCTCCACAACTGGCCCCATCTCTATCAGAGCGCCCTCGCCGACGTCTCCGACCTGTGCGAGTGGAAAGCCCGAGACCAGGGCGGCTACTACCCTGAGTCCGAAGCCGCGGCCAGAGAGGGCACCCGCTGGCTCGCGCTGCCCTACGAGATCGTCGGCGGTCTGATCACCTACCGGAAGTCGTGGTTTGCGGAGGTGGGCGCCCTCGAACCGCCGAAGACGCTCGACGACTACCGCAGGGTGGGTGCGGCGCTGAAGAAGAAGGGCCGCCCCATCGGTCAGACCCTCGGCCACACATTCGGCGACGCCCCGGCCTGGACGTACCCGCTCCTCTGGGGCTTCGGCGGGGCTGAGACGGACACCACGGGGAAGAAGGTCGTCCTCAATTCGAGGGGGACGCTGGAGTCGGTCAAGTGGATGACGGCCTTCTGGACGGAGGCGTGTGACGAGGGCGGGCTCGCCTGGGACGACACGAACAACAACCGAGCCTTCCACGCCAACGAGGTCAGCGCGACCCTGAACGGCGCCTCGATCTACATCGTCGCCAAGCGCAAGCCGGACGCGATCAAGGACGAATTCGGCCAGCCGATGTACAAGGACATTTCCCACTTCGCGATCCCCGATGGTCCGCAGCGGAGGCCGGCCTACCACCTCGCGTTCTCGCACGCCGTCATGAAGTACTCGACGAACCAGCAGGCGGCGAGGGAGTTCCTGAAGTGGTTACACGCGAAGGAGCAGTTCGGCAAGTGGTTCGAGATCGAGTCGGGCTATAACGTCGGGGCCGCGGCGTTTTGGGAGCACCATCCGATGTGGGAACGGGTGGACGACGCGATGAAGCCGTTTCGGACCGCGGCCCGTGCCTCGCGCATGTTTGGCTACGCCGGGCCGTCGAGCGCTAAGGCGACCGAGGCGTACTCCAAGTACATCATCACCGATATGTACGCCAAGGCGGTCCAGGGGATGCCGCCGGCCCAGGCGGTCGCGTGGGCCGAGGCCGAGCTGAGGAAGATCTACGAGGCGTGACGCGGCCGTTGGCGGGGACTGGCCATGGCTCAAGACCGAGGTTCTTCCGGGAGGGCGCGGGGACGGCGCCGCGATCGCGTGCCATGCCATGCGTGTGCTCGCGGTGACCCTCGTCGCCGGACCATCGACACCCGACGATGACGACGACCATGGCGGATGCGTCTCAGTCTGCCCACCGGCCGGAGTGTCAGGACAGATCCAGTCCAGACCAAGGGAGGGTCCGCCGACCGACGGTCGCGGTCGAACTGGTCGGCCCAAAGACCGCCAAGACTCGCGACCGACGGTCCCACTGCCGCCTCCTCTTGACGGCGGATGAGGTGTCCCAATGAAAGACCGACGATCACATCACAATCGAGAAGGCTCGGTCCGCCCGAAGACTGCCCCGGCTCCACCCCGACCTTTGCCGACGCGTCCTCCGCGACGGCCGTCTCCCCAACGACCGGCCCCGGCGAGACCGGCCTAATCGCGAGCGTGCGGGCACACGCCGCAAAGCTGTCCAGGCGGGGATCGTGGATTACGTCTTCCTTCTCGCTGAGTCCTGGGGCCCATCGATCGTCGCATATGGATAACCGCGAAAGTCCAGAGACCTTCGCCAGCCATGCGACTGCGCGGACGAAGCCCGTGCACACCGCAGCGTCGGAGACAGGATCGCTCCAGAAGGCGGAGCAGGGGATTGGTCGACGCGTCGATTGGTCGGTGGTAGGCTGAATCCCATGCGATTGAGAACGCGGAGGCCCTACATCGTCCCTCTTCTGGCCACGCTGTTCCTGGCGGCATGCGCGACCGTGCCCGCGGGGCCGAGCGTGATGGTGCTGCCGGGCACGGGGAAGAACTTCGAGCAATTTCAGGCCGATGATGCGGTCTGCCGTCAATGGGCCGCACAGCAGACGGGGACGACCCCGCGGCGAGCGGCGACGGAGAGCACGGTGAGCGGGGCGGCGATCGGGACGGCGGTGGGGGCGGCGGCGGGTGCCGCGATCGGTGCCGCCGCCGGGAGCCCGGCGACCGGAGCAGCGGTCGGTGCGGGCGTTGGGCTGCTTGGCGGGACGGCGGCGGGCGCGAGCAGCGCCGAGGGTTCGAGCTGGTCGGTCCAGCGTCGTTACGACATGACCTATATGCAGTGCATGTACGCGAAGGGCAACCAGATCCCGATTCCCGGCGGCTCTCGGTCGATGTACACGCCGCCGCCCGCTGCGACTCCGCCTACCGCTAGCGCTCCCGCCAACATCCCCCCTCCGCCGCCAGGGTCTCCCCCGCCACCGCCGCCCGGGCTTTCGCGCTAGCGCTCCCCCTCCGCTAGCCGGAGGGCTCGGCCTCCCAGATCGCTACGCGGGCCGCGCCGCCCGGAGAAGCGCCAGATTCTCGTCGACGGTGTCCTTCGCGGTGATGGCGCGAACGACGACCTCGTCGACCACCCCCCGCCACTTGTCGAGGGCCGACGCGATCGCGCTCGGACTCTGGACGGTGACGGCCGTCTCGACCGGCTTCACCCCCATGCGCGCGAAGTGGTCCGCGTACGCCGGTATGGCCGCGTACCGGGCTCCCTCCTCCAGCAGTCTATCGCCCGCGGCGGATCCGAGAGCGACGCGGACGTACGCGTAGAGCTTCGGTGCGCGCCGGCCCGCCGCCGCGCCCGCGCGCACCCACTCGGCCGAGAGGCGGGCATGCTCGGGAGTCAGCCAGTTGAAGAGCACTCCGTCCGCGACCTCCCCGGCCAGGCGGCACATCTGCGGACCGAGGGCCGCCACGACGAGGCGGACGGCAAGCTGGGACCGCAGCTCGGCGACCCCCGTACGGACGCGTCGGAGGGCACCCGGGTTCGCGCTTCCGACCCCGAGGAGGAGGCGATCCAGCGGGAGCGCGTTGGCTCGCACGCCCTGGACGATCTTGTCCGGTCCGCGCGTATGCAGCGGAACGACGCCGACGCCGAGGTCGATGCGCTGAGTCTCGCTCGCCGCCACGGCCAGCGCGACCAGCCCGTCGGTCGCGCCGGGATGGTTCACCCAGAAGGAACTGTACCCGAGCCCCTCGGCCTCCCGCGCCGACGTGCGGATGATCTCGGGCGCCGTGCCTGCGTGCAAGGCGAAGCCGTGTCTCATCACCGCCTCCTCTGGAGGATCCCCCGTACGATACCTCGTTACGGCTCGGCCCTCACAGGCCCGGGAGGGGAGGCCTGAACATCGGCGAGCCGTCGACCCGGCTCCGCCGGACGCCCGTCAGAGCGCGAGGACGCCCCCGGCCCGCGTGGACCCCGGCGGTGGCGATCGACCGATCCGCGCGTGCGCATGCAGCGAGCGCATGACGACGGCAGGGGTCTGGCCGGGGAGGTTGATGTCGTCGAGGAACC
>QHRX01000179.1 GCA_003221455.1 Candidatus Rokuibacteriota bacterium
GTCGACGCGGGCCCAGATCAAGGCGGCCGAACGGGTCATCGCGACCGACGAACACAACCTCGAGCTTGTTCGGATCGAGTTTGACGCCGGTGCCGTCGCCATGACCGACGTCTTGCTTGCGCAAAGCCAGCTTGCCAGCGACCGAACCCTGTTGCCGCCGCTCCAGCAACAACTCGATGTGGCCCGTCATGCGCTGTCGGTGCTGGTGGGCGAGACGCCCGCGCAATGGTCACCCCCCGACTTCGACCTGGAGGCCTTGGCGCTGCCAGCCGAGCTTCCCGTCATCCTGCCTTCGGAATTGATCCACCAGCGCCCCGACATCCTGGCCGCCGAGGCGCAGCTGCACGCCACGAACGCCGCGGTCGGGGTCGCCACCGCTCTGCTCTATCCGAACGTCACGCTCTCGGCGTCCTGGACGGTCGAGCGGGCCGTGCGGCAAGGCCCTGGGCTGCTCGACACCACCAGCCTCATTACGGACCTGGCGGGCGGCCTGATCGCGCCCCTCTTCCATGGCGGCGCCCTCGAGGCCCAACGGCGGGCGGCCGTCGCCGCGTTCGAGGCACAACTGGCCACCTACCGCCAAGTCGTGCTGCTGGCGTTCGGCCAGGTGGCGGACACGCTCCGCGCGCTCCAGAACGACGCCGACTTCCTCCGCACCCAAATCGCGGCGCTGACGACCTCGGAGGCGTCGTTGAAGCTCGCTCAGGACGCCTACAAGGCCGGGCGCGGGAGCTTGATCCAGGTCCTCGACGCGGAACGCCTCTATGGGCAGGCGGCGCTCGGCTACGCACGGTCCAAGGGGCAACGGTATCTTGATACGGTCCTGCTGTTTCAAACCATGGGCGGCGGGGGGCAAGACTGGCTCCAGTCGGCCGCTGCCGGCCCGCGCTACACCGGGCGCTGACCCCGGTGGGGAGGCCGCGTCGGACGCCGCGGATTCCGCGGGGGTCCTGCCGGCCCCGTCCGACTCGCTCCTCCCCGCGCCGCGAGTCGCACTCGGCACCGCGAGGAGGGATTGAACGCCCCGCGACACAGGGGTCCCTGGCAACTCTCTTCGAGACTCTCGCCTGCCGGCTCGTCGCGTCACGAAAGGCGCCGGCCCCGAGGAGGCCCGCGGCGCCGATCCTCTAACGGCCACGGCCGGGGCCAAGGCGCCGTTTTGGCGGTGCGGCGCCCGAGTGGTACCTACCCGGGATCGGACGGCGAGCAGTGTGCCGCCGCCCCGGTCGGCTCGCGGTCACGCGGGCGTCGGGCCGCGTGACACTTCTCGTCAGTCGAGTAGCCTTCCACTGTCGGCGCCGGCCGGCAGGCCCAGCCGAGCGATTGAAGAAACTTCCGAGAATCTCGATGCTTTCGGTCGTCGGTCGGTCGCCACCGGGTGGCATCCTGCTTGCTACCTCCAAGACGCAGGCTCGGCCGAAGGAGACTTCGATGACAACGTTCTGGAGAGGCAGACGCATGACGCTGGGCAACCAGCGGGGCTTCACGTTGATAGAGCTGATGATCGTGGTGGCGATCATCGGCATTCTGGCGGCCATCGCGATCCCGCTCTACGCCAACATCCAGGCGCGCGCCCGGATCGCCAAGGCCCAGGCCGACGCGCGGACCTTGGTCAGCGCGATCAGCATGTACTCGGCGACCTTCGGGTCCTTGCCGGGTGCCCTGGCCAACCTGACCGCTGCCGCGACCATCTCCGGCGTGAGCGGCGGGCCGTTCATGAAGTCGGTTCCGAACTCGCCGGCCGGCTGGTCGGCCTATAGCTACTCGTCGAACCCGTGCGGCATCTTCACCGTGACGGCCACCGGCGACAGCACGACCGTCTCATCCCCGTAAGCTCTCGAGCGACAACGCACCCCGGAGGGGAGGGTTCTCCCCTCCGGATCGGATCCGCCCGCAGCCGTTCTCTCCCCGCGGGCGGCCGCGCCTGAATGGCCCCTTCGTCGACAGCGCCCCGTCTTCCTACAAGCTGAACGAGCGCTCTCGAGCAG
This sequence comes from Candidatus Rokuibacteriota bacterium, assembly GCA_003221455.1. Taxonomy (GTDB): domain Bacteria; phylum Methylomirabilota; class Methylomirabilia; order Rokubacteriales; family CSP1-6; genus AR9. The sequence continues at coordinate 1,989 of QHRX01000179.1, forward strand.
GCCACGGGATGCCCCTCGGGGGCCGGCCCTGGGGGCGTCAGCTCGCGGGCGGCGGGCCGAAGGTCATCACGTAGGTCGGCCGCACCTTGAAGAGGACGCGCACTTCGCCCTTGGGGTCCCGGAGAGGGTAGGGCGTCTTGTTGATGTAGCGGCGCGACAGCTCGTCGACCGTCTCGGTCGCCTCACGCCCCTTCCGGGGCTCGGTCTCCTCGATGATCTCCACGACCCGACCGCTGAGCGTGATCCAGTGGTAGGGATTCTGCGGGTTGACGCACAGGATGCTGACATCCGGCCGCCGCCGCATGTTCCGTTCCTTCAGGCGACCCTTCTTGGTGTTGACGAGGATGTTGGTGCCGTCGTGCGCGACCCAGATCGGCGTCAGCTGCGGGAGTCCGTCCGGCTTGATGGTGGCCAAGGTCGCGGTGACATTCTTCTCCAGCATCCACCGGTAGGACGGATCCAGGGCGGCGATCGACGAGATTTCGCCCCGCTTGCCGACTTCGAACGCGTTCACGTTGCCGGGCATGATGACGTCCGCGGTCTGAATGGGCATCGTCGCCTCCGTTCCCTCCGGGTCAGGCCTTCCAAGACGCCGTGCGCGTCGGTTGAACGATGCGCCCAACGCTAGCGCTGCGGGGGAGCCCGGTCAAGGGGCGCCCCGCGCGCGGCGCGGCGACTCGCGGGGTGTGGGCCCGGGCTGCCCGCCTCACTCCCCGAGGAACCACCGGCGCCGGAGGACCGGGGCGTAGGTCAGGCCGAACTGGCGCAGGGCGACCTCGGTCACCACGCCGACCGCGTGGCGCGGCGAGTCGGTGACGACGAGGCGCTCGACGTCCTGCCGCTCACAGGTCCCTTCGGCGACGAGGCGGTTCTCGAAGAAGTCGAGGAGGGGCCGCCAGAAGGCCGAGCCGATCAGGACGAGCGGGAACTCCTGCATCTTGTGGGTCTGCATCAGCGTGGCGGTCTCGAAGATCTCGTCGAGCGTCCCGAAGCCGCCGGGGAGGGCGATGAACGCGTACGAGTACTTGACGAGCATGACCTTGCGGACGAAGAAATGCCGGAAGGTGATCCAGCGGTCGAGGTAGGGGTTCGGCCGCTGCTCGCGCGGCAGCTCGATGTTACAGCCGATCGAGCGCCCGCCCACCTCCTTCGCGCCGCGGTTGGCCGCCTCCATGATGCCGGGTCCGCCGCCGGTCATCACGGTGAATCCGGCGCGCGCCAGGAGCGCGCCGACCTCGCGGCCGAGCCGATAGTACGGGTGATCCTCGGCGAAGCGGGCCGAGCCAAAGACGGTCACGCAGGGGCCCACGAAGTGGAGCGCCCGGAAGCCGCGGATGAGCTCCACGAAGATTCGGGCGGCCCGCACGAGCTCGAAGCTCCGCCGCTGCGGGCCCCGGAGGAAGCGGAGCATTTCGGGGCGGTCGGTGCCCGGGCCCCACCGGCCGGGCGTCCCGGCCTGATCCCCGATCACGGACCGGTCCCGCGCGCGACGGTCAGATCACCCCTCCCGGAGATCCCGCAGCTTGGCGTCGAACTCGTCCTTGCCGATCTCGCCGCGCGCGTAGCGCTCGCGCAGGATCTGCAGGGCCCGGTCGGGCCGGGACCGGCGCGTGGCCCCGGCCAGCCAGCGGATGCCGAGCGCGGCGCCGACGAGGGCCAGGACCACGGGGGCGAGGCTCACGAGCGCCCACAGCGCCAGGATCACGATCAGAATGCCGAGCCCGCCCGCGCCGATGACCCACCAGAGCGGCTGCAGGTCGCCCTGCCACTGCCATTGCCACGCCCGCCCGTCCGTCCACGGGCCCAGGAGGGGGACGGCCAGAGGACCCGCGCCGACGGCGAGCGGCATCAGCATTCGGCGCGGCCCTCCCTCTCACTCACTCCGGCACCAGGGCGACCCGGATGCGAGTCGAGTAGGGCGCGTCGGTCAGGACCCGCGCGATCCACGGCCGGTAGGCGGGCGCGACGATCGCGACGACATGGTCGCCCGGCGCCAGCGGAAGGGCCCGGGCGAGGAGCTCGCCGGCCGTACCGAGCGGGCGGCCGTCCAAAAACACCTGGGCGGAGCCCGGCGTGGCGTCGACGACGAGGAGGCTCTCCGCCTCGAGGCCGATCGCGTCGAGGCTTGACCCGCCGCCGAAGCAGCGGGCCCCGCGCGCGCCGCACGGCCGTCGGATCCGGGCTGAGCCCCCGCCGAAGACCGGGCCGGATCTGGCTCGGCCCGTCCCCATCGACAGGCCGCGGCTCGCCAGGAGGGCGCCCGGCCCAGCCCCGCCGGTCGAGGCTCTGCCCGCGGACACGGGGGCCGGGTGCCCGAGGAGACCGAGGCTCACGACGAGTATCACAGCGGCAATCGGGCTGGCCTCGTTCACGCGCGTCCTCGTGGGGCTCTAGCGTACGCCCAAATCGGGCAGACGGCCGGGAAAGCTGGCGGTTGTCGAGCGGCCCGAGGCCGTGCATGCTGATCCCGTCGAGTTCGGCCCGAGAACCTAACCACGATGGGCCCGAGGGAGAGCGCATGACCGTCGATCGACACCGGACCCGCGGAGTGCGGACAGTCGGAGCTCGGGAGGGTCGTGCAGGCCGGAGGCGGCGGTGGGCCGTGCTCGGGCTCGCGGCGGGCCTCCTCTGTCCGCCGGGGAGCGCCGTCGTCCGCGGCGACCCGGCCGGCGCCCCCGGCGTCCTGCGCGCGACCCTCGACAACGGCCTGCGCGTGGTCGTCGTCAGGAACACGCTCGCCCCCGTGGTCACCACCTCGCTCAACTATCTGGTGGGCTCGACCGAGGCCCCCGCGGGCTTCCCGGGCATGGCCCACGCCCTCGAGCACATGATGTTCCGCGGCAGCCCCGACCTCTCGGCCGACCAGCTGGCGGCCATCACCGCCGCCGTGGGGGGGATGTTCGACGCCTCCACCCAGCAGCGGCTGACCCAGTACGTCTTCACCGTTCCCGCCGAGGATCTGGACGTCGCGCTGCACATCGAGGCGATCCGGATGCGCGGCATCCTGGCCCGCCCAGAATTGTGGGAGCGCGAGCGCGGCGCGATCAACCAGGAGGTGGCCCAGGACCTGTCGAGCCCCCAGTACGTCGCCTACACAAAGCTCCTGGCCGCGATCTTCAAGGGCACGCCGTACGCCCACGACGCGCTCGGGTCGCGCGAGTCCTTCGCCAAGACGACGGCGGACATGCTGCGGAAGTTCCACGAGACGTGGTACGCCCCCAACAACGCCGTCCTCGTCGTCGTCGGCGACGTCGAGCCCGCGTCGGCGCTCGGGACGGTGCGGCGGCTCTTCGGCGACATCCCGGCGCGGCCGCTCCCGGCGCGCCCGGCGGTCCGCCTGGAGCCCGTCAGCCCCGAGACCTTCGAGCTCGGGACCGACCTTCCCTACGGCCTCATCCTCGTCGCGTTCCGGCTGCCGGGCTCGGCCAGTCCGGACTACGCGGCGACGCGCGTGCTCGCCGACGTCCTCGGAAGCCGCCGGGGGGAGCTCTACGCGATGGTGGCGGACGGCCGTGCCCTCGACGCCGGGTTCTCGGTGACCCAATTGCCGGAGGCGGGGATCGGCTACGCGGTGGCCGCGTTCCCGCGGGGCGCTGACACCGCAGTGCTTCTCGCCGCGGTCCGAAGGGTCCTCGGCGAGACGGCGACGAGCGGCGTGCCGGCGGACCTCGTGGAGGTTGCCAAACGACGCGAGGTGGCTCGCGTCGAGTTCCAGCGCGACTCCGTGCCGGGGCTGGCGGAGGCCTGGTCGCAGGCGATCGCGGTGGACGGCCGCCAGTCTCCCGAGGACGAGATCGCGGCCGTGGAGCGCGTCACGCCGGACGACGTGAACCGGGTGGCGCGGAGCTCCCTCGATCCGGCTCGCGCGGTCGTGGCCGTGCTGCGCCCTCAGTCGTCGGGCCAGCCCGTCGCGTCGAAGGGCTTTGGCGGCAAGGAGGCGGTGCCGCTCGCGCAGGGGGGCCCGGTGAGTCTGCCGCCGTGGGCGGAGGCGAGCGTCAACCGGCTGTCGGTCCCGCCGTCGACCGTCCACCCGGTGGTGACCCGCCTTCCCAACGGGCTCCAGCTCATCGTCCAGCCCGAATCGATCAGCCACACGGTGCGGGTCTACGGCCACGTCCGCAACAACCCGGACCTCGAGACGCCCCCCGGTCAGGAGGGGGTCGACGAGGTCCTGGACCGACTGCTCTCCTTCGGGACGACGTCGCTCGATCGCCTCGCCTACCTGGGGGAGCTCGACCGGATCGCCGCCGACGCCTCCGCGGGCACGGACTTCTCGCTGGAGGTGCTCGCCGACCAGTTTGAGCGCGGCGTCGAGCTGCTGGCCGACAACCAGCTCCGTCCCGCGTTGCCGGCGGCCGCCTTCGCCATCGTCCAGCGCCAGGTGGCGTCGAGCGTCGCGGGCCGGCTTGAGAGCCCCGACTACTTGGCGGGCCGCGCGCTCCGGACGGCGCTCTTCCCGAAGGGCGACCCGCTGCTCCGCGAGGCCACGCCGGCGACCGTCGGGTCCCTCACGCCCGCCGCCGTGCGCGCGTACTTCGAGCGCGTGTTCCGGCCCGACCTGACCACGATCGTCGTGATCGGCGCCGTCACCCCCGAGCGGGCGCAGGCGGTGATCCTGAAGTCCTTCGGCGACGCCCGTGCCGCGGGGCCGCCGCCCGAGACGGTCCTGCCGCCCGTGCCGCGCAACGGGCCCGCCGCCACCGTCGTGCCCGACACGAGTCGGGTTCAGGACAAGGTCACGCTCGCCGAGACCCTCGGCCTCAACCGGTCCCATCCGGACTACTACGCCCTCCAGCTCGGTAACCGGGTTCTGGGCGGCTCGTTCTACGCGACCCGGCTCTACCGGGACCTCCGCGAGCAGGCGGGGCTCGTCTACTACGTCGACTCGACGTTCGACGTGGGCAAGACCCGCGCGCTCTACGTCGTCGACTACGCGTGCGACCCGCCGAACGTCTCCCGGGCGCGCGCGCTGGTCGAGCGAAACCTCCGCGACATGCAGCGGGCGGTCGTCAGCCCGGACGAGCTCCGGCGGGCGAAATCCCTGGCGCTCAAGCAGATTCCGCTCTCCGAGTCGGGCGCGGCCGCCATCGCCGAGCGGCTGGTGTTCCTGGCCGTCCGGGACCTCCCGCTCGACGAACCGGTCCTGGCCGCTCACCGGTACGTGGAGCTGACCGCGGAGCAGGTGCGGGCGGCGTTCGCCCGCTGGGTGGCGACGGACACGCTCGTCCAGGTGACCGAGGGACCGACGCCCCCCTGAGGGCGGCGCCCCGCCTCACGAACGGGAGACGGCCGATGGACGTCGACGAGGTGATCGAGTCGCTCCTCGAGCACGCGCGGCAGGGCGTCTACTACCCCGCCCAGTGGCGGGGCCGGCTCACCCAGGCCGACGCCTACCGGGTCCAGCTCGGCATCCTGGCGCGGCTGGTCGCCGGGGTCGAGGTCCACGCGGGCTGGAAGATCGGGCTGACTTCGCGGGCGATGCAGATCCAGCAGGGGGTGCACGAGCCGGTCTTCGGCTTCCTCCTGGCGAGCGGGGCCCGGCCGAGTGGCGCCGTCTTCGACTGGGCGGAGCTGGTCCGGCCCGGCTTCGAGAACGAGCTCTGCCTGACGGTCGGCACGACCCTCCGCGGGCCCGGCGTGACGCTCGCCCAGGCGCGCGCGGCGATCTCCGCGGCCGCGCCGGCGCTCGAGATCGTCGAGCGCCGCGGCGACTTCGCGGCCGACCTGAACCTGGCCCTCGCCGACAACGCCCAGCAGAAGGCCTTCGTCACCGGGACGCCGACGAGCCCGCTCCCGCCGGAGCTCGACCTTGGCACGGCGACGGTGGAGGTCTTCGTCAACGACGTCCGTGTGGAGCACGCGACCGGCGCCGCGGTGATGGGCGACGCGGCGGCCGCGCTCGCGTGGCTCGCCAACAAGCTCGGCGAGTTCGGCTGGCCGCTCGCGGCGGGCATGCGCGTCATGTCGGGCTCCTTCACCCGCCAGTACGCTCTGAACCCGGGCGACCGCGTGGAGTCGCGGTTCGCCCCGTTCGGCCCCGTCCGGGCGAGCTTCCGCTGAGGCGGGGGGCTTCCGCCGCGCCGAGCTCGGCGCCGCCTTCGACCCATTCGCGTGATTCTCCGAGGGTGGGGAGAGTCTGCTCGAGTCATCGCCAGGAGGGTGACGATGAGTGAGCCCATGGCGCGCAGGGCAAAACCGACCAAAGGCGAGCGCTCAAGAAGGGTGTGGGCGGTTTGTCGCGCGTTCTTGCGGGTCGGTGATGGAAGCGCCCCGAGACCTATGCCCGCTGGAACCAAAAGCGAACCGCGAGAACTCCCGCGCGACCGGAAGGTTGCTCTGCCTGCCGCGATCTGAAAACTCGCCGCCGACAGCCCGCAACGGCGGCACTACAAAACAGGTGCTCGCCCGATGCGACCGGCTCCGACTGGCCGAGGATCTCTAGGCGAGCGAGCTGCTCGCCCGCGCGTCCCGGAGCTGCGGCGCGGAGCGCCGCAGCTCGATGGCCGCGTTGGGCCTATAGCACGGAAGCTAAAGCTTATCGAGAAGACGATCATACTCAACGTGCGACCCGATCCAGAACCGGGTGATCTCGTCGTCCTCCAGAAGGCCGACGGCGCGATATCCAAGGGTCACGCGGGCGGAGTAGATGGGGTCGCGATCGTGAACCTTCTTGAAGTGGAGGCTCGGGTGCCCGGGGTTCTCCCGGAAGAGCCGATACGCTTTCTGGGCAACGTTTCGGATCTCAGGTGGCAGGTCGCGATACGCCGCCCAGAAGCGCGGCGTCGCGCGCGATCTCACAGTTTGTCGGGGTCGAGTTCCGTCGCTCTGCCGGCTGCGCGCTCAGCCCGGGCCTCGGCCGCGAGCTTGCTCAGCGCACTCTGTGAGGCTGCAAACTGGCGTGTCCAATGCTCTTCGTCCCGAAGCTCCTCGAGCAGCCACTGGGCGATCCGGTCCTGCTCGTCGGCAGGCAGCGTCGTGAGTTTCGCGATGGCGGTGTCCAGTGCGCTGGTCATTGGGCATATTATACCCATCCCGGGCCGACGCGGCCGAACAACCGGTTGCACCGGCGGGCGCCAGAGCGCTGTCGCTGAACCGGCGCGTTGGCGCACAGGGCAAACCGACCAAAGGGCGATCGCTCAAGAAGGGTGTGGGCGGTTTGCCACGCGTTCTTGCCGAGCCAGTGACAGAAGCCCTCCGAGATCTGTGCGCGCTGGCCCAAAGGCGGACAGCGAGAACTCACGCGCGACCGGAACGTTGCTCTGCCTGTCGTGATCCGAAACTGGCTGCCGACAGACCGCAACGGCAGCTCTACAAAACGGGTGCTCGCCCGACCGGCTCCGACTGGCCGAGGATTTCTAAGCGAGCGATCTGCTCGCTCGCGCGTCCTGCCGCGCGTAGGCCCAGACGAGGAGGAGGATCGGCAGGAGGTACATGTGACCGCTCGCCCACATGATCCCGCCGGCGAGCGTCTGGTCGTCGAGCGGGTCGGCGCCGCGCGCGGCCGCCGTCTGCGCGTAGTGCCGGTAGAGGGCGCGTTGCGGGAGGCTCAGGAACATCCCGAGGAGGGTGTTCTGCGCGGTGGCGGCGATGAGATAGAGGATCTTGAAGCCCGCATTCAGGCGCCGCCGGAGCCGGGGCGCCGGCTCGATGATCGGCCACCAGAAGAGCACCGCCGTCCCGAAAAACGCCGCGTGCTCAAGGACGTGGAGCTCGAAGTTCCGGATCGCGGCCTCGTAGAGGAACGGCAAGTGCCAGGCCCACAGGGTCCCGACGTAGAGGGCCCACGCGACCGGCAGACGCGTCAGCGTCCAGAGGGCTCGGCGGAGCGCCCGCCCCCGCGTGAGGGGCCGCGCCGCGGTCCGGCGCGCCCGCCGGGGAAGCCCCCAGAGGACGACGGGCAGGGGATTGCCGAGCAGGAGCAGCGCCGGCGCGTACATCGTGAGCAGCTCGTGCTGGATCATGTGTGCGGAGAAGAGCTCCTCGGCGAGCGCCTCGAGCGGCGACAGCAGGGCCGCCGCGAGGCTCGCGAGGCCCCCGAGGTAGAGGGCAAGCCGCCAGGAGGCGGCGACCTGGGCGTGACCAGCGGCGCGAAGGCGCCACCAGCCGAGCGTGTATGCGGCGCCGAGCCCCGTCAGCAGCAGGGCGAGGAGGGTCTTGAGGATCAGCTCGTCCAACCCGCTCAGCTTACTCCCGCCCCTCGATCACCCGGTACCGCTTCCGTCGCGGCACCAGTGGCCGGCAGAGGCAGGCACCGGGCGACCGGCGCGCGGGACGGAGCGCTCGCCCACGCCATTTGACCGGGTCGCCCGGGCGCCCCTATACTCCGGGCCGACGTTCCGGGTCGCGTTCGACGTCCGGCCGCCCCGCCGCCTTGGAGATGACGAGAGCGCGAGAACTGACGGTCCGTGGTGTGCCCGTGCGCCTGCTCTCTGGCGGCGCCGGCCCGGCGCTCCTGTTCCTGCACGGCGCGGGAGGCGCCGGGCGCTGGCTTCCGTTCCAGGACCACCTGGCGCGCCGGTTCGCGGTCGAGTTCCCGAGTCACCCGGGCCACGGCGGCTCGCCGGCGGCCGAGTGGATCGAGCACATCTCGGACCTCGCCTTCCACTATCTCGACCTCCTCGACCTGCTCGAGCTCGAACGCGTGCACTTGGTGGGCGCCTCCTTCGGCGGCTGGATCGCGGCCGAGATCGCGGTGATGGCCGCCCACCGCCTCACGTCGCTCGTGCTGATCGATCCGGTCGGCATCAAGGTCGACGGCTGGATCTACCCCTTCCTGTTCGCGATGGACCTGCCCGAGCTCGTGTCGACCGTGTTCCACGACGTGACGGCGGCGCTGGCGCTCGTCCCCGGCGGAGAGGGGCCGGACACGCTCCTCGAGCTGGCCCGCGAGCGCGCGGCGCTGGCCCGCGTCGCCTGGAACCCCTACCTCTACGATCCGCTCCTCCGCCGGCGGCTTGCCCGCGTCACGACGCCCACGCTCCTCTGCTGGGGCGAGCACGACCGGGTCGCGTCGCTCGCCTGCGCGCGGGTGTGGGCGGCCGAGATCCCGGGCGCCCGCCTGGAGATCTTCGGCGGCTCAGGCCACGTGCCGCACCTCGAGGAGCCGGCGCCGGTCGCCGCCGTCGTCGGCGACTTCTGCGCCGCCTGCGAGGGCGCCCGATGAAGTTCTACTACTTCCACCTGATGCCCTACCCGCTCGAGCATGGCGAGCCGTCCTCGTGGGTGACGCTCTCGAACCGCCACTACGACCCCGCGGTCGGCCACGTCCTCTACAACCAGTACCTCGACCAGCTCGAGTACGCGGAGACGCTCGGCTGGGACGGCCTCTGCGTCAACGAGCACCACCAGAACTGCTACGGCACGATGCCGAGTCCCAACGTCATGGCGGCGATGCTCGTCCGGCGGACGCGCCGGGCCCGGATCGCGATCCTCGGCAACGGGCTTCCGCTCCGCGAGAACCCGCTGCGCGTCGCCGAGGAGATCGCGATGCTGGACGTGGCGTCGGGCGGGCGGGTGATCTCGGGCTTCGTGCGGGGGATCGGCCCCGAGTACTACTCCACGGCCGTCAACCCCACCCACTCGCGCGAGCGGTTCTACGAGGCGGCGGAGCTGATCCTCCGCGCCTGGACCGAGCCGGGGCCGTTTCCGTTCGACGGCCGGTTCTACCGCTACCCGTTCGTCAACCCCTGGCCGCGCCCGCTGCAGCGGCCCCACCCGCCCGTCTGGTGCCCCTCCCAGGGCAGCGCGGAGACGGTCGAGTGGGCCGCCCGGCGCCGCTTCCCGTACCTCATGGTCTTCACGCCGATCAAGCGGATCGCCCAGATCTACGGGGAATACCGGGAGGCGTGCGAGCGGAGCGGCTACACGGCGAGCCGCTATCAGCTCACGGTCAACCTGCCGATCGTCGTGGCCGAGAGCGACGCCAAGGCCGACGCGATCGCCCGGCGGAACGCCCTCTGGGTCTACCACGTGGGGCTCAGGATGCCGCTCCAGTTCTGGCAGCCGCCGGGCTACACGACGGAGGCCTCGCTCCGGCGCCTCCTGGCGGCCGGTCTCAAGCTCCCCACGGAGTTGAGCTTCGAGGATCTGGAGGCGGGCGGCTACATCATCTGCGGCAGCCCCGGGACGGTCCGCGACAAGCTCCGGGTCTTCGCCGACGAGCTGCGCGCGGGCGTCGTCTGCTCGGGCTTCCCCGCCGGCACCCACGAGGCGACGCTCGAGATGATGCAGCTCTTCGCCGAGGAGGTCATGCCCCACTTCCGCGAGGACGCCGACGTGGACGAGACCGCGGGGGTGGGGCGGTAGCGCGTGCCCCCTGAGACCCGCCGCCCGCCCACGCGTCGGCGCGCGGCGCGGGCGCTCGTGACGGCGGGGCTCGCGGTCCTTGCCGTGTGGAGCCCCGGCCTGGCGGCGCCCCGGATCTGGCGGGTCGACCACTCCCAGAGCCGGCTCGTCGTCCACGTCTTCCGCAAGGGTCTCCTCTCCCCGGCGCTGCACGACCATCACTTCGTCCCCGAGCGATGGAGCGCGACGGTGACGTTCGATCCCGCGCGGCCGGAGCCGGTCGAGGTCAGCGTGACCGTGGCGGCGGACTCCCTCCGGGACCGCCAGCCAGAGCTCTCCCCGGACGACATCCGAACCGTAGAGGCTCAGGCGCGTGGTCCGAAGGGGCTCGACGCCGAGCGCTATCCCGTCATCGCGTTCACCGCCGTTCGGCTGGAGCTCTCCGGGCCCGCGTCGGGCGCGGCGGGCTCCGCGCGCGGCGTGCTGGCCGGCGTGCTCGAGCTGCACGGACGGACCCGGCAGGTCCGCGCGCCGCTTCGTGCGCGCTGGACGGCCGCGTCGCTCGACGCCGAGGGGGAGGTGTCCGTCAAGCAGAGCGACTTCGGCATCGAGCCCTACCGGGCGCTCCTCGGCGCGATCGCCGTCCAGGATCGAGTCTCGGTGGAATTCGCGGTGCGGGCGACGGCGGAATCCGGGGCGACGGAACGCCCCTGAGCCGGGGGGGGGCTCAGGGGCGGCGTGCGGGAGCTACCGAGCGAGGCCGCCCGGGCCGGTCACTGGCAGGAGACGCCCGGCGCGAGCTCGTAGTTCTTGACCTTGTAGGTCGTCACGAAGTTGTCCTCCCAGGCCGAGAGCCGCAGCTCGCCGAGTGCCGTCTCGCCGTCGAAGCCGAGCACCCGCGCCCGTGAGACCAGGTCGCGGGCGTGGCCCGCGCCCGTGAGGTACGCCACGGCCGCCGGCCTGTCGACGAAGACCGCGATCACCTCGTGCACCGGTCGCTCGCCCTCACCGCGGGACCCCTGCTTCAGCCACCCCAGGATGATCGTGTAGCCGTCGATCCCGGAGTCGGCGCGCACGGCTGCGTCGTGGTTCATCCGGCGGAGCAGGGGCCCGACGTAGCGGGAGAACATCGAGGAGGCGCGCTTGTCGACGGGCAACGCCGCGAACTGGGGCGAGGGGTCCTGCTCGACGAAGAGCCGGACCGAGAGGTAGCGCGCGTCCCCCGTCGCCTGCTTCGGCTTGAAGAAGCCGATGCTCTGCTTCTGCACCTCCACCCAGGGCAGGCAGTGGTAGAGGTACGCCTCGAGGTCGCGGAGGGCGGCGGCATGCGTCACGGCGAGCTGCCGCCCCTTCTCCGACGTGTACTGGTCGACCGGAAGGATACGGTCGTTGGCCGGGGCCGCGAGGGCCGGGCCGGCCATGAGCGAGAACGCCAGGATGCCGAGGAGTGTCGATCGCATGGGGCCAGCACCTCCGAGGCGGGGAGATGCAACGCCGGGACCAAGGAAGGGGACGGCGATTCCCCCGACGCGACGCCCGGATACGCCCGGAGGAGCGGCGGACCCGCCGACGTAGTGTGTCAGGCCGTCATCGCGAGGACGGGCTGTGTCAGCGAAGGCAGCCTAGGTCTCCGCGATCGTCGTCACGGAGTTCCCCTGAGTGGCGCGTCGCGGCGGCCGGGCAGGCGGTGTCGCGAAGCGCCCGACCGCCCGGCTCGCGTTCGCCCCTCGGGCGCACGAGCGGCGCCAGGCATGGGCCGCGAGGGAGACCGACCGGTTCGGCCGGGGTCGTTCCCGGCGTGGCGCGTTAGCGGATCAGCGCCCAGCCGAGCGTTTGCAGCTCGCGATCGAGATGCTGCCGCGAGCGTCGATCGGACCGCCGGCGCTCGACGTTCTTCTCGGAACTCGGCTCGGACCGCCGCCGCTGTCCGACTCGCCGGTCGAGGATCACCCGCACCGTCTCCTCGCCCGAGAAGGCCTGCTTGATGTACTCGAACTGCTCGGGCGATTCCCGCGACACGATGAATGTGAGCATCTGCTCCCCGTAGGTCCCCGGGCTCCCTGAGATCGTCAGGTCGAGCGCCTCCAGTGAGGGTAGCTGCCGCCGCCGGCGCTAGTCAAGTCGAGGTGGGGGCGACGTGGGCGAGGTGGGTGTGGGCGAGCCGGGAGCTTCACTTGAACGCT